>JBJTOM010000426.1:0-3559 GCA_046074585.1 Planctomycetota bacterium | reverse complement strand
CCTCCCCCCCCCCCCCCCCCTTCCCCTCCTCCCCCCCCCTCCTTTCCGCTTCACCGAGCAGATACGGATTTCAGTGGCGTGTGGGTCATCAGGCGCGGAGCGAGGCGGCGAGGCAGGATTCGCAGGCGGCGATGATGCGGCGAACGGACTCGTCAACTTCTTCGGCGGTGAGTGTTCGTTCGGGGGACTGGAAGCGGCAGGTGATCACGCAGGATTTGTGATCGGGGGCGATTTGTTTGCCGCGATAAAGTCCGGCGAACGCGGTTTCGGTGAGGAGTGGTCCGGCGTTTTGCCGGACGGTTTGACTGAGCTGGTGCCAGGAGACGTGTTCGGGGAGGACGAAGTTCAGGTCGCGTGAGACGGCGGGGAAGCGGGGGAGTGGGGTGAAGCAGCGGGAGGGCTGGAAGAGGCGTTCGAGGAGTGGGAGGCGGAGTTCAGCGACGCAGACCGGGTCATGAAGTTCGCTTGCTGTGAGCACTTCGCGGCTGAGTTCACCGAGCCAGCCGAGGAGTTCGCCGCTGATTCTCAGTTCTGCCCCGCGACCGCTCAGGAATTCACCACGTGTGCAGGGTGAGGAGGTGACGGTGGCGCTTGGGGCGAGGGTGGCGACGAGACTTTCGACGATGCCGAGAACGGAGGCGAAGGAGCGACCGGTGACGAGGCTGACAGTGAGTGGTTCGGCGGTGGCTTCGGGTTGACCGGTGCCGGCCGCAAGGTAGACGCGGGCGACTTCAAAGAGTTCTGCGTTGAGTGTGCCGTGGCGTTCATTTTGTCGGCGGCACTGGAGCAGGCTGGGGATCAGGCTTTGTCGCAGCTGATTTTCGTGGCTGCGACTGGAATGACTGACGGCAACGGGAGCGAGTTCTCCGGCGGGCTGGAAGAGTTGTCGCTGGGCTTCGCTGACGAATGACAGAGTGAGGGCTTCGAAGAGTCCGCAGGCGGTGAGGTGTGAGCGGACGGTGTCGAGGATGCGTTCGCGGGGAGTGCGTGAGGTGGCGACTACGGGGAGCGGGGCGTTTGTGGGAATGTGTTCATAGCCGTGAATGCGCGCGATTTCTTCGATGAGGTCGCATTCGCGGGTCAGATCGAGTCGCCAGCCGGGTGGGCGGAAGGTTGCTTCGGAGGGGGATTGTTCGAGGCATTTCAGGCCGAGGCTGTTGAGGATTTCGGTGCAAGTGGCCGGGGGGATTTCCAGTCCAAGGAGTTGCTGGACGCGGTCGAAGCGGAGCCTGACGGGGTCGCGCAGCGGGGGGAGCGGTGTGCCGGCGACGAGGGAGCCCTGAAGGAGTGACCCGCCGGCGACCTGCAGGATGAGTTCGCAGCAGCGGCGGGAGGCCCAGTCGAGATTCCGTCGGTCTGTCCGGCGTTCAAAGCGGTAGGAGGAGGGACTGTGGAGCCTGAGAGTTCGAGCGGTCGCGCGGACGGAGAGTGACGAGAATGCTGCGGCCTCGATGAGCACGTTGACAGTGGCACTGGAGATTTCCGTATCGAGTCCGCCCATGACGCCGGCCACGGCCACGGGGCGGCTGGCGTCGGCGATGACGCACATGCCGGCGGTGAGTTCGTAATCCCGCTGGTCAATCGCCCGGATTTTCTCGCCCGGGTGAGCTCGGCGAACGAGGATTTGAGCGCCGTTGAGTCGATCGAAGTCGAAGGCGTGCAGTGGCTGGCCGCATTCGAGCATCACGTAGTTGGTTACATCGACCACGTTGTTGACCGAATTGATGCCGACTGCTGCCAGTCGATCGCGGAGCCATGCGGGGCTGGGCCCGATCCGCACACCACGAATGATGCGGGCATGGTATTCAGGGCAGAGGTCTTCGCTGTCGATTTGAACGGAAACGGAGCCGGCAATGGGGGGGCCGGATTCATTGACGGCAGCAGCCGGAATGTTCAGCGGCTGCTGAAACAGCACCGCGACTTCACGAGCCACTCCGATATGCCCCAGGCAATCCGGACGGTTACTGGTGACTTCGAGGTCAATCGCCACGTCCGGCTGACTGAGTCCCTGAGACACGTCGTGGAATTCTTCGAGGTTCAGGCCGGAAAGGGTGAGGCGGCGGGTGAGTTCGGCGGTGGAGTCGGGCAGGGCGACGTAGTCGGCCAGCCAGCGGCGGCTGATGATCATTGCAGAGAGGTTCCGGTTTTCGGTGTTCAGTGTTCGGTGTTCAGTGTTCAGTGTTCAGTGTTCAGTGTTCAGTGTTCAGTTTTCAGTTTTCAGTTTTCAGTGTTCAGTGTTCGGTGCTTGGTTGCTGGGGGTTTGCTGGTTGTTGTCAGGTGTTGGGGGTGTGGGTGCAGCTGAGAAAGTTGCGGAGGAGTTGCAGGCCGGCTGCCTGGCTTTTTTCGGGGTGAAACTGGACTGCCATGACGTTGCTGCGGGCCACGGAGGCGACGAAGGGGGGGCCGTAGCTGGTGGTGGCAGCGACCCAGGAATTGTCACTGGGGACGCAGTGGTAGCTGTGGACGAAGTAGAACCAGGGATTCTGCGGCAGGTTGTCGAACAGTGGATGGGGCGGGACCTGAGCGGTGCGGAGTTGATTCCAGCCCATGTGGGGGATCTTGAATTCGGTTGGGAGCTGGAAGCGCTGGACGACACCGGGAATGACATCGAGTCCCTGGTGATGTCCGTCTTCGAGTGAGCTGGAGAAGAGCAGTTGCATGCCGAGGCAGATCCCGAGGAATGGGCGGTCGGCGGCAATGGCATCTTTGAGCACATTGACAAGATCATGGCGATGGAGAGCAGCAATTGCATCACGAAAGGCACCGACACCGGGGAGCACAATGCGGGAAGCCTGTGCGAGTGCGGTGGGTGAGGAGCAGATTTCGGCGGGTTCATGGAAGTGTTCAAAGGCTTTTTGAACACTTCGCAGGTTACCCATGCCGTAGTCGACGATGAGGGTAGTCATGGCTGGTTTCAGAAGCTGAGCTGGAATTCGTTTTTACCGTCTGGTGTGACTGTCTGGCGGATGAGTTCTTCGGGGAGGTTGATGGGGATGCCGCTGGGGTTGATGAGTCCGACGATGTAGGGTCCGGCGGGGGCTCCGTACTGGCTGTCGAAAGCGCGAAGCCGGAAGCGGCCCTGATCGTCGGTAATTCCGGCGGCGGCGAGCACTTCCTGGTTGGGGTCGGGTTCTGCGGGGGCGAATTCCACGTTGACACCCGGCAGAGGTTTACCGCTTTGAATGACGGTACCGGTGACTTCGTAGAGCGGCGGACCTTCGTAGATTTCGCGGTTCATGTACCAGAACCAGGCGTAGCCGAGAATGAGGACTGCGGCGGCGCCTGGGAGACCGCGGGTTTTGAGAAATGTGATTTGTGCGGTGCGAGTTTCGGCTGAGCGGGCGTCTTCTTTGGTGAGTGGCGGGGGGGCGGAGGCCGTGTCGCGTTTCTGCTGGTAGGCGCGGGCAGGGCGTCGGCGGCGGAGCCGGTCGTTTCGGCGCTGGAAGCGCCGCGGGGAGGCTCTGCAGATTTGCGGCCCTTGTCGCGGTCTTTGGATTTTTTGGTGGATTCGAAGTCCTTCATGAGTTCTGCGACGGAGGGTTTGCGGCCTGCGGCCGAT
>JBJTOM010000425.1:0-14449 GCA_046074585.1 Planctomycetota bacterium | reverse complement strand
GTCTCTCGGATTTCATGCAGACGCGCGGGCGGGCATCTTGCTGTACCAACTCTTACTTCACGCAAAGGCGCCAGGGCGCAAAGCTGGAATTGTTTGAAATTTGAACCTTCTGTCCTTCCTTTGCGTCTTTGCGCCTTTGCGAGAGACCAACAGTCCCTTCACAAGGGATCGCGGCGAGAGCTGTCAACTGGCAAGCAGAACTGAAAACACCCCAATTCGCCCGAATTCACACCGTTTCGCCATCCCTGCCTCGCCCTCCCCTCCCGACACCCCCAAAACCACCCAAATCGGGGTGATTTCAGCCCGTTCCCCCGGATTTTCCATTTCCAAAAGATTTTGCCGGGATTTCTGAACATACCCTGCCCAATTTCGCCATTGATACTCACAGGGACAACATTCGTTCATCGGTCCGTTCAGAGATCACATCCCAGTCTCAAAGGCATCGTTGCCCAGGCACATCTCAGGTCCACCAGGAGGAACTCGTTGTGGAAGCTCGTCAGCCAGGTTCTGTGACTCGTCTGTACCAAAAAGCCGCCGGCGGTGATCAAGCTGCCGTTCGGGATCTGCTGCAGCGACTCATGCGGGACTTTCAGACGAAGCTCCATGCAAACCTGAGTCTGCTTCAGGCAACTGACAGGGACGTGGTAGCCAATGACATGCTGCACCGCTTTTACACCGGCCTGATCCGCGGGGACTATAACAAAGTCAGGGATCGGTCTGATCTCTGGAACTTGTTGGCCGCGATCAATCGCAACTGTCGCCTGGAAAACTGGAAACGCAGCCAGACGAAGCGGGCCCAGGCCATCAAGGCCACGTCCCTTCCGGAAGACCATCAACTCTCCGGCGACACAGAACCCCCCGATGAACTGGCCTCGTTTGCAGACTCCTTCAGACACGCCTCTGCGTCCGTAGAGCGACACATCCGCGCAACCCCGGGTGATGCCTTTATGCTGAAAATGCTGCCCATGCTTGTCGAGGGGTACGACCAACGAGAGATCATTCAGCAGCTTGGCATCACCCGGCACAAATATCGCACACGCCTCGACATTCTGCTGCGTCTCTGCACAGGAGACACCAATGATGGACGATAGTTCCGGAAACGATCTGAACGCGAAGGAACTGGCAGTCCTTACACCGATCCTTGATCAGTTCGAGCGGGAATGTATTGACGGTCTCTCGCCGCGTATCGAAATCGTCCGTGACTATGTGGAGCCACGATTGCGGCAGTATGTCGTCACCCGCTGCGTCTCGATCGAAATCGAGCAGGCTGGATCTGTTTCCTCTCGCGAACTCGACAACTACCTTGGTCGCTTTCCAGAGTACAAACGCGAGCTGCAGGCGGTATTCAGGGAATGGGAAGAACAGTTCAAAAGCTCCGTCACGGAAATAATGGAGCCGGAAGGAGAGCCATCGCGGGAGCCGGAATCGAAGGAAGACGAGGGCCCCGGATTTCCGGCCCTGCGGAATGGTGATCAATACGAGTTCATCAGAAAGCTGGGGAAAGGTGGCTTTGGTACCGTCTATCTGGCCCATTCCGCCGCGCTGGGTCAGAATGTGGCAATTAAGGTTCTTCAGGAATTGGCTGCGCCACGTCCCGGTAAGGACGCAAAGCATGACCTTGAAGCACACGTTCTGCAGGTGCTGAATCATCCCGGTATCGTGCAGCTGCTCGGGACGGAAACCACCGCGCAGGGACAACTGGCACTGGTCCTGGAATTCATCGATGGACCGAATCTGAGTGAATATCTTCGGGAAAACGGAGGCAAACTGCCTCACTCACAGGCTGTCCGGATCATCACGGAGATCGTTCGGGCCCTTGTGCATGTCCACGATCAGGGAGTTTTTCATCTTGATCTGAAACCCGCCAACATCCTGCTCCGGAAAACGACCACGGGTGTCCAGCCTCTGATTGCAGATTTCGGACTGGCGATCCTCCGAAAAGGAAAGCGGACTCCCACAGGTGGAACATGGAAGTACATGGCGCCCGAACATATCTGGCCACAGTCGAACGCGATCCCGACGGCTGGTCCGCGGAGCGACATTTTCAGCGTCGGAGTGATGCTCTACCAAATGCTCACGGCAGCGCACCCCTTCGTAAAAACCGAGGACTTCAAATGGGATGATCGGAACGAGGTCTACAGACTGAACGAGGTCTACAAAGAACCGCCGGATTCCCCGCGATCCATCGACAGCCGCATTTCTGCTCGCCTCGGCCACACCTGCCTGCGCTGTCTGCACTTCAATCCTGAACATCGCTATGGAAGTGCGATCGAACTCCTTGAAGCCCTGCAGTGGCTGCAGCAGCCACACAACGAACACTCCGAAGCCACGCTTCTTCGGCTCCGTCCGCTCACCGCTCACGATCATGCGTTTTACCAGACTCTCCTGAAAGCCGCTCCGGACAGCAGCCTCAATACCGCGATCCAGCCTCTGCTCAACCAGATCCTGCCTCCCGCAGACCCCAACTCCGCCCCCGCATCCACCCGCATCCTCGCACTCTCTGCCCCCAGCGGTGCGGGAAAGTCCAGCTGGTTCGCTGCCGGAGTCTGGCCAGCGCTCCGGGAACGTGACCACCGTGATGCCGTCACCGTCGTGATGCTCAATGCCGAAGAACATGTGTCCGACAACCAGACTGAGACCGAAAACACTACCGAAAGGCTCCGTCAGCTTCTCATCTACCGCCTCAGCCTGCCACGGACCACAACCGCCACCCTCGAACAGATCCTTCACGACTGGAATGCCAGGTCGGACCATGATTCCCGGCACCCACACTCTGCAAGGAAACTGCTGATCGTCATCGACCAGTTCGAACAGTGGCTGAATGCTCATGGGCGAAAAAAAGACACCCAGCTCCAGCAGGCACTCAAACTCTGCAATGGTCACCACCTGCAGACGCTCCTGATCTTCCGCAGCGATTTTATCGACCGCGCTGAACCCTTCATGAGCGCCTGCGGAGCTCCTCGCGCCTACGGCAGCAGCGGCTTCTCACTCGACGCCTTCACCGGTGACGAAGCTGGTGCAGTGCTGGAACAACTGCACAAGACCCCCGACCAGACTCCCGACCAGACGCCCGACCAGACGCCCGACAACCCCGATCCCGCCCGGCGCCGACAGACCCTGCTGCACCGCCGGAAACTGCTTCACGAAGTCGACAAACTCCATAAGGGCGTCCGCCCGGCATGGGTGGTGCTCGTCGCCAGACACCTCAATCAACACGCCGCCTCCCCGCACGACCAGCCACCGCCGCAGTCGTGGTCCGACATCGCGCTCAGCCACGTCCGTGAACTGCTCAAGCCCGGCACCGGAACACAGGCACGCAGCCAATCGCTCTGGCACAGTCTCATCCCCTGCCTCATCGGCGACGACACAGAAGGTGGTATTCGGCGACAGGTCCGCTTTGCCGAGTTTCAGAACGCGTGCCTTGCAGGTACATCCGCAGACGAAATCAACGCCGCGCTGCGGCATCTGGAGGAGGGTGATCTGATTCTGTCACTTCAGGTCGGTACCAGCGGCCACCAGGAACGCGTCTGGCAACTCACCCACGAAGTCTGGCTGCAACCGCTCCGGCTGTGGCTGGAAGGCATCAGCCAGACACTCGCCACAGCACTCCTGTCAGCTCGCTCGACCGCATGGGCCCGAACCGGCGAACGGCGCCACCTGCTGAATACTCAGGAACTGATCAGGGTTCTGCGTGACGTCCCGGTTCAACGTCGTTTGGCCGATCAGGTTCGGTTTATCCGCTGGTCCATGGTCAGCGTTGCACGCAACTGGCTGCTGACAATTGTTGTACCCGTGATTCTGCTGATCACCGTCGTCCTGCAGATGCGCCGCCTGGAACAGCTGATTCCCGCATCCTATACCGGTCCGATCAGCCTTGAAGTCACACAAGCGCCGTTCTATCTGAGGCCGTTCGTGCGGTACAGACTCACGACGGAACTTCAAAATCGCAGACAGCTGGCACCGTCCCAGCCACAGCTTTGGCTGAGCGTACAGGTCGCTCTGCTGCAGCTGCTGGAACCAACCGACCCGCTTTTTCAGAAGGAATCACAGAACCTGCTGAAAACGCTGCTGGAACACTCACATGAACTTCCGCCGGAAAATCGGACAGAAATCGCCCTGTACCTTGCTAAGACGGCAACCGAAATCTTCAGGGGCAACAGCGACTTTCTGGAAGCCGGATACACAGCCTGTCGGGCGACGTTTCGCGGAGAACAGGCCGCGACAGCAGGTGCAGATTTACCTGATGTGCAGAATGGGCTCAGCACCGCAGTCACAAACCTTGCAAATCATGCATGGATCATGTTTCTGCTCAACCAGCCGGAAAACGTGAAACGTTCATTGCAGGTACCACCCGATCGCTCCGCGATCACGCTGTTCAATGAACACCTTGAAGAATGGCTGTCGATCGGTGGTGTCGACGAACGCGTGACTCGGCAGGCTGCAACGCTGGGCCCGGACATCCTGATGGAAATTCTGCCGGTCATCGGAGAGTCCAGGCAGCCGTCAGAAGTGCTGAAGGATTTCATCAGGATCAACGCCCAAACCAGCGATTCGGCCCGCGTTCGCAGAACAGCGTGGAAGATCGCGGAGAAGTGGAAGATCGGTGACAATCTGATTCCACATCCGGACTGGTATCTGGTGAAGCTTGCAGGTCCGGATGGGGCCGGGGAGGCGAGTGATCCGGAGATCTGTTTCCTGAAAGTGCCGATTCCGCAGCCGGACCCGGACACCCCTCCAGCTCAGCTGTATGTCATGGAAACAGAAGTGACGTGGGAGATGGTGCGTGCGCTGATGCCCGAACTTTATGAGCAGAAAAAGACGGTGGACGTCAAATTACCGGCAGGCGGGCTGACAGCTGTTGAAATGTTTGGCTTCTGCAATGCACTGAGCCGACGGTGTGGTCTTGATCCGGTGTACGAAGAGGTTGAAGGGGCGGATGATGTTAAAGAGGTTAAACGGAATCCGCAGAAAACACGCTGGAAACGTCTGACGGGGGCCAATGGATTTCGGCTGCCGACTGAAATTGAATTCGTTCATTTCTCGATTGGTTTACCATATCTGTTGAACACTAACACATACTATCGCTATCTGGGTAATTACATTCCTGATTCCGTTTACTATAGCCATTTGCCGAAATATGCAAACGGTCAGGGCATGCAGCTGTCGAAAGCTGGAGCCAATCAGCCTCGTCGCGTCGGCAGCCTGAGGACCAATTCTTATGGTCTTTATGATACCCTTGGAAATCTGTCTGAGGTCTGCTGGAGGGCAACAGATATGGAAATTCCTGTGACATCACTCACTTTTCTCGGTGGAGATTATGACAATCCTGCTGGCTTGATGAGCTTGAATCAGAATGATCTGCTGAGATTCTCATTTCCTAAGGCTGAGGCGAAGGGATTTCGTGTCGTTCGCGATGTCAGCCAGTAACTCTCATGTGGCTGTCGGCTGTCGTCTGAACTCAATTCAGGCGTGCGCCGTTTCCCGATTTGTTGTGTCAGCATATCGCTGGGTTTAATCATTCCTCGTTCGGGACTAATATCATGTGCAAAGGACAATGTGACTCCGAATCGTCGATTGGCATTCTGACTGAAAATGAGCTGCGGGAAATTCTCCGCGCTCGCCTTAATCCTCCATCCTTCAGGGTCAATGTCATTTCTGTGCTCAATCGGTTCGACCGGCCGCACAGCTTCTGGACATGCCGGTTTACGCTGGTGAATCTGGCCACGCTTGACGGCGATGCTGCAGACGAGTTTGTCGGCCGCATCCACGGTACATTCACATTCCCTGGGCCAGATCTTCTGAAGCCAAATGAAGCCCGTGACAACCTTCTGGTCGGGCAGGAATTGCCAATTTCAGCGCCTGCTCTTCGGGGAACTTTCTTTGAAGGGCTCCGGCTCACGCTGAACTTCCAGGAGACGCCTCCCAAAGACGAATACCGTCGATACAACGTGACGGTCACTGCTCAACTGCCCGGGAAAGAACCTGCGCGAACGACAATCCCGTCGTTTATCGATCCAGCAAGCATCGGCGAAACCCCCGAAACGCCCGGGACTCCCGAGACTCCCGGAAAGGGCGATGGGTTTTGCGAATGCCGATGCTGCACAAAATACGGCGGTGGTATGCAGATTGACGTGTGCGAGAAACGTTGGTGTCAGCTAACCAGGGCCGGGGTGAAGGACTGTACAGAATGGACAAGAGAGCTCCTCGACTGTGCAGACTGTGCTCAAGCGTGTTCACAGTAACTTCACGTGACTGCATGGGGAGCCACGAAACGAATGCTCGCTGCCGACCTGCAGACCCCGCTCACCGTCCCCCCAGCACTGTCGCCAGCTTTTCCCGCGTTTCGGCTCGGTTGAGTTCCGCCTTGCCGAAACCCGGAAGAGCTCCGGCGGCGATGGCGGCCTGCTGCCATTCCGGATAATTGCTCACCAGCATCACCGGGAGCGTGTCCCACGCTTCGTTTAACCGAATGCTTTTCAGGATCTCCATCCCGGACGTGCCGTCTGCATCAAGCACTCGATTGATCAGGACCAGATCAAAATTCCCCGCCTGCAGCTGCTGCAGCGCCACTGCCGCCGTATCCGCCGTCCGCACCTCAGCCCCAAATGCGGACTGCAGGTAATGCTGAATCGCCGCACTGTCCGGGCGACACTGGCCGATGCTGAGAACGGTGGCGGGCATGGATTTCCGGGACCTGAAAGGAACGTGTGATCGCGGCATACATCCCATAAATCGTATGCTGCCAGGCGGGACGGGTCAAACGTCCGGCCAGAGGCAGCGATTTTGCTTCCGGAGCGTCGTCAGCCATTCCTGGCAGCCAATCCCGTCAGGGCCACAGCCGGATTACGCCTGCGACAGAATCTGACCGATGACGCGTCCATGCACATCCGTCAGACGGCGGTCGATGCCGGACGTGCGGAACGTGAGTTGTTTGTGGTCGATGCCCATCAGGTGCAGGATCGTGGCATACAGGTCGTGGCAGGTGGTGCGGCCTTCAGCGGTCTGATAGCCCAGATCATCGCTGCGGCCGTGGGTGGCGCCGCGTTTGATACCGGCACCGGCCAGCCAGGTCACGAATGTGCCGCGGTTATGATCCCGCCCCACGCTGCCCTGAGCGAACGGGGTGCGGCCAAATTCGGTGCTCCACACGAGCAGTGTATCTTCAAAAAGCCCGCGTTGTCTGAGATCGCTGAGCAGTGCGGCGGTGGGCTGATCAACGCTGCGAGCGATTGGCGGGAGCTCGTTCTGGATGCTGCCGTGGTTGTCCCAGTTATTCGCAGCGCCCTGCGGACCGCTCCAGACCTGCACAAATCGCGTGCCACGTTCGATGAGTCGGCGGGCGAGCAGGCAGCGACGGCCGAAATCGGCCGTGTCGGGCTGGTCGAGTCCATACGCGGACTGGGTTTCCGCGGTCTCGCGCGCAATGTCGAACGCTTCGGGCGCGGCCAGCTGCATGCCGGCAGCGAGCTCTGCGGCGGCGATGCGGGATTCCAGGAGCGATTCGCCGGGGCGCTGACGGGCATGTTCGCGGTTGATGTCAAGGAGCACCCGCTGGGTGGCGACGTCGGCGTCGTGCTGAGCGAACCCGTAGGCCGGGTCCGCCTGCAGATCGGCAATTGGGGGATTGCGAGCGGCATCGACCAGCGTGCCCTGGTGACGTGACGGCAGGAAACCCGAGCTGAAATTGCCCTTTTGGTTATACGGGAGCCCGCGCGGGTCCGGCAGCACTACGAAAGCCGGCAGATTCTGTGACAGGCTGCCAAGGGCATAGGACACCCACGCACCGAAGCAGGGGAAGCCCGGCAGCATGAAACCCGTATTCATCATGTAGCTGGCCGGACCGTGAACGTTTGTTCGGGTGTTCATCGCCATCAGAAACGCAGGTTCGTCGATCACCTTCGCCTGATGCGGAAACACGGAACTGACCCACCGACCGGTTTCACCGTATTGCTGAACGGTGAACGGGCTTTTCATCACCGCACCCGCAGGGGCCGTGAAGCCTTCGGGCTTTTCCTTCGGTCCGAGCGGTTTGCCGTGCTGACGCTCCAGTTCGGGCTTGTAGTCAAACGTGTCCATCGGACTGGCCCCGCCGTTCATAAACAGCTGGATCACGCGACGGACACGCACAGGGTGATGCAGCCCGGTGGCCGTGGTCCGGGGTTTGCTGTCATCGGCGGTGGCGATGAGATCTGCGAGCGGCAGCAGTCCGAAACCAGCGCCGGCATGAAGCAGCAGGCTGCGGCGATTGACGATGAAGCGGTGATTCTGGCGGGGCATGGTTGAGCGTCTGTGTAGGGGCAGAGGCTGCGGGGAAGGCGGCATTATCCCTTCAATTCCGGCAAAATGCGCTGGAAAACAGGGCAAAAACGGGGGAAGTCGGAACTTTTCAGGGGGATTTCAGAAGCCCCGCAGCAGCGATGAGCCCGCAACTGGACTCCAAACAATCGGCCTGTCCCTTTATAATCCCGGCTCGGCCGGCTCACGGCCATGCCCCACACCTGCTCTCCAGGCACGGAAGCCATGAAGATCCGTTCCCGCATCCTGAACATTGTGCTGTCATGGACAGCCACGCTGCTGCTCCGACTGCTCTTTCTCACCGTCCGCATCCGGCACTTCCACGTCGCGCCTGATGGCACTCCCTACAAACGCCCCCGGGGGCAGGTGCGGTACACGTTTTCCATGTGGCACGACCAGATTGTGATGGCCGTGTTTTCCCAGCGCACCTGGAACCTTGCCGGGCTCATCAGCCAGCACCGTGATGGCGGATATCTTGCTGACTCCGTTCGCCTGGCTGGCATTCAGCCGGTTCGCGGGAGCACCAGTCGGGGTGGTCTGGAGGCCGTCCGGGAAATTCTGAGCCTCCCCGATCTGCACCTCGCCATGACCCCCGATGGTCCTCGCGGCCCCCGACGACAAATGAAAGACGGCATCCTGTACATCGCCTCACGCTCCGAACGTCCCCTCGTACCCGCCGGAATGGCCACGAAAAATGCATGGCACGTTCGCGGCAGCTGGACAGATCTGACCATCCCCAAACCCTTTTCCACCGCCGTCATGATCGCTGGCACACCCGCTGTCGTCCCAAAGGATCTCGATCGCGACCGGATGTCGGCATGGAGCGCGGCGCTCACCGCAGAAATGCAGCGACTCGATCACCTCGCCGAACGCATACTGTCAGGTGATGAATCAGCCGTCGCGGAAATCGACCGTTCCAGCGATCCCGGCTATTTCGCCTGCCGGACAGCAGCCACAGCAACTCCGGAAACCCGCGCGGCATAAAGCCGATGGGGCTGCGAGATGGCCTTCGGTTGCCCTCTGCCCAGGTTCCTGTCATGGTACGGATCGCGCCTTCCAGGCACTGTTTCGCCAAATCCCACTGCCACTCAGAAAGCCCGCCCGATGTCCGGCTCGCTGCTCAGCCTGCTGCTGGCGTTCTTCACGACTCAGGAACCAGCGGCGCCATTTGGTGAGCTGTGGCCGCGGCTGGACGGTGATGCCACCGGAGAATGGTGGCTGCCAGCTCCGGCAGAACGCGGACCACAAAAGAAAACAGGTACCCTGCTTCCCCCGCGACTGCTTGTGCCCCGCAATCAAGTGGTCGCCTTCGCCCTCTATACCCATGACGCCGGGATCCTCAAACTCACCGCCCAGCTGTATCCACTCAAACCCGACGAACCACGCACCGTGCAGCTGCAATTGGAAGACGCAGCCGGCAACTGGCAGACTGTGGCCGAACAGCCCGTGGTCTATCCCGGCTGGACAGCGCATTTCCGCATCACCGGCTGGGATGGATCCCGCGACGTGAACTACCGCGTGCGGCTCGGAGACCAGTCCGAATTCACCGGCCGCATCCGGCGAGATCCACTGGATAAGCCGGAAGTCGTCGTCGCGGTGCTGTCCTGCAACTCCAGCCGCACTCCCGGACCCCGGGAAACCATCGTCGAAAACCTCCGCCACCAGAATCCGGATCTGCTGTTCTTCGCCGGTGATCAAAGCTATCACCACACCCAGCACACGTTTGGCTGGCTGGAATGGGGGCTGCAGTTTCGTGAGCTTCTGCGGGATCGGCCAGTGGTGGCCATTCCCGATGATCATGATGTCGGTCACCCCAATCTCTGGGGAGCCGCTGGGCGCCGTTCCCTCAAAACAACCGGGGCCGACGGCGGCTATTATTACCCCGCCGAATACGTGCAGATGGTGGAACGCTGCCAGACCTCGCACCTGCCGGACCCGGTGGATCCCGAGCCTGTCGCGCAGGGCATCGGCGTGTATTTTACGCGACTGCGCGTCGGGGGAGTGGACTTTGCGATTCTCGAAGACCGCAAGTTCAAAACCGGACCCGAAGGCACCATCCCGCAGCTCGGACCACGCCCCGATCATATCACCGATCCCCGGTACGACAGAAACGCCATCGACCTCCCAGCACTCGAACTCCTGGGCAAACGGCAGCTCCGCTTTCTCCGCTCATGGTCCGCAGACTGGCAGGGTGCTCACATGAAATGTGTACTCTCACAGACTGCCTTCTGCGGCGCCGTGCACCTGCACGGCTCACCCGAAAATCGCCTGCTGGCTGATCTGGACTGCAACGGGTGGCCGCAGAGCGGCCGTCGAGCCGCACTGCGGGAAATTCGCCGCGCCTGGGCACCGCATCTCTGCGGAGATCAGCACCTGGCCGTGGTGCTCCAGCATGGTATTGACCAGTTCGCAGATGGACCGTTCGCTTTCACCTGCCCCGCCATCGTCAACACCATCTACGGTCGCTGGTGGCACCCCGAAAATGAACAGGCCGGAGCAAATCCCGTCCCCGGAAGTCCGCTCCCATGGACCGGTGATTACCTCGATGGACTCGGCAACCCCCTGTCCATCCACGCCTACGCCAACCCGCAGAAGGTGCAGGACGAACAGCAGCGGGCAGACGGCTATGGACTGGTCCGATTCCGCCGCGCCGACCGCAGTGTTCGCATGGAATGCTGGCCCCGATTCAGCCGGGTGGTTGATGGCGACGCAGCCCAGTTCCCTGGCTGGCCCGTCACCATCACCATGCAGCAGAATGACGGCCGCCGGGAATTCGGACGACTCCCGGAACTGCGGTTCAGCAACGCAGAAACAGCCGTGGTCCAGGTCATTTCCGAAGCCGATAACGAAATCCTTTACACCATCCGCACCGCCGGTTCCACATTTCACCCCCCTGTCTACACCGCCGGCACCTACACCCTCCGCATCGGACACAACCGCCCCGATGCCCTGACATTCAAAGCACTGACCCCCGGCTCAAACACACCGCCAATGCAGATCACCATCCCCTGACTGTTTCAGCCCGATGCGGGTTTGGGCATGGAGCAGCTGGCGGAATTGGCCGGGGAAATTTGATTCCAGGGCATTCGGGCCAGCATCAGAGCCATGCCGCAGGTGTCCGTGATGCCCGCAAACATCAGCCCGGCGCCCACAAACGCGGACAGCCCGGCCCACCATGGATGCACGGTGAGAGCCAGCACTGCGCCAGTCAGCACGAGCAGGCCGGCAGCGATGCGGACCTGCCGCTCCAGTGAAATCACCTTCCTGCCACGGCGCACAGGCAGACCCGCCTGATCCCACGCAACCGTACCGCCTTCCACATTCACGACATCCGTACAGCCAGCGGCCATCAACTTTTCGCATGCCTGCCTGCCACGGCCTCCCGAACGACAAATCACGTAAAGCGCGACACCCGCCGTGCGGCCCGCAAGGACTCGGCGACAATCCAGACTCTCCAGCGGCTCATTCCGAGCGGTGACGGCGTGAACTTCCTGAAACTCCATCGGTGTTCGCACATCAATGATCTCAATCGACTCGCCGGCCTGAATGCGTTCCTGCAGCTGCTTCGGGGAAATCGTACGCACACTCATTGATTTGCTCCTTAAAAAACTGAAACATCCCGAAATGGCGACATTTTAGAACACAAAGAACGCCGGCTTTGATCTGAAGGTTTGCCGGACTCCTCCAACCCTCAGTTCGGTGTGCCCGCATGCACCGCCGATTCCGTGCCGAAACGACTTTCGATACAACCCATGATATTCTGCAAGTGCGGTTCAGAAACCCGGTAAAATACCTGGCGGCCGCACCGCTGACTTCGCAGAAATCCACAGCGTTGCATCAGCCGCAGATGCTCCGAGGCCATGGCACTGGGGATTTCGCACGCGGCTGCCAGCTGCCCGACTGTGAATTGCCCTTGCAGGAGCATTTGAATCATCCGCAAACGATGGGGATGAGCCAGCGTTCGCAGGCATTCGGCCGCCCGTTCAAGGGCATCCAGTTGGGTGAGTCTGAGGCCAGTCGAGCTCATGGTCGTTGTCTCCACAAACCGTTATATCGGAAGCTGGCGACATGTCCATGCAAATTCGCCGGGTCGAGCAAGCCGTTTTCCGGGATTCTTCCTCCGCCCGATCGTCAGCGGTCTTCTTCCTGTGGTTGCTGCAGGAGCCCAAGCGGAGTTTCCGCGGGAATCAGCAAGGGGGCCATCCCGTCGAGCTGCGCGGGCTGCAGGATTCCTGCGCGGAGCAGCCGAAAGCGGTCCGTATAACTGGCAAAAACGCGGAGATGCTGACCGCCGTGGTTTGCCGGGAGGACAGGTCGGGCGCACCAGCCGGAGGGATTCTGGCGGAGATCGCTGACAAGGCTGGTCAATTCGCCGGGGCTGGCGGTCCGGCCAATGCGGGGACGCACCGACTCTGCGGGATCACAGCGGCGGAAGACATAGTCGCGGGGATGGCGAAGAATTCGTTCCAGCTCTTCGGGGCGATGGCCCTCGAAGAGACGGGCAGTCTCAAGCAGAGGGTGCTGTCCAAGGAATTCGCGGATCATCTGCGGTACCTGGCGAACGACGGTTTGCAGGTTGAGCAGACTTGTGCCTGGGGCGTGCAGCAAACGTGTTTCGCCGGAGGCCCAGCAGCGAACCAGGCCGGGCAGGCCGATGAGCGAATCCGGGCGGAAGAAATTGGGATCGAGAAATGGATCATCGATGCGTCGGACAAGGCAGCGAACGTGTTCACGGTGTCCGTTTCGGAGCACAAACAGACTGCCACGGTCAGCGCGCAGTTGACCGCGGTGGACACGTTCGGCAATGAGGCAGCTTGCGAGGAAATCGTTCGTTGACTGGTCCGCCGCCGGGTTGGGTGGTTCCAGCAGGAATGCTGGTTCGCCACTGTAATCACAGCCGTGAGGAAACAGGGTGTTACGGATCGTGAGAGCCATGTCTGCAGGGGTGCGGTGGCAGAGTTGGGGCAGTCGTTCGAGTCCGGACGGGGACGAAAAGTTGTGGCTGAGAACTCGGGGGCTGCCGTCGGGAAGCAGAAGCAGATCGGTGGCCCCGAACCATGTCCACGCGGCGACAACGGACGCACGAAGGGACCGACCGCGTGGCCGTGGGGTGAGGGAAATTGCCGGTGCCAGTCTGCGAAGCATCTCTGTGAAAACGGGATTTCCAGACAGCGCGAGAGACAATGGCAGGGATTTTCCAACTGCTAGCTGTTCCATGAAGGCATGGAGTGCCTCAAAACGCTGCAGCAGGCCGCGTTCAAGCCGCTCCCACCACGCATCTTCGAACGGTATGACAGCGTCTTCAGGGGTGGTAACAGAATTAGCTTTCTCAATTGCCCGAAAACGGGGCAAGGCGAGTTCTGTTCGCCCAAAAAAAAAGCTGCCGGATGATTGCCGGGTGCTGATGCCTCCACTAGTGGCCCACTCGCTTTCCTGAATCATCGTTGCTGTCCGGAGAATATTGATGACCGTTCCCTGCTGCTCAGTGGAAACAGCAGCAAAAAACATGCCGGATGCGATCCTGCGTGTGTGCTTGAGGTCGCTGACACTCAAGTGAAGGGTTCGTCCATGAACCACCGCCCCGCGACACGGCGTGCGGGGAATGTCAATCCCCAGGTGGCCTCGCGCGCCGGATTACGGCCGCCCCCCGGTGGCTCTGCAATCGCGGTTATCGCTGCAACTGCCCAAATCACCACAAGCACATAATCGTCCCAGCCAGGGCAGTCAGATCTGACGCTTCGCCTTGCTCTCACCGCAGGGACTGTCCCCGCAACGCGGGGTTCCGGGGTCGTCGAACGGACTCCACGACCGGCAGAACATCTCCGTCCGCAGGCCGCGGGGACTGTCCCCGGCAGGCCAGCAACCCGGCAAAGGTGCACGGCAAAGGTGCATGGCACCGAAACACGGAAGGTGTTTGGTAGGTATCCTTTACGACGACGGCTCAGCAGGAGCTTCGCCATCCCGGCAACGGCCGTCGCCGGAAATGGAACGCCACAGAAGCTGCGGCATTGGTTCTGCGGGGGACTGTCCCAATACTGTTCGGCACGTTTCTTGCCGTCCACTGCGAGAAGAATTTTAACATAATCTTAACTTGCGCTCCCTGCGCCAATCTGCCAGGCTTCGCGCATGGAGACTCCCAAGCCGCAAAACCAGA
>JBJTOM010000424.1:0-4309 GCA_046074585.1 Planctomycetota bacterium | reverse complement strand
AGGCAGCAATAGGCTGCCGGAAGGATGAAGAACGCTGCAGCGGTAGCTGCGGCGAGCCCACCCATGACCGCAAGGCCAAGGGGCGCTGTGCTGGCGTCAGCGCTGCCCCAGCCCAGAGCCAGAGGCAGCATACCGGCGAGCATGGCGGAGCTGGTCATCAGGATGGCTCGCGAACGTTCGGTCACGGCCCGCTGAGCGGCGTTTGAGGCGTTTATGGCATGAGCAGCGGACCGTCGATGCTGCTCGGCAAAACTGATGAGCAGAATGGCATTTGCCATGGAAACACCAAGACTCATAATCATCCCGATGAAGGACTGAATATTCAGTGTGGTGCCGGTCACTGACAGCACAAGGCTGCTGCCTGCCAGCACTGCGGGGACGGTGGTCACGGCAGCCAGTGCCAGACGAAAGGACTGAAAGTTCGCTGCCAGCATCAGGAAGATGGCCAGCACCGCCAGCACGAGGCCTGCTCCCAGCCCACTCACCATCTGACGCAGCGGTGGAATCTGGCCACGGAGTTCGCAGGTGATCCGTCCGGGTTTTGGCAGCACTCCGGCACGCTCAGCCTCATCCTTCTGTTCGTCATCCTGCTGCTGCACGCGGCGGACGGCAGCTTCAACGCGAGCGGCTGCGGAGCCGAGATCGGTGCCGTCGATATTTGCCGTGAGTGACAATTCGCGTTTCATGTTGTAGCGATCAAATTCGCCCGGCATTTTTCCTGGGCTGAGTTCTGCAATGTCACGCAGCAGTACCGCGCCTGACTCGCTTTTAAGCACCGGGATCGCGCCCAGATCCGCAGCGGATTTCAGGGCCGGCTGAGGAATCTCGACCTGGACCTGATAGCCAATACCCGATTTGGGATCAGGCCAGTAACTGGGGACCACAAAACGGCTGGAGGAAGTTGCGGCCAGCACTGAACGACTGATCTGGTCCGTTGTGGCTCCCGCCAGCCCCGCCCGCTCTCTGTCAATCTTTACATCGACCGTGGGGTACTCCAGCGACTGCACGATCTGTACGTCGCGCAGCATCGGCTCCTGCTGAAGCTCAGACTGCAGACGCATCGCGTAGTTGCGATTTTCGGCCAGTGATCCGCCACGAACAGCGGCTTCTACCGGAGCGGCCGCACCAAAACTCATGACCTCACTGATAATATCAGACGGCTCGAAGGAGAATCGCAGCAGCGGAAAGTCTTTGGCAAAGCGTTCGCGGAGCCGGCGTTTGAGCGTTTCGGTGTGGACGCCCGAGCCTGGGCGAAAGGCCACCCTCAGGATCGCTTCCTCCGGACCGCGCGAAAACTGGTACACCGAATTGATCGGGAACGAAGCTGGCACCGTCCCGGCATATCCCAGCGACAGCGAAACATTTCCCTGACCAGCCTCCTCGTCAATCGCCTGCAGCACCTTTACGGCGTGCCGTTCAGTGGCTTCCACGTGTGTGCCGTCAGGGGCCCGCAGACGCAGCCGAAATTCTCCTGCGTCGGTGCCAGGGAAGATCTCCAGCCCCGCCCGCTGAACCGCTCCCCATGCCACCATCAGGCAGAGAAACACATAGCCTGGCACCAGCAGCCAGCGAATACGAATGCACCCGCCTGACAGACGCTGCAGGAACGATTTGAACGGGCTGCTGTGGCGTTCTGTGGCCTCAAAGTCAGGTTCGGGCGTGTGAGCCGGTCTGAGCAGCCAGACGCAGAGAATGGGGACCAGAGTGCTTGACAGCACATACGATGCGGTCATGGAGAACATCACGGCAAATGCCAGTGGGGCGAACAGTTCGCGAGGGGCGCCCTGCATCAGGAATGTCGGCAGAAAGACGGCCAGCATGCAGAGCAGTGCCAGCAGCCGCGGAAGGGCTGTCTGCTGATTGCCGCGCCAGACCGCAAGCGACACTGACCCGGTTCGCCGCAGCTGCGAGTGAATGTTCTCGATTTCCACGGTGGCTTCGTCCACCAGAATGCCCACCGACAACGCCAGGCCACCCAGCGTCATCAGGTTGATTGTCTGTCCGGTCAGCCAGAGTCCCGTGACTGCAATCAGCAATGCCAGGGGAATGTTGAGCACCACAACGAGGGCGCTCCGCCAGTCCCGCAGGAACACCAGCACCATCAGTCCGGTGAGGGCTGCTCCAAGGAGTCCTTCGGTGGACAATCCGGAGATGGCCCGAGTGACATAGGGGGACTGGTCAAATTCGAAGGACACGCGAATGTCGTCCGGCAGCTCCTTCTGCATCGCCGGAAGTGATTTGCGAATCTGACCGATGACATCCATGGTGGAGGCATCTGCACGTTTTGTGGCGAGGATGTAAACGGCGCGACGGCCGTTGACCAGCGCGTAGCCGGTGGTCAGGTCCGCTGAATCCTCAATCACCCCGATGTCCCGCAGATAAACCGTGCGTTCCCCGGTTCGCACCGGAATACGCCCCAGATCGCTCAGATCACGGGCGAGCGCATTTGTGGGAACGGCCGGGTACAGGTCACCGATGCGAACGTTACCGGAGGGTGCGATGGTGTTGCCGCGAGTCAGTGCGGTGATGATTTCATCGGGGGACAGCCCATACGCGCGGAGTCGATCCGGATTGGCGCGAATGACCACCGTACGTGCGGAACCACCAAACGGCGGCGGGGCAGATACTCCGGGGAGCGCCGAAAACAGCGGACGAACACGAAACAAAGCCTGATCCTGGATTTCGGCAATGGTCCGTGTCGCACTGGAAAGAACCAGATAACCGACAGGGACGCTGCCGGTGTCAAATCGCATCACAAACGGCGGCACCGTACCAGGCGGCATCATGGCTCGTGATCGATTCACGTAATTAATTGTCTCGGCCATCGCCTGGGCCATGCTGGTGCCAGGATGGAAGACGAGTTTCATGAGTGCAGTGCCCTGGACATTCCGGCTTTCCACGTGATGAATGCCGTTGATGTACAGAAAGTGATACTCGTAATAATTCGTCAGCAGCCCTTCCATCTGTGCCGGATCCATCCCGCCATAAGGCTGACAGACATAGATCACGGGCAGATTGAGAGCCGGGAAGATATCGACCGACATGCGCTGCAGTGGCAGGTCCACTCCGCGTGTTCGCAGCCAGTCATCGACGGCGCGAGGCCGTACAGCGCTTGCGCCGGAGATCACCATGGCCAGCAGGAGCACGAGCACGGTTTTGGGACGCCGCAGGGCAAACCCGATGGGATTCATGGCGATCTCCTGCTGACGCCGTTGTCTATTCGGATTGGCCGGTCTTCTGAAACACGATCACATGCTGCCGCGGCAGAATGTGGATGGTCTCCAGCCACGTCAGGCCAAATTCAGGCTGCTCGGCCTCTTTTCGAACCTGGGCCTGAGTCATTTTGTGGACTTCCTTGATGGGCACCGCCGGATCCTCCCTGCGGTACTCGACAAACACCAGGCGACCGCCGGGACGCAGGGCTTTTGAGATATCCTGGAGCATCTCGAAGGGATACTCGAATTCATGATACACGTCGACCATGATGGCCAGATCGATACTGGCCGGCTGCAGATTGGTCCTGCGGTCACTGCCACGCACGGGATCGACGTTTTCGACCCCGTATTTCTCGCACCAGGCTTTGAGTCGATCGAGCATTTCCTGCTGCACATCGACTGCCATCACCTTACCGTCAGGCAGCACCCGTTCGGCCATTTGCAGTGAAATCACGCCGCTTCCGGCACCGATGTCGGCCACCACCTGACCAGGCTGCAGTCTGAGTGAGCGAATGAGGAGTGTGAGTCGTTCTTCTTCTTCGCGTTCTGAGCGTTCCAGCCAGAGAGCACCGGCAAAGCCCATGACATGGGCGATTTCGCGTCCCATGTAGAACTTGCCGATGCCGTCCGGGTCGTGGTCGCGGCGGGTTTCGTAGCGCTGCGAAGGTTTTTTGTCAGAGGACTTCTGTGCGGCTGGTTCGTCGGCCGCTGTGACGGAAACGAAAACGCGAAGGAGCAGCATCAGGCAGAGCAGTCGAGACATGATGGACAACCCGGGAAGGAGTGAGGGGGCGGGGATTCTCTGCGAAGATGCTGTCTGGGGCTGCAGGTGTCGGTGTGCGAGTTGAGCGTTTCACTTTGCGGGGACGACGCTGGCCTTTTTGATGTAGTCAAGGGCGGGGAAACTGCTTTTGAGGTATGCGTTGCCCTGTTCCTGAATGAGCAGCTGATTGGGTTTCTGGCCGTACTGGGCGTTGATCTTTTTGACAACATCGAGGCCTTCGACAACTTTGCCGAAGGGAGCGAAGCCAAGATCATCCAGTCGCTGATTGTCAGCAGTGTTGATGAACAGCTGGCAGGTGCGAGTGTTTTCG
>JBJTOM010000423.1:0-1982 GCA_046074585.1 Planctomycetota bacterium | reverse complement strand
AAGAAGGGGACACCGGCCCAGCGCCAGTTGTCGATGGCGACTTTCATGGCGACGAAGGTTTCGCGATTGGAGGCGGTGTTGACGCGATCTTCTTCGCGGTAGGCGAGTGCTGGCTGGCGATTGACGAGTCCTGCGGCGTATTGCCCGCGGACGACCCAGTTGCCGATGCTTCCGGGGGCTCCGGGTCTGAGCGCCTGAAGGACTTTGAGTTTTTCGTCGCGGATTTCGCGGGCCTGGAAGAGGGACGGCGGGTCCATTGCGATGAGGCAGAGCAGCTGGAGGACATGGTTCTGCAGAACATCGCGGAGCGCGCCGGAGGTATCGTAGTAACCGCCGCGGGAGCCTTCCATCCCCTGGGATTCGGCGACCGTAATCTGGATATGGTCGACGTGGCTGCGGTTCAGGAGTGGTTCGAAGATGGCATTGCCAAAGCGGAAGAGGAGGATGTTCTGGACGGTTTCCTTTCCGAGGTAGTGATCGATGCGGTAGATCTGCCGTTCGAGCAGGTGTCGATCGAACTGTGCGGCCAGATCGATGGCGGAGTTGAGATCTCTGCCGAAGGGTTTTTCGACGACGACTCGGAGCCGGGCGGCGGATTCGCGGGGCGGGATCATGCCGGCGGCACTGAGTCCTTCGACAGCGGAGGCGAAGAGGGAGGGGGCGGTGGCGAGGTAGACGATACGCGTGGGTTCAGCGGTGAAGCCGGCTGCGGTCTCCAGTGTCTGGACAGCGGAGTGGAGACTGGAGTACTGGGAGGGTGAGGCGATGTCGAGCTGCTGATAGAAGAGCTGACTGGCGAAGGCATCCCAGGCAGTGGCATTGAAGCCGGAGCCGAGTCGTCCGGCGACGACTTCGCGTACTTCGCCGCGAAATTCGTCGTGCGATTTTTCGCGGCGGGCGATTCCGATCACCGGACAGCCATCCGGGAGGTACTGTTGCTGGTGCAGGCGAAAAAGAGCAGGAATCAGTTTGCGTGACGTGAGGTCACCGGAGGCGCCAAAAATCAGAATGGACGTGTTGCTGCCAGGACCAGCGGTCATGAATCACCGTACTGCAGGAGTTCGCGGGACATCGAGCCTGTATGGTCTCGATTGTTCGGGATGATATCGTCGGCAGATCGCGGACAGAAGCCTGGGCGGGAGGCGACGGTGGGAGAGCGCGGAATTCTAATCCGGTGTGACGCTGAAGAGCGACAGCAGCAATGGAATATTGACTGCGGCGAGGTCATTGGGAACGCGGTGGTGGGCGCGGTGGAGCTGTTCGAAGGTACGTCCGCGGGAGACGATGCCGAGGCAGCGGGTACCTGCAGCGAGGGCGGCTTCGATGCCGACGGGAGCATCTTCGAGGACGACGCAGCGGGCGGGGGGCAGTCCGAGGCCTGCGGCGGCCTTGAGAAACACCTCCGGGTGGGGTTTGCCGCGGACCACATCAGCGCCGGTAATGACCGTGTGGATCAGATGTGCGGCGTTGAGTCCGGCAAGGGCGGCGGCGACGTTTTTGGGTGGACCGCTGGAACCGATGGCCATGGGGATCCCGGCAGCCGCAAGTTCCTGAATGAGTGCTGCAGCTCCGGGCATATGCGGGAAGTTGCTGGAAATGAGTTCTCGGTACAGGAGTTCCTTTTCTTCGTCGAAAGCGGCGATGGCGGCATCATCGGGCGGGTTATCCCACGTATCGCGAATGACTTCGCGGCTGGTCCGGCCAAAACCGGCGAGGAATTGTTCTTCGGTGCATTCGCGACCGTGCCGGCGGCAGCAGAGTTGCCAGGTTTCGAGGTGTGTGGCGCAGGAGTCGATGAGGACGCCATCCATGTCGAAGATGACGCCGAAAGGAGGGGGAGTGGGCATGGGTTTTCAGTTTTCAGTTTTCAGTTTTCGGTGTTCGGTGTTCGGTGTTCGGTGTTCGGGTTTCGGGTTTCGGGTTTCAGGTTGGGAGTGGCGATGTGATGGTGTGATCGGCGACGGGGCTGGTGCCTCGGGGCC
>JBJTOM010000422.1:0-7149 GCA_046074585.1 Planctomycetota bacterium | reverse complement strand
CGCGAACTGATCATCACGCTCCGGGATCAGGGCATCGGTGTCGATGACGGTCGCGTGTTCCTCACAGGAACCCAGTTCAAGCTCTACATGGACGATGGCGTCAAACAGCCCACCGACCTGCCAGACCTTCCCAGTGGCACCATCATTACCGAAGGCCTGCTGACTCTCGGAGTGGATTACGTATTCGTCTATAATTCCGTCTCCAACGAAGTCATCTTCCGTTCCACGACGGCCTTCCCATTTGAACGCAAGTACCGCATTGTCGTGGACAACGACGACGCCACCGTTGATGGCACTGACGGCATCCGGGACCTCGCCGGCAACTATCTGGCACCCAACCGCTCCGACGGCACCACCCAGTTCACCCTCCTGCTCACCGATGGCATCAACGATCCGCCAATCAACGCTGTGCCGATTGCTCAGACGGTCAACGAAGACACCGATCTGGTGTTCAGTGCTGCCGGTGGCAACCTTGTTTCCGTGTCGGACGCCGACGTGTGGCTCGGCAATAATACGCTTCGAGTCACTCTGACAGCGGTCAACGGGATCGTTACACTCTCCCGGACAACCAACCTGACGTTCACTGTGGGCGATGGCACTGCCGACACCACGATGACCTTCACCGGCACGGTTGATAACATCAATCGAGCTCTTGCGGGGATGCGATTCCGTTCGGCTCAGGATTACTTCGGGCCCGCGTCCGTCACGATCACCACCAACGACCTCGGTGGCTTCACCGGTCCCCCGACTCCGCCCGCCGCACCGCAGGAAGACACCGATGTGATCCCGATTACGGTCCTGCCGGTGAATGATGCACCGTCATTCACCAGCCCGACCGCTGTGCCCACAACGGTGATCAATTCCACTGAAGATCAGGGACAGGTGACAGTTCCCGGCTTTATGGTCAATGCAGTTGCCGGCCCGGCCAACGAAACGGAATCCATTTCTGCGATCTTCGACTGGACCGTCCAGGGGGCATGGTCCGCCGTGCCACTGTCCTTCTTCTCTGTCGCTCCGGCGATTTCGCTGGATCCCACAAACCCGGCCACCTTCGGACAGCTGACCTTCACCACTGCCGCGGATGTCAACGGCAAGGCTATCGTCCGTGTCTGGCTCCGGGATGGTCATCCGACCAACAGCCTTGAAAGCCCGAAGGTGACATTTGAGATCAATGTCTCCGCTGTCAACGACGCTCCTGTGATCACCGTCAATCCACTGCTGCCGCGTATCGGCAGCGAGGTGCAGATCTCCAGCAACGAAGACGGGCCGCAGGTTTCGACCACCATTTCCACCAGCTTCCTGCCAGGTCCCGCAACCGCTCTCGACGAACTCGCTTCGCAAACCGTGTTTTTCACAACACGCAACGTGCAAACCGTTTCCGGCAACCTGACCTTCAGCACGCTGAACGTGACCACAGCGGCTGTTCTGCGGTACGTGAGTGCTGCTGACGCAGCAGGGGTCGCCACACTCGAAGTCGTCGCCGTCGACAACGGCCCCTCAACACCACCGGATGTCAACACGTCGCTGCCAGTACCCGTGCGAGTGACCGTGACGGAAATCAATGACGCTCCGGTCGCCGTTGCTGGTCCCTTCGTGATCGACGATGGCGACAACCTGCTGCTGGACGCCAGTGGCAGCTTTGACGTGGACGTGCCTGTCTTCCAGGCGTCACTGACCTATGCATGGGACATTGACAACAACGGATCCTTCGAGACCACGTTCGCCACAAAGGACGTCACCGGTGGAACTCCGGACAAGTTCTCCGTGAGCTTCAACTACCTTGCAGCACTCGGAGTCACCTCACCATCCACTCGCAACATCCGTCTGCGTGTCACCGACCCGGCCAATGCCTCGAACACCACCAGCACCACCCTGCAGACACTGATTGTCGACTACGGAGATGCTCCGACCACCTTCGGCACCAATCGCGCCGACTCCGGTGCCGCTCATACAATCAGCAATAACCTGCGACTGGGTGCACTCGTTGACGCAGAACGTAACGGGGCACCTGGAGCCAACGCGAACGGCGACGACACCACCGGTGCGGCGGACGAAGACGGCGTGGTCTTCCCGGTGCCGCTGGAAGCCGGCAACGTCGGTCTGCTGAACTACGTCGACATCACCTCCTCTGCTGCTGGCCTGGTTAATATCTGGCTGGACCTCGACAACAACGGCGTCTTTGATACCACCGATAGGCTCACGTCAGACACCGGCTTCTCTGTAGTCGCCGGAAGCAATCGCTTCTTCTTCACCATTCCTGCCGGTACTGCGTTCGGTGACCGCACCATGCGGTTCCGTCTGAGCACTGCGGGAGGTCTGAACCCGACGGGTCGGGCTGTGGACGGTGAAGTGGAGGATTACAAAGTCAACATTCGTCCGCTGTCAACTCCTGTCAAACCCACGATCAATCTCCCGATCGATATTACACCGACCAACGGAATTCTGCCTCAAACCAGTGACACCACCCCACTGATTGGCTGGACCGCCCACTCCGAGAACTTCTTCTACACGCTGGTGATCACCAGCAACGCGTCCGGTCAGACGGTCTACACCAGATCCAATATCACGTTCAACTTCCAGGAAGTGGGTGCTCTGCAGCCGGATACCTCGATCCTGCCGCTGGCCGACGGTACCTACACAGCCACCTTGACCCCCTTCAACCGCATCAACGTGGGTGGCGAAAGTGCGACCTACCAGTTCGATGTTGTGCGGGTAAAGGTAACTGAGCCCGCCGGAGATGTGGCTTCCGCCACACCGATCGTTCGCTGGAACCACGTGCTGGAAACCAAAACCTATCGCATCATTGTCCGCTCGCTCAGCACAGGTTCCATCGTCGAACAGACAGACATCAATACGCTCGGTCGGCCTGTACCCAACGAGTACCAGGTCGCTGTCAATCTGCCGATCGGGCGCTACCAGGTTTCGGTGACCGCCATTGATCAGGCCGGACTGTTCGGCACCCCCAGTGACCCGGTCAGCTTCCAGGTTCGCACCGCTCCTGTCGTCACCGGCCCGGCAGCAACCGTCAACGTGCCGCGTCCGACGATCACCTGGAGCGGTGTCAACGGAGCCCTCAATTACGAAGTCGAAGTCTTCAACCTGACTGACAACGTGCTCGTCCGCCGTGTCTCCGGCATCGTCGGCACCTCATTCACGCTCCCGGTGGATCTCACGCTCGGTCGCTACAGTGCTCGCGTCAGAGCCTTCAACACCTTCGGTGACAGCAGCTTCTTCAGTGCTGACCGTGTCTTCGGATACTCCCCATCCATCACCGTTGCCTCTCCCGGCAACCGACTCCCCGATAACACGCCAACCTTCCAGATCAATGCCGTCCCGGCTGCGGACCGCTATGAACTGTATGTGTTCCAGGACTTCGGGACGGCCGTTGAAGTCTTCCGCGAAACTAATCTGCGAACCACCGTGTTCACTCGCGACATTCCGCTGCCAATCGGCCGCTACCGCTACTACATCAACGCTGTGAACGAAGCCGCTGTGGGTTCCACATCCGGCAACTACACCGCTCGCAGCATCGATTATCGGGTCACCATTTCCGAACGCCCTGCGGTGGTCAATCCGCCAGCCACGACCTTCCTCCTGAGACCGGAAATCACCTGGACCGTGCCACTCGGTGCCGGTGCGATCCCCGTCAGCGACATCTGGATCAACAAAATCGAAGGTGGCAACTCCCGGCTCTACTTCAAAGCCAACGGCGTCAGTGGCACAGCCTTCACGCCCGACATCGATCTCGTCCTCGGCACCTATCAGTTCTACGTCCGCACCTACTCCGCTGTTGACCCCAGTACCGTCTCCGACTGGAGCACCCCGAAGACGGTTCGCACCACGACCGCTCCCAAACTCCTCGCCCCCATCGGCCGCGTGGCCTCCATCAGCCCAACGCTTACCTGGGAAGGTGTTCTGGGAGCCCAGTCCTATCGCGTGTATCTTTCCAGCACATCGACCGGCAATACTGTGCTCTATGACATGAGCAACATCAACGCCCTGAGCTTTTCACTGCCGGCGCCGCTGCCGCTTGGACGCTACCGCTACTGGGTTCAGGCCAGCAGCGCGTTTGGCGACATCAGCAGCTGGAGCGCGCCAGGGGACTTCCAGGTCGTCGCCGCTCCCGTGCTCTCCGGTCCCTCGTCCTCCACATTCGACAACACGCCGACTTTCTCCTGGACCAGCCTCTCAGGACTGCTCAACGGAACCATTCCTGCCGGTGCCACCGCCTACGACCTGCGCATCGATCAGGTGCTCCCGACCTCCGTGGTCACCGGTTACCAGATGTACACCGTCAGCGGTACCAGCGTGACAGTGCCTGACAATCAGGCCCTGCCCATCGGCACCTACCGCGCCCGAATTCGTGCTCGCAGCGCCGATACCCAGGGCGATTACTCAGTGATGCTGGAATTCTACGTCGGTGGTCGCCCCATCGTCAGGTCCATCCCCGCATCCACCAACCGGCAGCCCACGATTAACTGGGGTGTCGTGGATGGGGCCTCCAGCTATGAAATCTACATCAGTAATGCCAATGATCCTTCCAAAGCTCTGATTCGCGTCGCCGGACTGACGGTCCCTTCCTTCACTCCCGCAACGCCACTCGCCTCCAATACGCTCTACCGCGTCTGGGTACGAGCACTGAATTCGGCCAACAGCACCTACAGTGCCTGGAGCGTTCCCGTTGACTTCCTCATCTCCGATGCATCCAGCGACACTCCGCTGAACGATGCCACCGGCGAATGGATTCTGACGGCGACGGACAGTCTGCTGGATCCGCAGCTGAATGAATTCAGCATCAGCATGCTGCCATCCCGCATCGGAACAAACCGGCCAGGACTTCCGGAAACGGTCGCTGCTGACATCTCTGCTCAGGCCATGGAGGTGGAAGCCCTGCATCCCGAAGTCGCCCCTGTCGATCCAACGCAGGTAGCCAATACGGATGCAGTCCTCTCCGGCTGGAATCAGGAAGCCTGGTGGGAGGCTCCGGAAAATTCTCTGCCGGCCGCCCCAGAACTTGCTGCACCTGTGATCGAACCCCGGGAACCCGAACAACGTCAGTCCGCCTCCGCCGGACTGCTGGGTGCCCTGCTTGGACTGGCTTCACTCCGACGCCGTCGCCGCAAGGATGACAGCGAAGGCTGAGGACATTCCGTCCGGCAATCGCCGGGCATTCAGATCCCAAAATGATTCCTGAGATTGTTGCCGGTGCGAAAACTCCGAGCACGTGTGGTGGCTGATCTTTGATCAGCCACCGTTTTTTTTATCAGCACATGCCCCTGGACGGGTCAGAGGGGACTCAGAGTTTGCCCTGTGGAGAGCTTTGAAAAACGGATGAGGATTTTGGTGGGAGCTGTTTGGAACGATGCTGGGGACCAGATCACAGGCTCGGTCGCCCATCTGTGCGATCTGCGTGATCTGTGGTCAAAACAAGGGATTCGGATTGGGACCACAGATTTCACGGATTCCACAGATGAAGGAAACCTTTCGGCCCGGTATCTGAGCAATTCTGTGCGATTGTCACCGTGCCCCGAGGGATGAAGAAAAGACCTGTTCTGTGAACGGTGACTGTTGCCGAGTCTGACAGTCAGCGATTGACAGTTGAGGATCAGAAAGTGAGAATCCCTGGTGAACAGTTTGGGGGCTGTTCATTGCATTTCGCCTGATAGTTAGGCGGCAAGGGAAGTAAGCGAGTGAAAGAGGTTTCAGTGGCCGGTCAAATGCCAGGCAAGTCTCGTCACAATCTTCGCTGGGACGATCTCTCCCTGGCGGGTCGTACCATCGCTCGCGTGCTCTTCTTTCTGCTCTACCTTGGCCCGTCTTATGCGATGAGCACCACGACGAACAATCCGTGGCACCTGCGCCTGCTCTTGAATTTACCGTGGATCATTATTGCTCTCTCGCTGCTGGTACCTCGCCTCAATTGTATACCCGTCAATCCGCATATTTTTGCAGTCATCTCCGTGTTTATCGGCTCCATCATCGTTGCAGCGTTGATCCCTGAAGGGCAAGTTCCCGAGTGGGCGACTACTGTCGCCACAGCTGGCCTCGCAGCACTCATGACGGGCCCGATGCTGCACGGTTACGATAAGAAGGACAGAGATCGGAAAGCGAGTGCCGAACACAGCGGTGGACTGAAGTCGCCGATCACGAGGGATTTGGACTCATAGTTGTTCGGCGGTGGCCCGGTTACAGCCACGGTTCTCCCTTGAAAGTACCGAAATGCGCATTCCAGTCATTCGCGGGATCATCGACAGACGCATCCTCGTGAATTTTCGCGTCAGCGCAGATGTAATGGCACAGAGTCTGCCTGCACCTTTTCGACCGAAACTTGCCGCTGGCTACGCCATCGCTGGAATCTGTCTCATCCGCCTGAAATCCATCGGGCCACGTTTTCTGCCATTGCCGTTCGGTATTGCCTCCGAAAATGCAGCACACCGCATCGCGGTCGAATGGGAAATCGATGGCCGGTGTCATGAAGGCGTTTACGTCCCGCGGAGGGACACAAGCTCGAGACTTAACGCCTGGCTTGGCGGTACACTGTTTCCCGGACTTCATCATCACGCATCTTTTGTTGTTCACGAGTCTGACGGCGGCTACTCAGTCGCATACCAGAGCGATGATGGCCAGGCGAAAGCTGTTGTTTCCGGCACGGTCGTGACGCAACTCCCAGCATCATCAGTTTTTCGTTCATTGGCTGAAGCGTCGAGCTTTTTTGAAAAGGGCTCGCTCGGCTATTCCGTCACAAAAAGTCTCGGCCGCTATGACGGAATCGAGCTTCGCTGCAGGAACTGGAAGGTTGAGCCACTTCAGATCGACCGGATCGAATCCAGTTATTTTGAGAACGAAACGCTTTTTCCGAAGGGATCAGTAGAGTTTGATCACGCCTTGCTGATGCGAGGCATCAGACACGAATGGCATGGTCGCGAAGACCTCTGCTGCGCGGGCTGATTGCGATTATAATCGAGCGTTAAGCCTGCGGAACCGACGATGTGGGTGCGAGCAGAGACGGTCGGCTGCTGCCCAATGCCCTTGAAGTTCCGGAAACAGGGCCATCAGCGGCTCAAATCCCCCCTCTCCCCTTTGAGGGGAGAGGGGTCGGGGGTGAGGGGTCAAGTACGACCACACGCCCCAGCAACCGGAGGTGACGGC
>JBJTOM010000421.1:0-4715 GCA_046074585.1 Planctomycetota bacterium | reverse complement strand
CAAGGGCAACGCCGATGAGGGAGGACAGCAGGCACATCGGCACCACCAGAATCACGGCGAACGGCAGCCGCAGACTTTCGTACTGCGCCGCCAGCAGCAGAAACACCAGCACCACAGTGAGGGCAAACACGACACTTGCCGTGTTGCCAGCACGAATCTGCAGCAGGGTCAGTTCTGTCCATGCGGTCTCCATTCCCGGCGGCAATCCGTCCCGGCCCAGCCGTTCCACCGCTTGAATCATCTCCCCGGAACTGACTCCCGGGCTGCTGTTGCCATTGATCGAGGCGGCCGTGACACCGTTGTAGCGAGTGATCAGGGCAGGGCCCCCGGATTCGCGAATTTCCGTGATGGTCGCCAGCGGCAGCATCTCACCGGTGCGATTGCGGACCTGCAATCTGCGAACGTCGTCAGGCGTCAGGCGAAACAGAGGGTCTGCCTGCAGATTCACCTGCCACGTGCGGCCGAATTCGTTGAAGTCGTTGGTGTAGTAGCCGCCCAGAAAGACCTGGAGTGTGAGGAACACATCATTCAGGGCAACACCCAGCGATTTGCATTTTTCGCGGTCCACATCCACGTACATCTGGGGCGTGTTCGCTCGAAAGCCACTGAACATGCCTGCCAGCTGCGGCTGCCGGTTCCCCAGCACAGCAAACTGATCCGCAGCATCCTGCAGGGCCGAATAGCCGGTGGCGTCGCTGTCCTGGATCATCAGTTTGAAGCCGCCGGCGCTTCCCAGACCATCCACTGCTGGTGGTCCCAGCACCGTGACGGCGGCATCCTGCACTTTGCGAAACGCGGCCTGCTGGAGTCGGGCTGCGATGGCAGCGGAGGATAATTGGGGTGTCTGCCGAAGCCCGAAGTCGTCAAGAATGACAAACAGGGAACCGAAGTTTGACCCATTGGCATTCTGTACGACGGACTGCCCGGCGATGGAAATCACGTTTGCAATCCCCGGGAGTCCCTGTTCACCGGTCGCCGGGTTTCCCAGCGCGAGGCGTTCAAGCTGTTTCAGCACAGTGTCGGTGCGTTCCAGCGAGGCGGCATCAGGGAGCTGCACGTTGACGAGCAGATAGCCTTTGTCCTGTGTCGGCACGAAGCCGGCTGGCACATGGGTGAAGCCGTACCATGTGGCCCAGAGGAGACCGCAGTAGATGAGGAGCACCAGTGCTGCCAGGCGCATTGACCGGCGAACAAACGCAGCGTAACCGGTTGCTGCGGCATCGAACGTGCGGTTGAAAATCCGAAAGAACCAGCCGAGTGCCAGATTGAGGGTTTTTGTGAGCAGGTCAGTGGTGTCTGTTTTGCGGCGCAGGAGCAGGGCAGCCAGTGCCGGGCTCAAGGTCAGCGAATTCACGGCGGAAAAGAAGGTGGCTACGGCAATGGTCACGGCAAACTGCCTGAAGAACTGGCCGGAAATCCCTGTGATGAAGGCACACGGAATGAACACGGCCATCAGCACCAGCGAGATGGCGATGACGGGGCCGGCGACTTCATCCATGGCCTTTCGCGAGGCGTCCCGCGGCGTCAGGCCGTGTTCCAGATGATGTTCCACGGCTTCCACAACCACGATTGCATCGTCAACGACAATTCCGATGGCCAGCACGAGTCCCAGCAGAGACAGGTTATTCAGGCTGAAGCCCAGTCCCGCCATGACGGCAAACGTTCCCACGATGGCGACGGGCACTGCAGAAAGCGGAATGAGCGTTGCGCGCCACGACTGCAGAAACAGCAGCACCACCAGCCCCACCAGAATCACTGCATCCCGCAGGGCCTTGAACACCTCATGGATTGACTCGGAAATAAACGACGTGGTCTCATAGACAATTCCGTAATCGAGCCCTTCCGGGAATCGCGTTTTGAGTTCCTGCATGCGGGCGGTGATGAGTTCGGCAGTCTGCAGTGCATTGGATCCGGGCGACTGAAAAATGCACAGACCGACGGAGGGCCTGCCGTCGAGGTAACAGAGGGCATCAAGCGACTTTGCTCCCCGCTGAATGCCTCCGAGCAGTTGTCCGGTGGCTGGATCGGTGCGTTGATCGGAGACGATGTCCTTCAGTCGCACTGTTTCGCCATTCTCACCGGTGCTGACGATGATTCCGGCGAATTCCGAGGCCTCCCGGAGCCTCCCCTGAGTGCTCAGGGAGTATTGGAAAGCCTGTCCTGCCGGGACCGGCGGACGCGCGAGCGATCCGGCGGCGACCTGAACGTTCTGTTCGCGCAGTGCGGCGACGACATCTCCGGCGGTGAGCTTTCGTGCGGCGACTTTCTCGGGGTCCAGCCAGACTCGCATCGCGTAGTCCTGCTGTCCAAACATGGAGATGTCTCCGACACCCGGAATGCGGGCCATTTCATCTCGCAGGCGAATCGTCGCATAGTTGCTCAGCTGCAGCTGATCGAGTGAGGCGTCGGGCGAGAACAGATTGATGACGAGCAGAATTCCGGGCGATTTTTTTCTGACCACGACGCCGGTCTGCCGCACGACATCAGGGAGTGCCGGGAGGGCGAGGTTGACGCGGTTCTGTACGAGCACCTGCGCCATGTCGAGATCAGTGCCGACGTCAAATGTCACGGTCAGACTGTACTGGCCATCGCCTGTGGACTGCGACGACATATACAGCATGCTCTCCACCCCGGTGACCTGCTGTTCAATCGCCGCTGCCACGGTCTCTGCGACGACGGCAGCGCTGGCTCCGGGATAGATGCAGGAGACTGAGATGGTGGGTGGTGCGATTTCGGGGTACTGGGCGACGGGCAGAGTGGTGGCGGCGATGGCGCCGGCGAGGACGATCACCAGCGAAATCACAGCCGCAAAGATCGGCCGGTCGATAAAGAACCTGGAAATACTGGACAAGGCTGGCTTCCCTGAATTATTCCGAAACGGTGACTTCAACTCCCGAACGCACCCTCTGCAGCCCACGGACGATCACGCGGTCAGCAGACGTTAACGCCCGTCGGTCGGACTTCCCAGGCTGCCAGACCGCCCTGATCTCGCGTTGTTCTCCGCGCTGCAACCCCGGTTCGACGTTCAGCCGCGACACTTTGCCGTCCTCACCCACCACAAACAGATACCGCGTTCCCTGATCCGACCCCAGCGCGGACTCGGGGATGAGCATCGCATCGTAAGCTTCACCCACCGCGATTCGGATGCGGACAAACATGCCAGGCGTCAGCTGTCGTGCACCCGCTTCCGGTTTGGGATTGGGACATTCCGCCTTCATCAGGATGGTGCCGGTCTTCGGGTCCACAGTGTTGTTGACGAATTTCAGCAGACCTTCGAGCGGATAGTCGCCGTTATGAATGGGGAGTCCGATCTGCACGGGAACAGCAAGTCCGCCGGGCTGCAGTGTGAGTCGCCCGGCACGGATGGATTCCTGGAGTTTCTGCAGCGTCAGTTCGTCCATTTCAAAGGCCACCAGAATCGGATCCACAGCCACCACGGTGGTCAGCAGCGAAGCCCCCTGCACACCTCCGGAAATCAGATTGCCGGCATCCACCTGACGATCACCGGCGACTCCTGCGAGCGGACTTCTGATGGTGCTGTATTCGAGGTTAAGAGTAGCGAGGGATTCGGCGGCGCGGGCCAGTTCAACAGCGGCCGCCGCTTCGTTGCGATCTCCCAGGGCCCGCTGAAATTCTTCTTCGGAGGCTGCGCCTTTTTCACGGGCGGCCGCGAGACGCTGGAAGGTGCCGTCCGTCCGCGCTGCTCTTGCCTGAGCTTCCGCGAGTTGCGATTTGGCGCGGTCCAGATCTGCCTGAAAAGGGCGCGGATCAATTTCCGCCAGCAGATCACCGGCGGCCACTTCACGGCCCGGCTGGAAGAGCACTTTTGTGAGGTGACCGGAGACCCGTGCGCGAATCTCAACTCGTTCAGCCGGTACCGCGCGGCCCGTGAAGAAGAGATACTCACGAAGCTGGGCCGTGGCAGGAGAAGCCACTGTGACTTCAGGAATGACGGCGGCAGCCGGAGGTGCGGCCGCAGGCCCGCAACCGAAACACGCCAGAACCATCAAGCCCGGAATTGCAGCAAAGATTGTCCGCGAACCTGGTCTGCCCCTCATATTCACCCTTTTCCTGCAGAGCTGCGGGATCAAGACGTGCGACGTCTGCACAGCCGTTGAGCATGACGGTCCGGGGAGTCTTGTGCAAGCGATTTGCAGGGGAATTCGTGTCCGATCTGACGTCCCGTGCGTCCCATCGGCACTGTCACGCACCCTCGCAAAATGCAATGAGGGAGCCGCGTCCGTGAGGAAGTCGGGCCCCCTCCCCGCGTAACGATTCAACCGCGGAATGGGGGAGTGGTGGAGGCGTGCAGTGGATGTCAATCCCCCGGTGAAGAGCAACTGAGCCGCCGGACGGCAGTCCGCGGGCAACGGCGCTGCCACGGCATGCGTGTGTCGCTGGGGCGAAACGAAGAGTTGCCAGCGAGGGACAGGAACTGAGCCCCGCTTCGTAGCGCTGGCCATCCGTCTCATGAGTCGCATAGGTCCCAACTGTCCCATCTGTCCCATCTGTCCCATGACGCAAAACGCCCCACATGAGCCGCGCCCGTGAGGAAGCGGGCGCCCCCCCCAGCACGGGCTGCGTTGCGAAGTGGGAAGTGGGAAGTGGGGCGTTGCTGGGCGTTTGACCCCTCACCCCCGACCCCTCTCCCCTCAAAGGGGAGAGGGGGGATGAGCCGCCGGACGGCAGTCCGCGGGCAACGGCGCTGGCACGGC
>JBJTOM010000420.1:0-1434 GCA_046074585.1 Planctomycetota bacterium | reverse complement strand
CTGACACCGCCTGACGCTCCTGCGACCGACGGTCAGGCCGGGAAATAAACGCCGTGATCGATGGCTGAAAAACAGCCGCCTCCACCCGGTAAAAACAATCCTCGCCTCCACGTCCGCGTTTTTCCCGAATCCGCACTTCATAGATGCCATCGGCCGGAAGAAACGCATTCACCGCACTGTCATGGCTCTCTTCATCGTCACTCGCCGCGATCAGCCTGCCATCCGCACTGCAGACCTCCAGCAGCGTGTCCGCCGCACTTCCAAGGCGGGCCGCCCAAACCTCAATCCGCACCCGCTCACCAGACACCCCGCGGAAACGCCAGCTGTCCGTCTCGTCGGCCCCGCTCAGCCGCCCGTTGAATGCCACAGGCAACTCCGCTGCTGACCCCGGCTCGTCCACACCCTCCACGCGATTGGCCCCCGAGAACACTCGAAACGGCACACCCACCGGTCCCGCCTCACCAGACCGCTCCGGGTACACCGAAATCGTCTGACCCCCACGCCCCGGTAACTCCAATTCCTGTCGGAACCGACCTTCCGCCGCATCCTCCCACTCCACCGCCAGTCGCGTGCCAGCCTGGCCACCAGGAGGCCAGACCGTCGCCGGACGCGGGAAGTCGCCAATGTGCAGCGCATAGCGACTGTCGTCGTCCCCTTCAAAACTCGCCTCATGAATTTCAACGATGTAATCTCCCTCCTCAGGCGCCGTGAAACTCAACCACGGATCCTGTCGCGTGAGCGGCGTATCGTCGATCGACACCAGCCATGAAGCGCTGTCATCATACAGATTCACCACAGCGTCAAACATCGCACCGCCAGCCCGCATCGCCTCCGCTTCCACACTCAAACGCTGACCCTTCCCCAGCCACACACGAAAACAGTCCGCGTCAGCAGCCGACACCACCCCCACAATTGTGGAATTGAGCGGCACTGACTGGGCGTCGGCCACAGTGTTGTTGTCCTCCTGCTCGACGACAACCGGGAGCACCGTGAGCTGAAACGTGAGCAGTTCAGACAGACCACCCGGCGACCGCAGACGCAGCGCCTGCGGCCCGGGTGACAAACCGGCATCAGCAGACAGACTGATCTCAAGCGCCGTGTCGGAAGTTGCCCGCAGCGATTCACAGCGAACGCCCGGGTTGTACAACAGCACTTCACTCACCTGCTGCAACCCGGAACCCGTTACGGTGAGCGTGAACGTCGTACCCCGCTGACCGGCCGCCGGCTGCAAACGTTCCATCGAAGGAGGATCCGCCCGGGAAACCGCACAGAACATCGCTACTGACACCAGCAGCCGCAGCACAATTTGAAACATCAGCCTGACCCCTTTGAACAATTCGTGATCAACGCCAATCACAGGCGATGAAGAAATCACCGCACGAAATCCGCGGAAAGTCGCGTTTCGCACCGCGAAACGTCCGCTCCACGTCCTCC
>JBJTOM010000419.1:0-6617 GCA_046074585.1 Planctomycetota bacterium | reverse complement strand
CCCTGCATGCCAAACTTGCTGATGGCATACGGCAGCACTCCTCGCAATGGCATCCACGTGTTGAGCGATTCCACGTTGATGATGACCCCCGACTTCTGTTCGATCATCCGTTTTCCCACGGTCTGCGCCATGAGGAATGCGCCGCGTAGGTTGGTATCGAGGATAAAGTCGTAATCCTCCGGCGTCACCGTCTCAGCCCGCTTGCGCCGATTCACGCCGGCCACGTTCACAAGAGTGTCGATTCGTCCGTGTATGCCCAGGACCGCCGACACTGTTTCGCCAATCTGCTCCTCCACACTCACGTCACAAACCCGCCCGCTGACCTGCATGCCAGCCTGCCCCATTTCCGCCACGGCCGCTTCCACAGACTCGGGATTCTGACTGCAGATGACGACCTGCGCGCCGCGCCCTGCGAAGCCCTCAGCAATCGCCCGACCAATCCCACGGCTTCCACCCGTGACCAGCACAATCTGCCCGGCTACGGAAAACAATTCATCGTTTGGCGGTGTCACTGAGAAACTCCTGAAACATCACGTGTCGGAACTGGCTGACTTTTTGGGTTTCGCACTCGAATCGGCGGCGGGCGCCGGGGATGCTGCAGTGCTCGCCCCGGAACCTGACCCGTCAGACGCCTTCTTTGCCGCCTCTTCGCCCTTCTTCCACGATTCGCTGCGATAGTCCGTCTGATAGAAGCCGGAGCCGCGAAAGATGATCCCGCCCCCCGCGCTGATCACCCGCTCGGCCTTGAGCTTTTTGCAGGCGGGACATTTCCGGGATGGGGCTGCCTTGATGGACTGAAACTCGTCCCACTTGTGACCACAGGCATGGCAGCGATATTCGTAGGTTGGCATAAAGGCACCGTGTGCTCAAAAGGACTATGTGGCATTTCTGAACGAATTTGATGCAGAGCAATCAGCCTGTCGGCGGAGCGAATGAGACGATCACACGGGCAGGACGCACAACCCGGTCATGCATCCGATAGCCCATCTCCACCACCTGCACCACTGTCATCGGCGGATGTTCAGCGGACGGCACCTGAGTGAGCGCTTCGTGGAGATTGGGATTGAAAGGCTGCCCAAGCGCCTCGATGGGTTCCGCGGAGTGCCCGCGAAGAATGTCGCGGAATTGCTGAGCCACCATGCGAATGCCGCTCAAGAGTGCCTGCGGATCCGCCGTCTGCTCGCCACTGGCAAGGGCACGGTTGAGCCCGTCAAGGGCGGGCAGCAGGTCACGAACCAGTCTCAGCGATTCAAAACGCCGGGACTCCTCAAGCTCCCGCTGAGCCCTGCGACGATAATTTTCCAGATCCGCAAGCGTGCGCACCAGCCGCGACTGCAGGTCGTCGAGCTTTGCCTGAAGAACGGCTGTTTCAGCCGTCTGACTGGCCGTTTCCGCGATCGCCGGATCATGCTCCGCGGCCGCTGCTGCCGCCGCCACCCCATCAGGCTGCCCGGCCTCGTAATCGTTTCCCTGATTTGCTGCTGTCATCTTTGCACCCTGTCTACTCTGCTGTTTCTGTTTCCCCCGAGAAAAACGCCTTCACCTGATCGAAGAACGATTTCCTCTGGGGCATCACGTTTTTTTGGTCGAGCTCGGCCAGCTTTCGCAGGAGGTCTTCCTGCTCGCCGGTGAGCTTCCTTGGGACCTCCACCTGAATCCGCACCACCAGATCACCGATCCTCTGAGACCGACCACTGGGGTCCGGCATGCCAAATCCACGCAGTCGAGCGGATTCACCGGGCTGAGTTCCCGGACGAATCCTGAGCGTTTCACGGCCCCGCAACGTGGGAATCTCAATCTCAGATCCGAGGGCCGCCTGAGCAAACGTAATCGGAAGCGTGAACAGCAGGTCCTGACCGTCCCGATCGAAGAGCGGGTGCTCACGCACTTCCAGGTGCAGGTATAAGTCACCGCGAGCGCCGCCGTTTGGCCCTGCATCGCCTTCACCGCGACGGGGAAGCTGCATTTCATTGTCGACACCGGCCGGAACCTGCACCCGCAGAACCACCTCTTTCCGACGCCGCCCCTGCCCGCTGCAGTCCTGGCAGGCGTCCCGCACGATCGTACCCCGCCCACGACAGGTCGGACACGCCGTCTGCATCCGAAAGAAACCCTGCTGCTGAAGCACCTGGCCGTGACCTTTGCAGGTTGAACACCTGACCGGAGATGTTCCGGCCCGGCAGCCCGATCCCTGACAGCTGTCGCAGGGATCCAGGCGGGCGATCCGGACATCCTTGCTGCAGCCATTGAAGGCTTCCGGAAGGTCCAGTACGAGCTTCATGTGGATGTCGTTGCCGTGGCCTTTGGATCTTGCCGCGCGCCCACCGGACTGAAAACCAAAGCCCTCAAACAGATCACCGAAGGCACTGAAAATGTCCCCGATGTCCTGGAACCCGCCTGCTCCGCCACCACCGGTACCCTTGACGCCCGCGTGCCCGAACTGATCGTAGCGAGCACGTTTCTGGGGATCATTGAGCACTTCGAACGCCTCGGCGGCCTCCTTGAAAAGCGCAACCGCCTCAGCATCTCCGGGGTTACGATCCGGGTGGTACTTGCCAGCCAGCTTTCGGTAGGCTTTCTTGAGTTCCTCCGGGGTGGCCGAGCGGTCAACGCCGAGAACTTCGTAGTAGTCGCGCTCTCCAGACATCTCAACAGACCAATCCAAACAAATCCCTGCCGGAAACGCAAACGGGACACCAGTTGTGGTGCCCCGCGTGCTGAAAACTCTGATCAGCCCGGTCTGGAGCCCCTGCGGTCAGCCAGACCGTTCACGACACTGACGGTCAGCGGACAACTCCTTCGGCTGCCGGCTTCTTTCCGCCCTCGGCGTCTTCGGTTTTGGTCACGAGCACCTGGGTGGTGAGCATCAGGCCGGCGATTGACGCTGCGTTGGACAGAGCACTGCGGACAACCTTGGCAGGGTCCAGAATCCCCGCCTTGAACATATCCACGTAGCTGTCTTTGGACGCGTCGTATCCCATGGCTCCGGTGAGCTGTCGCACTTCGTCGGCGATCACCGCACCATCCTTGCCGCAGTTGCTGGCGATGGTGCGAGCGGGCGATTCGAGTGCCCTGGCGACGATCGTCACTCCGATGGCTTCGTCACCGGTGAGCTGCAGTGCTGTGACCGCATCGATGGCCCGCAGCAGCGCCACTCCGCCACCGGGCAGGATCCCTTCTTCGACGGCAGCACGAGTCGCGTGAAGGGCGTCTTCCATCCGCGCCTTCGTCTGCTTCATCTCGGCTTCCGTTGACGCACCCACGGAAATCACAGCCACACCGCCCGTGAGCTTCGCAAGGCGTTCCTGGAACTTTTCGCGGTCGTAATCACTGTCGGTCTTCTCGATGTGATCGCGAATCTGCTGGACACGCGTCTGAATCGCATCCGCCTTGCCCGCGCCCTCAATGATCGTGCAGTCGTCCTTGGAGACTTCCACGCGACGTGCAGAACCCAGGTGAGCCACTTCGACGCTCTCCAGCTTGATCCCCAGATCTTCGGAGATCAGGGAACCGCCAGTGAGCACCGCCATGTCGCCCAGCATTGCCTTGCGACGATCACCGAATCCCGGTGCTTTGACAGCACAGATTTTGAGGACGCCGCGGAGCTTGTTTACGACGAGCGCAGTCAGCGCCTCGCCGTCGACATCCTCAGCCACCACAAGCAGCGGTTTGCCCGTTCGGGAGACTTTCTCGAGCAGTGGGATGAATTCGCGCAGGCTGCTGATCTTCTTTTCGAAGAGCAGGATCAGGCAATCCTCGAGCACGCACTTCATGTCCTCGGCCTGCGTCACGAAGTAAGGGCTGATGTAGCCCTTGTCGAACTGCATGCCTTCGGCGAATTCGAGCGTTGTGGAGCTGCCTTTGCCTTCTTCGACAGTGATCACGCCGTCACGACCGACACGCTCCATCGCGTTTGCAATCATGTCCCCGATTGCTTTGTCGTTGTTGGCAGAGATTGCTCCGACCTGAGCGATCTGCTGCTTCGATTCGACGGGTCGCGCCAGTTGCTCGATGCTTTTGAGTGCCGCTTCGACAGCTTTTTCAATCCCCTTGCGGACCACCGTTGGGTTGGCCCCAAGAGAAATGCTGCGGAGACCCTCGTTGTAAATTGCCCGGGCCAGCACAGTCGCTGTGGTCGTGCCGTCCCCGGCCGTATCACTGGTCTTGCTGGCCACTTCATTCACCAGCTTGGCACCCATGTGCTCGTAGGGGTCTTCCAGCTCCACTTCCTTGGAGACAGTCACACCGTCCTTCGTGACCACCGGATTGCCAAAGCTCTTATCGATAATCACGTTGCGACCGGTTGGCCCCATCGTGACGGCCACAGCGTTGGCCAGCGTGTCCACGCCACGCTGCAGCCTGATGCGAGCCCGATCATCAAACAACAGTTGCTTTGCCACGTCTACAGCTCCTTACAGCGCAGATTCGCCGGGAAATGAGAATAAAGAATCAGACAATCTTCGCCAGGATGTCGCTTTCGCGAAGGATCTTCACGTCCTCGCCGTCGACTTCAATCTCGGTCCCGCCGTACTTGCCGAAGAGCACCTGATCGCCCACTTTCACACTCACCGGGCACCGTTCGCCACTCTCAAGGAGCCGACCTGGACCAACAGCGACCACCGTGCCACGCTGCTGCTTCTCACGGGCAGCGTCCGGCAACACAATACCCCCGGAAGTCCGCTCTTCAGCTTCCATCGGGCGAACCACAACACGATCGTCAAGAGGATTAATCTTCATTTTATTGCTCCGTAGTAAATCGGGAGATCCCGAGATTGGTGATTCAAACAGAAAAATTGTCAGCGCGAAAACAGCTTGCGGAACGGACCACAGCCGGACGGACTACATCATGCCGCCCATGCCACCCATGCCACCCATGCCGCCCATTGCGTCCATGCCACCCATGCCACCCATGCCACCATCGTGATGATGGTCGTGGTGACCGTCCTTTTCCGCCTTCTTTGGTTCATTCACAACGATGCAGTCGGTGGTCATCAGCAGCGACGCGACGCTGGTGGCGTTCTGCAGTGCTGTCCGCACAACCTTGGTTGGATCGATCACACCGAACTGCAGCATGTCTCCGTAGCGATCGTTGAGAGCATCGTAGCCGTAGCTGGCTTTCTTCTCTTTGCGAACGCGATTGGCCACCACAGCACCATCCAGACCAGCGTTTTGAGCGATGGTGCGAAGGGGCATTTCGAGGATCCCGCGAACGAGTTCGACTCCGTACTCTTCGTCGCCTTTCAGCTTGAGTTCGTCAAGGGCCGCGGCACAGCGAAGCAGAGCGACACCGCCGCCTGGGACGATGCCTTCCTCGATGGCGGCGCGAGTTGCAGCAAGAGCGTCATCGATGAGGTCCTTGCGTTCCTTCATCTCTGTCTCGGTGGCTGCACCAACGCTGATCTGAGCAACCCCGCCGGCGAGTTTCGCGAGCCGCTCCTGGAGTTTCTCGCGGTCGTAGTCACTGTCGGTGGCGTCAATCTCGCGACGGATCTGTTCAGCACGTCCGGCGATGTCGTTCTTCTTTCCCGCACCTTCGACGATTACCGTTTCGTTGGCGTCGATTCGCACGCGACGGGCACGACCGAGATCGGAGAGCTGGATGTTTTCCAGCTTGATCCCCAGATCCTTGAAGAAGGCTCGACCTGCGGTCAGCACGGCGATGTCTTCCAGCATGGCCTTGCGGCGGTCGCCGTAGCCTGGAGCCTTGACCGCAGCAACCTTGATGATTCCGCGCATCTTGTTGACGACGAGCGTCGCAAGCGCCTCGCCTTCGACGTCTTCTGCGATGATGAGCAGGGGGACGTTGTTCTTGCTGGTGGCTTCAAGCAGCGGGACGAGCGACTTGGCGGACGAGATCTTTTCTTCGTAGATCAGGATCCGGCAATTTTCGAGCACCACTTCCTGCTGCTCTTCGTCAGTGATGAAGTGTGGCGACAGGTAGCCCCGATCGAACTGCATGCCTTCCACCAGGTCCACCTCGGTGCTGACGTGGCGACCTTCTTCCACAGTGATCACGCCATCCTTGCCAACCTTGAGCAGGGCATCTGCGAGAATCTCGCCGATCTCCGGGTTGTTGTTGCCAGCGATGGACGCCACGCGAGCGATCGATTCGCGATCGGTGGCCTTGACAGGCTTCGCCATCTTCTGGAGCGCTTCGACAACAGCCGTCACGCCCTTCTGAGCACCGCGGCTGAGTGCCATCGGGTCTGCGCCCGCAGCAATATAACGCAAACCGGCGCGGTACATGGCTTCAGCAAGCACCGTGGCGGTGGTCGTGCCGTCACCGGCCACGTCGTTGGTTTTGGAAGCGGCTTCCTTCACCAGTTGCACAGCACAGTTCTCGTACGGGCACTCAAGGTCGATGTCCTCAGCGACGGTGACGCCGTCCTTGGTCACCTTCGGTGCGCCCCAGCCCTTGTCCAGAACCGCATTGCGGCCACGCGGGCCCAGCGTGCTGGCAACAGCCTTCGACAGCTTGGAAACGCCGGAAAGCAGGCTTTTGCGAGCCTCTTCATCGAACGTCAGTAACTTGGCCACGGCTTCTCCTCTTTTTGTTTCGCAATCACACGTGTAACACGTTCAACGCGATGAAAACACGCTAAACACACTTATCCGCC
>JBJTOM010000418.1:0-9742 GCA_046074585.1 Planctomycetota bacterium | reverse complement strand
GTGAGAAGTGCGAAGTGGGGAGTGTAAGAGAGTAGAAAAGAGTAGAAAGTGGAGAGGAGACCGCAGGAGAATGGAGAAAGGAGAGAGTCTCCTCTCTCCATTCTCCATTCTCCTGCTCTATTTTTTGACGGCAGGTGCCGTCAAAAAATGGATGTGAATCCCAGGCACGCCCTGTCGCGTGGCAATGGTCCCGCATGGAGTCCGAAACACCAATTCCGTTGCGATTAATGTCGTTTCGACAGCACCTTCACCCTGTCCGTCGAAACGATTTTGGCAACGCCGATCTCGTTATTCGGCCGGCTGCCAGTTTACGCGGGGTGCATCGCCCCAGAGTTGTTCCAGGTTGTACAGACCACGGCCCTCAGGTGTGAAAACGTGCAGCACAACGTCGCCGAAGTCAATCAGGATCCAGTTGCCTTCGGTGCGATAGCCTTCGATGCTGATGCGACGGTTGCCGTCTTCATGTTTGAGCTTGCGATTGACTTCGTCGGCGATGGCATGCATCTGCCGGGAACTTGTGCCGGTGACGATGACAAAGAAGTCGACGATTGATGTCACACCGGTGAGATCAAGGACAACGATATTCTGACCACGCAGCTGGTCGGCAATGCGAGCAGCAGTGACGGCGTTGTTCAGACTGGCCTGATAGAGCTGCTGAGAGCGCGGAGCCGGGACAACGGGGGCAGCAGAAAGTGCGGCCAGAGTGGGAGCGGGGGATGCCATGCGTTGAAGACTGTCGGAACGAGGGAACGGGTCGATGAGAGGAAATCAACTGCCTATCCTACGCGGTGGCTGGCGGGAAAACAAACCCGGAACACCCCGGAATCGGGTTTTCGCGGCTCCATCGCGATGTGGGCCCGCCTTTTTTCAGGATTTTGCCACTACAGACGCTACAGACGGACCGGCAGTCAACCTGGAACCGTTTCTTCCGGGGTTTTTCTTGACTCGCGAATCGATCGTGGAGAAGATCACAAATTCCCCACGGGGCATCATAACAGCCACACCTATTATTCTCGTGTGCAGGGAAAATTCCATGTCAACCGTCATGAACTGGCCCGGATCCCGTCCTGCGGATGCTGTATCTGCTGACGTCACCACGATCGGTTCGTCTGCGGATGCACTGCAGGGATGGCCCGAGAATGCTCTGAAACGCTGGCTCCTGCAGACGCTCGACCCTGGCTCCGTTGCGCTCTGGCTCACCACGGCACTCGTCACCGGGCTTCTGCTGGGCCAGTGGATCTGGCTGTCCCGTCAACGCCCTGAACCGCTCCTGCTCACGCCAGCCCCTCGGTCGGACGCCTTCCAGCTCGACGTCAACTCCGCTTCCTGGGTGGAATGGATCCAGCTCCGCGGCATCGGCCCCAACCTTGCCAACCGGATCATCGCCGACCGTCGCCTGCATGGCCCTTATCGCACACCAGACGATTTGCAGCGGGTTCCCGGAATTGGCCCTGAGACTCTACAACGATTGGGTTCCGCGCTTACAATCCGCCATGAAAACTCCAACGCCGAAATCGAACGCTCCCTCCGCTGACTCCCCGGATCGCTCACGCAGCAGCCGTCTGCGATTTCTTGCATACCGCAACAAAGTTCGCCTGCGGCAGCTCCCGGGTGGCAGTGTGCATTCCGTGGGTGCTCCCCGCGCTGCCAAAGATCGTGTGCGTTCGTCGTGGCAGCTCGCTCTTGAATTCCTCCGCCTGCTCAAACCCTCCCGTCGCCCGCTGCTGCTCGCCCTGTCAACGGTGACTCTCTCCACGCTCCTCGGACTGCTCCCGCCGGCCGGCACCAAGTTTGTCGTGGACTACGTCCTTGACGGCCTGCCGCTCCCGGATTGGTTTACGCGCCTGTCATCTCTTCGCGACCCACTCCCGCTGCTCACCCTGGTCGTAGGTGCCGTCACCACCATCTCAATCGTGCGGATCGCCATTCATCTCTGGGGTCGCTGGCACGCCACGCGAATTTCCAAAAGCATCCAGCTGTCGGTGCGTCGGCAGGTTTTCGAGCACGCAGTCAGACTTCCTCTGCACCGCATCCAGGAACTGCGTTCGGGTGGAGTGGCCTCCATTCTGCGCGAAGACGGCGGCAGCGTGGGGGAACTCGTTTTCGGGATGCTTTACAACCCCTGGCGGGCGGTGATCCAGCTGGCGGGCAGCTTCGCGGTGCTGGCCTGGGTCGACTGGACGCTCCTGCTGGGCGCCCTCGTACTCCTGCCGACGGTCTTTATCACTCACCGCGCGTGGATCAACAGTATTCGGCCGCAGTTTCGAGCCATTCGAAGGCAGCGAGAGCAGATTGATGCCGGAGCGGCAGAATCGTTTGCCGGGATGCGCATCGTCCGGGCCTTCAGTCGCCAGCGTCGCGAGGCACTCCAGTTTGCCGAAGAAAACAACCTGATGGCCCGCCAGGAACTCTATGCCTGGTGGTGGATGCGGGTCGTCGAAGTCATCTGGGAAGCACTCATCCCCATCGCCAGCGCCGGCCTGCTCTTCTACGGTGGCTGGCGCGTCACCAGTGGCTACATGTCGACCGGCGACCTGATGATGTTTCTCGTTTATCTGCTCATGCTCCTTGAACCCCTCGCCGCACTCGCCACCAGTGCCACGCAGCTGCAGAACAGCCTCAGCGGTCTCGACCGCATCCTCGACCTGCTCCATGAACCCCAGGAAATGCAGTCCTCCCCGGGCAGTCTCAAGGTTCAACCCGGGACCGTGGCCGGCGCAATTGAATTTGCCGGTGTGAACTTCAGCTACCCCGGAGCCTCCGCACCCGCTCTTCAGGACATTCAGCTCAGCGTTCCTGCGGGCAGCATCGTCGCACTCGTCGGCCCCAGCGGTGCAGGTAAAACCACACTCTGCAACCTTGTGGCCCGGTTTTATGACCCCAGCTCCGGGAGTATCCGACTCGACGGACGCGACATCCGGGACTACGACGTCGAATCCTTCCGTACGCTGCTGGGAGTGGTCGAGCAGGACGTGTTTCTGTTCGACGGCACCATCGGTCGCAACATCTCGTATTCGCGGCGAGATGCCACGCCAGAACAGATCCGGGCGGCCGCTGCGGCCGCAAACGCGCTGGAATTCATCGAGCGACTCCCGGCCGGCCTTCAAACCGTCATTGGGGAACGTGGCGTCCGACTCAGCGGCGGGCAGCGTCAGCGACTCGCCATCGCCCGCGCCATCCTCGCTGACCCACGCCTCCTCATTCTGGATGAAGCCACAAGTAACCTCGATACCGAAAGCGAACAGCTCATCCAGCAAAGCCTCGCCGTCCTCATGCGCGGCCGCACCTGCTTCGTCATCGCTCACCGCCTCAGCACCATCGCCGGCGCCGATCTGATTGTGGTGGTCGAAGGCGGTCGCATCCTGCAAACCGGAACTCACGCGCAGCTCATGCAGCAGGGGGGCCGCTATAAGGTGATGGTCGAACAGCAGGTCAAAATGACGCTCGGATCCATGGCGACCGCACCCTGATGCCCCGTCACGCGCACCACATCAGCCACTGATGTCTGACACCTGGAAATTCACGTCAATCAGCGTTGTGACGCCGTTCCCGGATGCCCTGTTTACCCCTTTGCGAAACTGAACTCGCCAGCGAAGCTGACCCTCGGGATGCCAGTCGTCCGGGATCGGTTCACTGGCAATCCATGTCTCCAGTGTCTCTCCGGGAGCCACCACCCGACCAGCGTTCTGCCCGGTCAGCACAAAGTTGCTGTCCATCGTCTGCAGGTAGTTCAACAGTCGTTCAGGGAACTCGTCAGCCGGCTCGGACACCTGCGACAGGAAGGAATTCGCGAGCGTGTTCAGGTCGTTCGTGAAAGGGGGAAAGCGGTGGGACATGAGCGCCGCATCCCACGGCGGAAAGGCCATCCCACCAGACACGTTCTCAAATCGCAGATGCAGCTTGAGTGCTGGTGAAGTGGTCAGGCTGGGAACCGGCTTGCCAGTCAGAAAATCCTCAAACTGCAGCGGTTCCTTTGTGACCTTCAGTGGTGTGACCACGACGTCGCCAAACCGTCGGGATTCTCCAAGTGCCAGCATATGGCCTTTCGGGAGTTTCTGGCTGGCTTTGACTTCCTGAAATTCATTGGCAGCAAGCGGCCGCACGTCGGGCAGACTTTCCAGCACATGATTCGACGAAACATGGATGCGACCAGTCAGCAGCAGGAACAGCACAATCAGGGTGAGTGCTGCGGTGTAACCTGGAAACCATGCGGGCACAGCGATGGTGTTGGCGCGACGAGTTGGTACGGCAGACGCTTCCGAATCGCCTTCCAGGGGATCCGCCTTCTCTGCGGCCTTCGCAGTGCCGGGGCGCCCGGTCGCTGCCGCCACAGGAGGGGCTGATGGCGCGGCTGCGGCGACCACCGCCACGTTCGCCTCGTCATCGTCGGCAGACGCAGGGCCTTCCGGCTCGAAACTGGACGCCGACTGGCTGGTCTCGGACAGCTCGGGCAGGGCCTGCGAGGTCTCTGGGGAATTGTTGAGGAAACTGAAGTCGCCACTGAAATCGGACGACGGACCACTGCGTTTATTCATGGCATCCTTTTCTGCGATGAAGGCTGGTTGAGTTCCTTCCTCAACCCACTCAGATTCAGAATCACTGGTGTCCGGCAACATCACTGTCGACTGATCCAGCGACGGGATTTCCGAAGGCTCTTCAAGCGCTTCGATCAGGGTTTCGATTCGGCTCTCGATCTGGCTTTCGTTTTCGAACTCGCCGGAAGCCGTGTCAGATTCCAGGGGTGCCGGGGAAAGCAGTTCAGCCGGTGCGACCAGCTGAGGAGTTGCCGTCAGGAGGGGCACCGCGTCCGCTTCATGAGCACCGAAGTCGGGCACGCTGGCCGCGCTCGCAGAGATCTCCGGCATCTCGGCGATCCATTCCTCTGCCGGCGGTTGAGCGGCTGGATGTTCGAGGAACGTGAGGTCAGCCGGCTTATCGGCTGACGGACTGCTATGGTCGAACACCGGGGCGACGTGAGCCTCTTCGGCTGAAGGAGCGGTCGCTGCTGGCGGGCTGGAGACTGTGGCCTGTGGCGGTGACAGTGACGAAAGTGCTGCAGGCTCTGCCACGACGGGTTCGTCAGCCAGACTGATTGCAGGAGTGACGACCGAAGCGATGACGGGGAGTTCGACGATGGGTTCCGCGGGTTCGTTCTGAGCTGCCGGCTGTCCAAGGAAACTGAAATCAACCGGAATGTCGACTGAGGAACGGCCACGTTTGGAAGCCGCCGCGGGTGGCGAGGCTGCTGGTGGGGCTGGTGCGGCCGGGGGTGTGATCGCTGCGGGCGGGGCGGGGGCTGCGGCCTGTGGCGGGGTCGGGGGCGGTGCCTGGAGCGGAGGAATCGCGGCCTTTGCAGCGACGGGTTTGGCTGCCGGTTTTGCTGCGGGGGTGACGACCGGAGCGATCACGGGAAGTTCGGCGGCGGGTTCCGCGGGTTCGCCCTGCGCTGCCGGCTGTCCAAGGAAGCTGAAATCGCCATCAAAATCGGGTGTTCTTGAGTTCTTTTTGCTCATGCTTCGTAGTCCCTGAAGAGCGACGGCAGGGGTGGGTTGGTCAGGGTACCGCGACAACTGAGCAAATTAAAGCGCTGTGTTGGAGTTTCTGGACCTCCGGGCGGAATGTCTGGGGGAAGAAAAAAAAGGAGCTCGGAAATCCGAGCTCCTTTGTGATCATCATGACCTGTTCAGGTCAGTTACTGGATTGCGGGCACCGTTTGCAGGGCAGTGGCAGGAGCGGCACAGGCGGGTTCGGCACAGGGGTCACAGCAGACCGGGGCTGGACGACAGACGACGCGGGGCACGCACCGGGTCATGGTCACACAGACCTGACGAGGAACGCATTTGGTAGTTGTCACAAGACGCGTGTCACAGACCTGGCGACAGACGGTATAGGGCACTTTGCGGGTGCAGACTTTCTGCTGCATCTGGCACACCGTGTAGGGGACCTGGCGAGAGCAGGTTTCCTGCACCATGCGGCAGGTCGTGTAAGGGACGCGACGGGTGATGCAGTCTTCCGTCCATGAGCAGGTGGTGTAGGGCACTTTGCGAGTGCAGGTTTCCTGGATCATGTTGCAGATGGTGTAGGGAACCTGCTTTGAACAGGTCTGGGTCGTGAAGGTGCAGGTGGTGTAGGGCACCTTGGTGACGCACTGCACGGGCACCTGTCGGCACACGGTGTAGGGCACCTTGCTGTGGCAGACTTCCGGAACCATTCGAGTGCAGGTGATGGTTTTCTGCACGATTTTCGGTACCCAGCGACGGCAGCAAACGGTGGTTGGCGGACACTGCACCTGAACCTTTTTGCAGCAGCAGGGATTGCAGGGGTCGCAGACGCATTTTTCGACAATGGCACCCGGAATCTGTCGAGTTTCAGTGACCCATTCGCCGGAGCATTCATCCACCGTGCGGCATTCCGTGACGGGCTTGAATGTCGTGTAGCAGACGTCTTTCCAGCAGGTCTGGGATTCCGTTTTCCAGTTGGTGGTGCAGACGTCCCGGTAGCACGTCTGGTACACCGGCTTACAGACGGTATAGCAAACGGTGCGATAGCACGTCTGGTAGACTGGCTTGCAGACGGTGTAACAGACATCGCGGTAGCAGGTCTGATAAACCGGTCGTCGAACCCGGCAGGTGACGTCACGATAGCAGGTCTGATACACAGGTTTGCAGATAGTGAAGCATTCGGTGCGGTAGCAGGTCTGGTAAACCGGCTGGCAGACAGTGAAGCATTCATCGCGGTAGCACGTCTCGTAGACGTTCTTCACGCAATTGATCGGACGGGTTTCGGTGCAGTAGTCGAAAACCGTTTTCATGCAGTTGTACTGCTCGGTTTCCCAGACGACCTGCTGCTGCATCCCGCAGCTGGCGGGTGTCCCGCAGCGGGCAGCGACGAAATCACCGCAGGGTGAGCAGGCGGATGTCGGACAGCCGAGGAATCCGCCGGCGCCGAGCACTCCGGCCATTAACACGCCGCTGTGCAGCAAAACCGCAACTGCAGCAGCGGCTCCCAGCATGAGCCTTTTCATTGCCTGACCTCAATATTTTCCGGAAGGGTGAAACGGTGGACCTCTACAGGGCATGAAGCCCCGCAGTCTTTTCGTCGCCTCCGTTTCCTCGACTTGATACTTCGGTAGACCGATGCATCAGAGTTCATTCACCTGCACAATCTGCCGCTGAAGAACCCGCATAACCCTGGCGACAGGAAAATCCGGCGTCGTCGACAGCAGACCTCCCGTAGACTACTCGATCACAACCCACCTGCGCCCCTCCGACTTGCCCGAACTTGCCCGCAAACGCCCGGTCTCACCACGATCTTTCCAAACAGCCGGCAATTTGCGCCGCTCGGTTGAGCACCCGGCGGATTCTGCTAGAATCGGTTGCACGCGAACCGGCAAACTTTGCCGCGTGTCCACGCTCCCGCTCCCTCTGCTCCAGCAGATCCCGCAGGGGCAACTCGGTTCAGCTCCGTCCCATGGCGGTCGCTTCGGTCGTCACTCCCTCCTGTTCTGCAAAATTGGTCAACTTTTGGTTTCCCGGGCCCGACAAACGGGGCAACTCTTCTGTCGGCGGCGTAGCTCAGTCGGTTAGAGCAGCGGAATCATAATCCGCGTGTCGGGGGTTCGAATCCCTCCGCCGCTACTTCAAACCCCGGGAAACCTGCGTTCCCCGGGGTTTTGCTTGCGCACTGCAGTGCACCGACACCGCCCAATGGCGTTGAAGTTCTCGGGAATCCTGTGAACAGAGGGGTGAAGACCGTGGAGGGCGAGGCTCCTGCCGATCCACCGAACGCTGGTCCACGCTGTGAGCGATTGCAGGGAATTTGCGAAGCAGCGGCAATCGTCGCAGTCCTCGCGGCAGAGATGTGGCTCAGCAGGAGGTTCGCCCTCCCGCCTCCCCCTCTTGCCGGAAAGTCAAGGCCACTGGGACACCGCCCCAGACAGCCGTCAAACTGACGACACAATTCGCCGGATTTGATCAAGCACAGCTTTTTGCTTGCCGATCACCCCGCTCGGGGTTAAACTGCCCCGTTCGTCTCTGCGCTCCGCGCACTGGCTGCTCCCCCGCAGGACTTCCCTGCACATTCAGGCGTCCTGGAAGACGCGGGTGTACGTGCCACCCGTAAAATGGTCGCCACCGAAAGCGAACTCCGATGAAAAAGAACATCCATCCCCAATACCGCCCGGTCGTGTTCATGGACACATCCAGCGGCAAACGCGTGCTCATCAACTCCACGATCAAGTGCAAAGAAACCACTCAGTGGGAAGACGGCAAAGAATACCCGCTTTTCAAAACTGAAATCACCTCCGATTCCCACCCCTTCTACACCGGCAAGATGAAATTCGTCGACTCCGCCGGCCGTGTGGACCGGTTCGTCAGCAAGTACAAGTGGGGCAAAAAGGACCCTGCCGGAAAGTAGCTCGGGCAACATCAATCATCGTCAGGGGCGTGCGTGGGTAACCGTGCACGTCCTTTTGTTTTGCCCCTGAATTTCCATGGTTGCAGCTGCCCGGGAGAATCGCATGTTCCCAGTCCTTGAACGTCAGGCGGCTCGCTACGCTGAGCTTGAACAGCAACTCCAGGACCCGGACGTCCTCACCAACGTCTCACGCATGCTTGAAATCCAGAAAGAAATGGGCACGCTCGCAAAAATCGCCCTCGCCGTCCGCCGCTTTCACTCCCTCGAAGGTGATATCGAAGCCGCCCGATTCATGGTTGACGAAGAAACCGACCATGAAGCCCGCGAATACGCCCGTGGCGAACTCCAGCAACTCCAGGCCCAGCGCGATACACTCGCCGTCGAACTTGAAGACCTGGCCACCGCCGGAGACTCCATGACCCGCAGTGCCTGCATCATGGAAATCCGCGCCGGAACCGGTGGCGACGAAGCCGCCCTCTTTGCTCGCGACCTCTACCAGATGTACGAAGCCTACTGCGTCCAGCGCGGCTGGAAAACTGAAGTTCTCGAATTCAGCCCCTCCGAACTCGGCGGCCTCCGCGAAGTGGTCTTCTCCATCACCGGCGACGGCGCCTATCACTCCCTCCAATTTGAAAGCGGTGGTCACCGCGTGCAACGCGTTCCCGAAACGGAAACGCAGGGCCGCGTCCATACCAGCGCCGCCACCGTTGCCGTCCTTCCGGAAGCCGACGAAGTCGAAGTGGACATCCGCCCCGAAGACATCCAGGTCGACACCATGCGTGCCGGAGGCCCTGGCGGACAAAAAGTCAACAAAACGGAAAGCGCCGTCCGACTCACACACATCCCCACTGGCATCGTCGTCAAATGCCAGGACGAAAAAAGTCAGCACAAAAATCGCGCCAAAGCCATGCGAGTCCTCTGCAGCCGCGTCCTTGAACTCCGACAATCCAAAGCCACCGCCGAACGCTCCGAAACCCGCCGCACTCTCGTCGGCTCCGGCGATCGCAGCGAACGCATTCGCACCTATAACTTCCCCCAAAATCGACTCACCGACCACCGCTGTAATCTCACCCTCTACAAACTCGATCGCATCGTCCAGGGAGACCTCAGCGAACTCATCACCGCACTCCTCGCCTTCGACCGCAACGAACGCCTCAGATCCGGCGAAGGCGAACTCAACTGATATCGGTCGCACGCCCCCCCCCACGTTCCCCGAAACAGCTTTCGGCCCCCCGGTGCCATGCTGGGATGACGAAACGGTGCTAAAACGGGCAAACTGGAATGTTTCAATCCCCCCGCGATCGTCAGGCCCCACTGCCCGAACGAG
>JBJTOM010000417.1:0-15708 GCA_046074585.1 Planctomycetota bacterium | reverse complement strand
CTTTTTTGGAGGAACGAACCGTGGCAAAGAAAGCTGCAAAGAAGGCCGCAAAGAAGGCCGCAACCGCAAAGCCGGCTGCAAAGAAGGCTGCAAAGAAGGCTGCAAAGAAGTAGTCTGGTCTGCTGCTCTTCGGAAAGTCTTCCGGCGGCTGGCAGTTTTGCCAGCCGTTTTTCTTTGCGCCCCGCTCATCTCCCGAACAGCCCACACCACCAGTCCCGCATCCAATCGCCCTTCAGGAACCCCAGCAATGTCACTCCTTCGTCCCTCCGCTGCTGCCGCCGTCCTCTGCACACTGCTCGCCACCACACTCCTCCACGCCGCTGATCTCAAAGTCGGCGACACGGCCCCCCAATTCTCCGCGCCTGACGAAACCGGTCGCGAATGGAAATCCTCAAACGTCCTCGGCAAAAAAATCATCGTCGTCTACTTCTACCCCGCTGACATGACCGGCGGCTGCACTAAACAAGCCTGCGCATTCCGTGACGATCTCGGAAAACTCAGGGATCAGGGCGTCGAGGTCGTCGGCGTCAGCGGTGACTCCGTCAAAAACCACCAGCTGTTCCGCAAAGCCCATAACCTCAACTTCACGCTGCTCGCCGATACCGAAGGCAAAGTCGCCGACGCCTTCGGTGTCCCCGTTGCTCGCGAAGAAAAAACAGTCAAGGCTGTCATCGACGGCCAGGAAGAACTGCTCACCCGCAGCATCACAGCCCGCCGCTGGACGTTCGTCATCGACCGCGATGGCAAAATCGCCGCCCGCAATACGATGGTGGTCGCCGCTGAAGACAGCCAGGCCATTCAGAAAATCATCGACGGTCTCAAGAAATGAAATATCAGCACGTCTGCATCGAAGCGGTCGCTCATCTGCTCCCGCCTCATGTCATCACCTCCACGGAAATCGAATCCCGACTCGCCCCGGTCTACGAACGTCTCGGACTGCCCCACGGCCGCCTCGAACTCATGACCGGAATCCGCGAACGTCGCTGGTGGGACCCCGGCACACTCCCCGGAACCATCAGCACCACCGTCACCCGACTCGCACTCCGACAATCCGGGCTCGAACCACGCACCATCGGCGCCCTCGTTCACGGCTCCGTCTGCCGTGATCGCATGGAACCTGCAACCGCTGCCGGTGTGCATGCCGGCAGCGGACTTCCCGATGACTGTCTGGTTCTCGATGTCAGCAACGCCTGCCTCGGACTCCTCAACGGCATGCTCCTGATTGCCGACCAGATCGAACTGGGACGCATCAAAGCCGGTATCGTGGTCGGCACCGAAACCGGTCGTGACCTCGTCGAAGGAACCATCGACAGCCTGCTCGCCGATGACTCCCTTACCCGACAATCCATTAAGTCGGCCTTCGCGTCGCTCACCATCGGATCCGGTTCCGCCGCCATCGTGCTCTGCGACCGCCGACTCAGCCGCACTCAACACCGACTCCTCGGCGGAGCTGTCCTCGCCGACTCCTCCGCTCACGCCCTCTGCGCCGGTGGCGTCAACTCCACCACCGGTGACACTCGCCCCAGAATGGAGACCGACTCCGAAGCGCTCCTGCACGCCGGAATTCGACTTGCCGCCCGGACGTGGACAAAAGCCAGACACGTGCTCAACTGGAACAACGACTCCGTCTCCCGCGTCTTCACTCATCAGGTCGGCCGACAGCATCGCACTGCGCTCATGCAGCAGCTCGGGCTCAACCCCGCACTCGATTTCCCAACCGTCGAATTCCTCGGCAACACCGGAGCTGCTGCGCTCCCCATGGCACTCTCGCTGGGACTCGCACAACAACCGCCCCGCCCCGACGAACAGTTCGCGCTGCTGGGCATCGGCAGCGGACTCAATTCCATTATGCTCGGTACCCATGTCGAATCATCCGGGACACCTTTATGAAATTCTTCGCCTCGTTCATTCTCACGGCCTGTTCACTGACCTGCCCTCTCGGACACGCGACTCCGGCAATCGCCCAGTCTCCGGCCGACGTCCGCCTGCCCGACTCCGATACCGGACTCCCTGGCGCCGGCCCCATCCGCCGCTATGACTGGTTCCGAAATCTCTGGCAGCAGCGTCGAGCTGCCTGGCAGCAGCGACAGCAATCCGATCAGGGCTCCGTGGTCTTCCTCGGTGACTCCATCACACAGGGAGCCGGAGACGACTTTCAGGGACTTTTTCCTGGCCTGAAAATCGCCAATCGCGGCATCAGTGGCGACACCACCCGCGGAATGCTCATTCGCCTTCAGGCCGACGTACTCTCGCTCAGCCCCAAAGCCATCGTGATGCTCATGGGCACCAACGATCTCGAAGAAGCCGCCGCTCCGGAAGTCATCGCCGCCAACGTGCGACTGATCCTTGAACAGATCGCCAAAGCTCATCCGGAAACACCGATCGTGCTGTGCCAGGTCTTCCCCAGTTCCGCAGAAAAAAAACGTCCCGCCGACAGCATTCGCAGCATCAATCAGCTGCTCCAGCAGGTCGCCCGTGGGAATCGCCAGGTCACTGTGATTGATACATGGACGTTGTTTGCCAATGCAGCCGGTGACGCAAACGCCTCAGACATGCCTGACCTGCTGCATCCCAACGAGCGCGGTTACAGACGCTGGGCCGGAGCACTCCGCCCCGTCTTCGCAACGCTCGGTCTGATCGAAACGGATCCTGATGACTTTCAGCCGGAAGCAGGCTTTGAAAGCCTCTTCAATGGTCGCGATCTCACCGGCTGGGGCTTCAGGGTCACCCCCGAATCAGTCCGTGTCTCCGCAAAACGCTGGATGGAACGGGATCCGAACGGTGTCGCCTGGCCGTTCGTCGACAAGGCTCAGGCTTTCGACGGCATGCAGGCGACTCCCGATGGACGTTACCGTGCCATCAACGGACGCCTCGTGGTCACCACGCCCACAGAAGGACGTCGAATCCAGCAGCTCTGGACCACTCGGGACTTCCCAACCGACTTCACGCTGAAACTGGAGTTCCGCGCGACTCCAAATGCCGACAGCGGCGTGTTTCTGCGTGAACCACAGCTCCAGTGCCGCGACTTCCCGCTCGCCGGCCCCTGGAAAGAACTCAAAAACTTCCGCCCCGGTGACTGGAACGAACTCGTCGTCGAAGCTCGTGGTACCTCCGCCCGCTGCACCTGCAACGGCGAACTTCTCGAAGACGCCTTCAAACTCCCGGCAACCGGTCCGATCGGACTGGAAGGCGATCGTGGACAGATGGAGTATCGTCGCATTCGCATTCGTGTGGCCCCCTGAAACTCGATCGGATGACCTGACATGCATGCCCCAGTCCCCCGCGACCTGTCACTGGCTCACACACCACTCAGCCCGCTGTTTCCGCCACCGTCAACGGATCGCAGTCCATGGCGACTCAGCGACTCCGCCCTCACTGACTTCGACAGTCAGGGATTTGTTGTCGGACCACAGATCCTCAACGCATCCCAGATTGAACAGCTCCGCGCAGAACTTGCTGTGCTCACCCATCCAGGTCATCCTGGCCAGGAATTCTGGTACGAATACAATTCCAACGAATCCCGCGACCCCGATCGGGTTCTGTTTCATGCTCTGGGAGCCTGGCGAATTGCCGTCGGCCTCCACGATCTGCTCTGGCACCCCGCAGTCACCACTCCCGCCTCACAACTGCTCCGCGGAGCCGTGCGTTTCTGGCACGATCAGCTGTTCTGCAAGCCGGCCCTGCACGGAGGCGTCGTCGCCTGGCACCAGGATTATTCATACTGGACCCGGACGCGTCCCATGGCCCACCTGACCTGCTGGATCGGTCTCGATGACAGCACCGTCGACAACGGCTGCGTCCACTACGTCCCCGGCAGCCACCGCTGGAATCTGCTCCCGATCACCGGACTGGCCGGCGATATGCAGGCCATTCAGACAGTTCTCACGGAAGCACAGTGGGAACAGTTCCGTAACCCTGTCCCGGTGCAGCTCAGAGCGGGGGAATGTGTGTTTCATCATCCGCTGACAGTGCACGGTTCCTTCGAGAACCGTACAGACCGGCCACGTCGAGCCGTCGTGGTGAATCTGGTGCTTGATGGCGTCTGCAGTCAGTCAGACCAGCCACTGCTGGAAGGCGTGCCTGTGATTCCTCCAGGCACACCGCTGAGCGGTCAATTCTTCCCGCTGCTGTACTGCCCGGCAGAAACCGCCGAAAAAACCTGATCCCGTGGCACCAGACCATTCCGGGTGTTCCGAAAATCCACACTGCTGAGCCCGCAGAGAGGCCGCGGAAGTTAGAATTCCGTGGTTCGTTCCTTCGCTGCCCCCTCCTCAGCCGTGATGTCCCTCCGGATGCTGCTGGCCCTCCGTCATCTTCGTCTGCGACTGCCGCTGCTGTTTCTGCTGCTGGTTGGTTGTGGCACAGCCCTGCAGCGACAGGGCACCGAACAGCTGCTGCTGTCAGATTCCGTCGATCGCGCTATTGATCAGCTCGACCTCTCCGGTCTTGCCGGCCGCAAAGTGTACCTCGACACGGAATACATGAAGACATTCAAGGGCAGCAACATCTATATCAATTCAGACTATATGATCAGCGCCCTGCGTCAGAAAATGACGACCAGCGGCCTGAGTGTCGAAACCACACGCACCGAAGCCGACTACATCCTCGAAGCCCGCGTCGGAGCCCTCGGCACTGATACGATGGAAGTCACTTATGGCATTCCATCAAGCAATGGGATCGGTGCCGCAGCAAGTGCCGCCGGAGTTCCCGTGATGCCCGTCATTCCGGAAATTTCCTTCGGGAAACGAAATGGTGCCGTCGGGATTTCAAAGGTGGTCGTCTACGCCTATCACCGGGAAACAGGTGTGCCCGTCTGGCAGTCCGGAGCCGCGGTGGCCCGCAGTGACTCCCGTGACTCCTGGCTCCTTGGCGTTGGACCACTCACTCAGGGCAGCGTCTATGAAGGTCCCATGCTCGCCGGCAATCGCATCAATCCTCCCTTCAGAAATAAAAATGTCCGACAGCCCAAACGGCCTCTGACAATCGCCGACCGACAGCAATACGTGCATCCTGCCGTCCTTGAACGACAGCTGGCCGATGCCAAAGCTGCTGCCCAGGATGCAACATCTCAGGCCGTCACCCCCGCAGCCGCCTCCGGCGACTCCACTGTCGCACCCGCTGTCCATGAAAAAGCCGCGGAACCACCCGTCGGCCCCAGCACTGACGTGGCCCCGCCAACCGCTCAGGCTGCGCCACCAGCAACTCCAGGCCCGCCCCCGTCGCCCACACCGGGGCCCACATCACCCGCGTCAGATCCCGCAGCCACCATCCCCGCCCCCGCTCCCCCCGAACTCAGCCCGCTGCCGCTCCCCGTCCTCCCGCCAATCCCCTGATCCCCAGGGGATGGATGCGCTGAACGGATGTGCTGAAATGCTGCGTTTCGTTCGTTTCTGCGTGGACTCCGGGTGGATCGGGCTGGTAAAATGCGGGCCCCGCCTCCATCTCCGCCCACCCTGCCTCGCGGTTTTCCGATGCCTCTTCAGCCCCCCCGCTGTGTCTTCACCGTTTTTCGGCTGCCTGTGTGTCTTCTGCTGGCTGCCGTTGTCTGCTCGGCCGACGACGCGGTTCCAGGTCCCGGGCAGACCGCCGATATTCCGGTCAGTTTCGTCAACGACATCGTCCCGCTGCTCACTCGCCATGGCTGCAACGCGGGAGCCTGTCATGCCAAGGCGGGAAATGGTCAGAACGGTTTTCAGCTGTCACTGCTGGGGTTTGAGCCTGCAGAGGACTACGAGCATCTGGTGAAGGAGGCCCGAGGGCGACGGCTGTTTGCTGCCGTCCCTGAAAACAGCCTGTTGCTGCTCAAAGCTTCCGGCAAGGTTCCGCATGGTGGTGGTCGTCGTATGCCTGAAGACTCCCCAGCCTGGCTCACCATCCGCAACTGGATTTCCCAGGGGGCTGCGTGGGACGGCGCTTCCGCGCCCACCCTGCAGGCACTCGAAGTCCAGCCTCCCCGCGGCCTGCTGCCGCGTCACGCCCGGCAACCGCTCCATGTCTTCGCTGTGTACAGCGATGGATCCCGCCAGGATGTCACCAGTCGAGCGCTCTTCGAGAGCAACGACCGGGCGATGGCCGAAGTCACCGAAGCTGGCGTGGTCACTGCGTCGACAATTCCAGGCCGCGCCAGTGTCATGGTGCGTTACCAGGGACAGGTGGCCGTATTTCAGGCCGTGATTCCTCTGGGTGCGTCCGTCGATTCCTTACCGCCCTCCCGAAACTTCATCGACGATCTGGTGTTTGCAAATCTGCGGGAACTGGGAATTCCGCCATCCCCGGTTTGCGACGACGCCACATTTCTACGGCGTGTTTCACTTGACATCGCCGGACGCCTGCCCACGCTGGAAGAAACCACGGCCTTCCTCGCCAGCACCGCCCCTGACCGTCGTGACCTGGCCATCGAAGGGCTGCTGGCCAGCCCCGACTCCGCCGATTTCTTCGCCGGCAAATGGACCGCACTGCTCAAAAATCGCCGCGACGATGCCAGCGACATCACATCCAACTTCGCCTTTCACGCGTGGGTTCGCGACAGCTTTCTCGCCAACAAGCCCTATCACCAGTTCGTCCGTGAACTGCTGGCAGCCACCGGCACCGTCATCGCCAATCCCCCCGTGGCCTGGTATAAACGTGTTCGCGAACCCAAACTCCAGCAGGAAGATGTCGCACAGCTGTTTCTTGGCGTGCGGATGCAGTGTGCGCAATGTCACCATCATCCGTTTGAACGCTGGAGCCAGGACGACTACTACGGACTCACCGCGTTCTTTTCCCAGGTCGGACGCAAACCCACAGGCACTCGTGGTGAAGACATGATCTTTCACAAACGCGGAGCGGCTGTCGCTGCCAACCCGCGAACCGGAATCTCCCTGAAACCCGCGCCCCTGGGAACAGAGATCCCTGGCATCGCCCCGGATGAAGATCCACGTCTGAGACTGGCAGACTGGATGAGCAGTCCAGGGAATCCATTCTTTGCCAAAGCGCTCGTCAATCGCTACTGGAAGCACTTCTTCCGGCGTGGGCTGATCGAGCCGGAAGATGACATTCGCGACAGCAATCCACCCTCCAATCCGGAACTCCTCGCCGCACTTGAACGCCACTTTATCAACAGCAATTTCGACCTCCGCGACCTCATCCGCACCATCACTCGCTCACACACTTACCAGCTCAGTTCCCAGCCCAATGAACACAACCAGGCTGATCAGCAGAACTATTCCCGCTGGCAGCCACGACGACTGCAGGCTGAGGTGCTGCTGGATTCCATCGATGACCTCGCCCTGTCACGCACCGATTTCCCCAACCTGCCCCCCGGAACCCGCGCCATTGCACTCCCGGACAACAGCTACAACCAGTCAGCGCCATTTCTGCGAGTCTTCGGTCGTCCCCAGAACGAAAGTGTCTGCGAATGCGAACGCACCCAATCCTCCAGTCTCGCACAAAGCCTGCATCTCATGAATGCCGGTGACATTCGCGGCAAACTGGCGGGTGGTGGTCATCGCGCCGATCAGCTTTCAAAGTCCCAGGTGCCTGTCGAAGACCGCGTCAGAGAACTCTATCTGCGAGCCTTCAGCCGGCCACCACAGCCGGGTGAACTGCAGACCGCCGTGGAATTCCTCACGGCTCCTCAATCCGATGCCACCGGCAATCCCATCGACCCCACCCGCGCCGCTCAGGAAGCCTTCCAGGACCTCATCTGGGCCCTGATCAACACTCGCGAGTTCCAATTCAATCACTGAGACGTGAGACTGGCGAAGGGACCACCGCACTTCGCCCATGTCCCCATTGTGCCATCATCACAGTGCCACAGAATCACAGTGCCACAGAATCACAGTGCCACGGACTGGAAGTCCGTCCTGCATTTATTCTTCGAAGGAATCATTCACGGTGGCACAGTTGGCTTTGCGGCTGATGCGTTTCAGCAGTCCGCGAAGCACTTTACCCGGGCCGACTTCGTAGAAATCGTCGCAGCCGGCTGCGAGCATTCGCTGGATGGAATCTTCCCAGCGGACCGGGCTGATGACCTGGCGGACGAGCAGATCGCGGATCTCTTCGGGATCGGAGTGCGTTTCTGCGTCGACGTTGGAGACCACCGGGATTTCGGGTGAGCGGATTTCGACTTCGGCGAGCACTTCAGCAAGGGCGTCGTCGGCGGGCTTCATGATGTGCGTATGAAACGCTCCGGCGACGGCCAGAGGAATCGCGCGACCCCCGGCGGCGACGGCCAGTTCTGCGGCCCGCTCACAGGCGGCGTTGTCACCACTGACGACGAGGTTTCCCGGGCAGAGAAAGTTGGCGATGCGGATGGAGCCGTGAGCGGAGGCTTCCTGGCAGATCTGTTCGACCTGCGGGCGTTCCAGGAGCAGAATGCTGACCATCCCGGAGGGCGTGGCGTCGGCGGCGGCCTGCATGGCTTCGCCGCGACGTTTGACGACTTTCAGAGCGTCTTCGAACGACATGGCTCCGGAAAACACGAGTGCTGTGTATTCGCCCAGACTGAGCCCGGCTGTCATTTCGCAGGCGAGCGGAATTTCGGGGGAATCCTGTCTGAGCTTTTCGAGGGCGGCCAGGCTGGTGACGAAAATCGCTGGCTGGCTGATGACGGTGGAATCGAGTTCTTCAGCGGGACCGTCGAAGCAGAGGCTGGCGAGATCGTAGCCGAGGATTTCTGAGGCACGGTCGTAGAGACGTCTGGCAGCAGGGTACTGCGCGACCAGTCGCTTGCCCATACCGACGTGCTGAGCACCCTGACCGGGGAAGAAAAGGGCAATTCGCGGCATGCTACTGGGCCTGAATCAGCAGTTCTGTGATTTGAGCATTGATGTGGTGGTTATCCATTTCCGTCGCCATGCGAATAGCATTTCGGATGGATCGGTGATCGCTGGAACCATGGCAGATGATGCACACGCCATCGATGCCAAGAAGCGGGGCGCCGCCGGACTCGCGATAGTGGAACTGGTCCACAAGCTGGTCCAGCAGTTGTTCGGCGTGCTCGCGTTCTGTCGTGAGTTCTTTTGCGAGTGTTCGGCCGACGGTTTTCAGAAGAAATTCGGCCATGCCCTCGCTGACTTTGAGGATCACGTTTCCCACGAAACCTTCACTGATAATCACGTGGGTGTCGCCGTGGTAGACATCGCGACCTTCCACATTTCCGACGTACCATTCGCGAATGGGGGACTGCGTGAGCAGTGTGTGGGTGTCGCGGTACAGATCTGTCCCTTTCCCCTCTTCGCTGCCAATGTTCATCAGACCGACGCGCGGAGCCGGGATTCCAAGCATTTTCTGGGCGTAAACGAAACCCATCAGCCCGTACTGTGCGAGGTGTTCCGGGCGAGCGGCCGGGTTGGCGCCAACGTCGATCAGGATGCAGGACCCTTTGAGCGTTGGGAGGCGGACGGCAATACCGGGACGTTTGACACCTTTCAGGAACAGACGTGTTCTGAGGCCGGCAGCGACCACGGCGCCGGTGTGACCGGCACTGACGACAGCGTCCGCCATCCCGGAGGCCATGAGTTGCCAGCAGCGGACAATGGAGCAATTCGGCTTATCCCGGAGAGCCGTTGTCGGTTTTTCGTCCATCCCAACGAAGCCTTCAGATTCCACAATCCGAATGGTGGCAGGGAGTGGTCCGATCTTCGACAGTTCGGCTTCGAGAATGGCACGGTCACCGACAAGGAGCACTTCGAGATTTGGCAGACGTTCTGCTGCTTCGATTGCACCGAGTATATTCGGGCCAGGGGCGAAGTCTCCGCCCATGGCGTCCAGAGCGATGCGCATCGCAGCTTATTCCTCGGATTCCTCGACCAGTGTTCGCCCCTGATAATAGCCACAAGTCGGGCAGATGACGTGAGTTGGCACCATCGTTCCGCACTGGGGACAGCGCGCGACCTGACGGGGCTTGATCGTATTGTGACTGTTGCGCTTGCGAGACCGCGCTTTGGAGTGCCGACGTTTGGGCTGTGGCATGACTACAGGTCCGGGTTGAATTTTGACAAAAAGCGATCGGGAACACGAAAAACAGATTTCAGATCGACTTCAGATCGACTTCAGATCGACTTCGAATCGGCTGCGGATCGGCAGATGGGGCACCGCAAATGCAGACGGTTTCGGGAAACGGCTGAGTTTTTCTGGCTTGCGAAAACCTACCCGAGCGCGAATCGCGTAGGATGTCAGACGACTGGGTAGATGTCAAGGACGACAGCACCGGAGAGGTGGTTTTCTGAGAAGCGCGGTCTGTTGTGCGGCAAATCACGGCGTCCGCGGCGTCTGAGCGGGCTGTCCATCCACCCCTGGCGCCTGTTTGCGTAGCCGGTCGAAGCTCATCGCGACCGCTTTTTTCTGGCGTTCCCGGGTGATGCTTTGTCCGTTGGTCCCCGGCGGGGCTCCACCCGACGCGCTTCACCTCGACGCCCGGCACCGGAGGCCCGGGGCGCCCCCCGGCCACCCCCGGCACTTGTGGCGGATGCCCCGGAACCGCCACCTGCTGTGCCGCGAGCCGACTTTTTCGGACGACGACCACGTGTTTTTCCTGGTCGGTAGCCAAATCCGCCACCCGTTCGGCGTTCCGGCAGCCGCTCACCGGAAAGGAATTGCCGCAGAGCACGAATCTCCACCGGCGAAAGCTCCCGGAATCGGCCGTAGGGGAGCGATCCCAGGAGAAGCGGGCCGAAAGCTATGCGTTCCAGGCCCAGCACCTTGTGTCCCACGCGGGCCAGCAGCCGGCGAATTTCCCGGTTTTTACCCTCCTGAAGCTCCAGCTCCAGCACCGTGCTGCGTCCCTGATGCCGCACAAATCGCACCTGCCGAAACCGGAAAAATCCCTCCGCAAAATACATGCCCTCACGGAGCTGCTGGAGCGTTTCCGGGGTGGGTTGCCCCGCAACCTGGCAGCGATACCGGCGGACCACCTCAAAACGCGGGTGGGCCAGTCGCTGAGCCAGATCTCCGTCATTGGTGAGCAGCAGCAGGCCCTGAGTGTTTTCGTCAAGCCGCCCCACAGTGAACAGTCGCTGATCAGCCACCGGAATCAAGTCCACAGCTCGCGGACGACCCTCGGGATCGCTGTTCGTGCACAACACACCCTTGGGCTTGTTCAGCAGGAAATAGCGGAATCGCGGGAGTCGACGGCGTTCAGAATCGAGCCGAATATCGTGGTCTTCTGCGTTGACCAGCCGAGCCGGATCAGTCACGACTTCGCCGTCCACCGTGACCCGACCGTCACGGATGTACTGTTCGCAGTTTCTTCTGGAATCCACCCCGGAGATCGCCAGAAACTTCTGCAGCCGCATTCCGGCCGCACCGTCCTCGGTGACTTCTGCCGGATCGACCTCCAGATCATCCGCCCCGGATGCCTCAGAGAACAACGCCAGATCCTCTGGGCGGGCAGGAGTCAGGGCCCCGCGGGATTCGGCCGCTCGGGAAGGGCCGGGGCGACGCTTTGCAGCACCAGGACCTGCAGAGTTTTTCGGCGGACGGCGCGAAGGAGAACGCGGAACACGACGGGGCATGGCTGAGCCGAATCTGGTCTGGAAGGAGTTGTCTACGGGATACCAACTCGCATTCTACACAGATTGCGGGCCGGAGAGGGGACGAACACATGCGGAATAGGCCGACAGCGGTGAAATTTTTCCCTGTGAATCTGGGGGGAATGGGTTCTGTGTTCCTGCGGTACCAGATCTCCCGATCCTGACGACTGAAATCCCTGTGATTGTTCTCCCGACTTTGACGCCGATTTGCCGAACCGAATTGAAGATCCGGGGATTCGTTTCCCGGAGGGATCGCCGGTTCTGCTGGCCGGCGTCAGGCGGGGAGAGCACATGTCCGATCACCGTGTCAAAGAACAATACGAATCTTCCTCTGGTCTCTTCGCCAGACTGCGCAGCTTCGGGCGCAGCACTGCGCTGGCCGCAGCCGTCGGAACGCTGTTGCAAGGCTCCGGCTGCACCACCCGAACACTGCCGGCACTCCATCAGACGATCCGTCATCAGACCAAAGCATCAGACGAAGTGATGCGGCAGGTCGACTACCCCGCGCCGCCCGTGTTCACCGACGTCAGGGCAACGCCCCGCCCCATCTCGGCGCGGGAAATCGAGTCACTCGATGCAAAAGCCTACCGCGACTACTCCCTGTCCGAAGTCCTCACTGCGGCACTCGGCACCTCACCCGTCCTGCGGGACCTTGGCGGGACCCTGCTGCGGTCACCCGACTCCGCTCCTACCGTGCTCTCACGGCAAATCCAGCAGATGGATCCCCGGTTTGGTTCGGAAGCAGCCCTGAGTGCCTTCGATGCACAGCTGGCAGCCATTGCCAGCTTCAACCAGAACGATCGCCTCTACAACAACAGCTTCTACGCAGGCGGTGCCACGGCCTTCCAGCAGCAGTGGGATGATTATCAGATCGAGCTCTCCAAAAAGTCCGCGGCCGGGTCCCAGATGGCCCTGCGCACCGTTGCTGACTCAGATATCAACAACGCTCCGGCCAACCAGTTCTTCAGTTCGTGGAACTCATGGGTGGAAGCCGAACTGCGACAGCCACTGCTGCAGGGGGGCGGCATGGAATTCAACCGTATCGCCGGACCAGGGTCCACCCCCGGCGTCTACAACGGCATACAGATCGCCAAAGTCAACAGCGATATCTCCGACACGGATTTCCAGATTTCCCTCCGCGACTATATCAGCAACCTCGAAAACGCTTACTGGGACCTGTATCTGGCCTACCGCGAGTTTGACGCACGCCGCAATGCCTGGCAACAGGTCGCCAGACTCTGTGAAGAGAAATATCCGCAAAACGCCGATCCCGACAAAACCTCCCGAAATCAGCTGGAAGCGCTGCTGCTTGAACAGCAGAAGCTGCAGCTGCAGTCCGAAATGGAAGATTCCATGTTCGGCCGACTGCTTAACGGCACCGAAGTTCGCAATGGGGCCACCGGCGGCACACTGCAGGCGGGAGGCGGAGTCCTCGCGGCCGAACGTCGCCTGCGACTGCTCATGGGACTCCCTGCCACCGATGGCACCATTATTCGTCCCTGCGATGAACCCGTGCTCGCGGAAATCCTCTTCGACTGGGAATCCTCCATCTCCGAATCACTCACTCAACGCCCGGAAGTGCAGCGACAGAATCTGGCCGTTAAAAAACGCGAACTCGAACTGATTGCCGCCAAAAACTTTCTCCATCCCCGACTTGATGCCGTGGGACGCTATCGTGTTCGCGGCTTCGGCGACACCCTGATCGAATCCGGAATCCAGAGCGGGAGCGCTCCCGATTCCGCAGTCGGCAACATTCTCACCGGCAACCATCAGGAATGGATGATGGGAGTGGAACTGAACGTGCCAATCGGCTTCCGCCGCGGACATGCCGCCGTCTCCCACGCAGAACTCAACCTCGCCCGCGAACGCACCGTCCAGCGCGAACAGCAGCGGGAAATCGTGAGCAATCTGACAGGCGCGTTCAGCGATCAGGAACGCGCCTTCACAGCTGTCAAAAATTCGCTCGCGCAGTACGCAGCCGCCCGCAAATACCTCGATGCCGTACTCGCACGCACCGAATTCCAGTCCAATGACGAACGCCAGGTCGATGCCGTACGCCGCGCGGCTCAGGCAGAAATCCAACTCTTCCGCGCCCGCAGCGAATACGCCATCGCACTCAAAAATATCCACTACGAAAAAGGCTCACTGCTCGCCTGCCGCGACCTCCGCATCGCTTCACAGGCCAGCCCAACCGATATCCCATCCACAGGTACCGCCATCAACACCGACGTCCCCGTGCCCCCACTGCCCGCAACAACGCCCCCAGTTCCCGCACAGGTAACTGATCCCACGCCAAAGGCAGGATCGGAAGCCGCACCAGCACCAGCACCAGCACCAGCACCAGCACCGGCACCAGCACCGGCACCAGCACCGGCACCAGCACCAGCACCAGCACCAGCAGTCAAACCCGTATCAAAATCAGCCCCTGCCCCAAAGACCGCACCGCCCGCTCCGACCGCAGCAGCTGCCATGAACCCCGCACCGAAAACCGCCTCCGTAAACACACCACCAACAGCATCGGCAACCAGATCCGCTGCCAAAGCCTCGCTCACAAAACCCTCCGCTGCCACTCGCCGGCCGAACACGGCTGCCACAGGCTCGCAGACCCGCTCCACTTCCGCAAAAACCGCCAGACGGCCCGCCACCAGCCCCACCAGGCCCGCCACGCCCGCACCACCCGCGAAGCAATCGGTCCCAACAAAACGCTCCACCACCGGGACAGCCTCACTCTCTGACCCGCCGAAGTCCAGCATGGGCGTCGCGCGCATGCCAGACAGCAAACCTGCGTCATCCCCGCCCCCGGCGAAGTGAACCCGGCCGTCCCGGGTACGAGGCTGGCTGTCGTAGCCACCGGCAGCCACGGTTCGCCCCTTTCCTCGCCGGAGCATTCAAAAAGCATTTCCAACCCCGGCAGTCGCCCGTTACCATACTGAGGTCTCATTTCAGGAGCCCTCGATGACTGCGATCAACGTGCCCTGCCCGGTGTGCAAAACGCAACTCAAACTGCCCAACACCAGCCTCGTGGGAAAAAAAGCCCGCTGTCCGAAGTGTGACAACCGGTTCGTGATCACCGTCCCGACCACGCTCGAAGTGGCCCCGGTCGATGACCTCCCCGTGCTGCCACTCGCCCCACAGTCCGGACGCGGAGCACGCTGGGTACCGGATCAGCTGCACCAGGGCTCGGCGTCCCCACCGCACCACGCTTCCGCCTTCTCACTCGGTGGTGCTCCCGCGGCTGCTCCCTCCCCGGAACCCGCTCCAGCAGGTTTCAGCTTCCCGGCGTTCTCAGAGCCCGCTGCTGCTCCAGGTACCCCCCAGTCCGATACAGCCCCCGCATCCAGCGTTCTGCAGCGCACGCGCGGACGCAAACGCAGCATGTCCCCCAAAACTCGCACCATCACCGCCGCCGCCACCGCGCTGCTGCTGGTGATCGTCGGCGTCGTCAGCGTCCAGGCATTCCGCGGCAACCCGCAATCCACAGCTCAAAAACAACCCGTCAAAGCCAATGTCGCCTTTCAGCAGGAAAAGGCCGAACAGGCAGCGTCCAACGAATCCGCCGAGCAACTCAGCCCCACCACCGGCAAACCCATCCCCCTCGACTATCTTCCCTTCACACCTCACGTCGTCATCCACCTGCGCCCCGAAGAACTCTGGTCAAAGGACCCCGTCAAAGCCGAATTCCTCGCCATGCTCGGAGATCTCGGAACATGGCTGGCATCGCTCATCGAAGACCGCACACGACGCATTCCCCGCGAGATCGCAGAACTCACCATCGCCCTCAACTTCGGCGCCCGACTCACCCCCCCCGATGTCGCCATGGTCGTCCGGCTTCGCGAACAGCCCACACACCAGGACCTCGTAAAACAGTTCGGCCGCATGCGCCCCGATCCCAACGTCGAAGTCTACGAAGCGCCCGACTACGCCTACCTTGTCGTCGATTCACAAACCTTCGTCGTCGCTCCACTGCTCATGGCCGAAGAACTTCATGAAGCCAAAAGCAGCGAAGCCACACCCTCACCCGATATGGAACCACTCCTCCAGGAATCCGACCGCACGCGACACCTCACCGTGCTCTTCGACCTGCCAATCCTCGATTCCCATCGCGAAGATGCCTTCATCCCCGAACTGCAAACCGCCGCCGACAAAGTTCTCTTCTGGTTCGGAGACCAGATCGAAACCGTCTCCTTCAGCCTGC
>JBJTOM010000416.1:0-15965 GCA_046074585.1 Planctomycetota bacterium | reverse complement strand
TAACAGGTTCGGCCACCCGGTTTGCAGCGAGTGTGCGGGCGATGTCGCAGAACGTCCCGGATTCAACGTGAATCAGCCACGGTTCCAACATCCAGAAACCGTCGGCAGACAGCGTGCCGACAGTCGTGCGCTCCGGGTTGCGGGCGCAGCTTAGTGGGACATCAACCGTTTGCGGCGGGCTGGGCCGGGAGAATAGCGCGGAGACGACTGGCGGCGGCGCGGCCAATGGTCAGGGCCAGCCGCCTTGAGCCCAGAATTACAGTGCCGCCGCGGGAGGAGCAGTCGACAGCCTGAATCCGTTCCACGTTGATCAGGAAGGAGCGATCAAGCGGATGAAACATGGACGACGGCAACAGTTTGGCCCATTCCCGCATCGAGCGACGAATGAGGCAGGTGCGACCGGAGTCGAAAGTGACCCTGGAATGGTGATTGCTGGCTTCGACGACAAGGATATCCCTGAGGGATGAGAAGAAGCCAAAGCCACCCAGCGGCATCAGAGCGACGTCCTTTTGCTGAAGATTTTCTGGTGGAGTGGCATTCTGGGCGTTTCTGCTGTTGCAGGCGCGTTTCAGGGCTTTCTGCAGACGAATCGATGTAACGGGCTTGATCAGATAATCGACGGCGTTGACATCAAACGCGCGCACCGCGTATTCGTCGTAGGCGGTGACGAAAATCACGATCGGCTGGGTATGAAGGCAGTCGAGAACAGAGAAACCGTCATCGAGTCGGAGCTGGATGTCGAGAAACACAATCTCGGGCTTTAGTGATTCGATCGCCTGCACCGCGGTTTGAACGGAGTCAGCTTCGCCAACGACGTCCAGTTCATGACCGGATTCGATAAGCTGCCGCAGGTGGGCCCTGCAGAGTGGTTCATCATCAACGATGATGCAGCTTGAACGAGACACTTTACCACCCTGACCAAAGTGACGACAAATGGAATTGTTCGTGGAGTAGTCTCAATGCTGTTGAACGGCGGGTAGTCGGAGCACAGCTTTAAAGTGCCCTGATACATCCTGCACTGTGAATTCTGCAGCACGGCCATAGAGTAATTCAAGTCTCTGACGGACGTTTGCAATTCCAATTCCGAAACCTGGGGCGACCTTGCCAGTCTCGCCACTCGGTCCACCGTTACCGATTGTGATGACGAGACGGTTTCCGGAAACAGTGGCACCGAGCGTAATAGCGGGTGGCCCCAAACCGGTTCGACCGTATTTCAGGGCATTTTCCACCAGTGGCTGGAGCAGCATTTCCGGAACAAGGCAAGTCGCTGCCTCGACCTGCACGGATTCGTCCAGACCCGGACTGTCCCTGTATCGCACCTGATCCAGTTCCACCAAAGCTCGAGCCAGATGCAGTTCTTCGGCGAGTGTCCAGAGTTGTGGCGACGTTGGTTTGAGTCGGATCTGGAGAATTGCGGCCAGGTTGTCGATCAGAACGGGGATACGTTCGGGGGCCGTCCGTGCCAGCGCAGAAACAGCGGTCAGACAGTTGAGCAGCATATGTGGGTTGAGCTGGAAACGCAGCGTAGCCAGCCTCGCCTCTGACTCACCGGCCTGAGCCTGGGCGATGCCGAGTCTGAGCTGCTGAGCAGTCTGTCGTCGGCGAATAAGCACGCAAGTGATTCCACTTACAATGGTGGGAAGAGGAACAAATCGGAGACTTTGTGGCGGAAGCAGCGTGGGAACCAATTGTTCCAGCTGCAGGATGAACAGGAGAGCGGGAGCGTGAGCGAGGAGAACGCCAAGCAGCACATAGAAGTCTGCCGACTGCCGATTGTGCCGCCATGGACTGCTGATAATCCAGATTGCAATGCACTCATTAACAGTGAGAAAGAGACTGAAGATTCGATTGAGACTGCGAAATGGAAGGGCGAGGTGCAGCAGCAGTACGGCAACGGTGAGCAGACCGGCTGTGATCAGCAGCAGCCGATCGAATGGGCTTGTTTTCTTCCATCCGGAGTAGGCGGCACAAAACAGAAGCAGGACAATTGATGCCGCAGTTGCTGAGAGGCTGCAGCCGATCCTTGAGAATGCGGGCGGAATGGGAATCGTCTGCAAAGCAAGAACGGGGTCATAAAAAACTCCATACGCAAATCCGGCAACCCCGAAGAGGCCGAGAAGTATGAACAGGCCGTCCTGAAGGGTGAGCCCAAGGAGCAGGCAGGTGGCCACCACGGCGATCAACGCTCCAACCTGCAGGTGGGCGATATAGCTGCGTCGCAGCGTCAGACTGCCGAAGTCCTCTGCATGGAATAAAGCAACTGGCAGGGTCAATGCACATTCAGAGCAGACGCGAATCAGCAGTGTGCATGGCTGACCCGAATGCAAATCGATTCGCATTGCCGGATAGTTTGCAGGAGCAGGCTCACCGGGCTTGACATCCTGCCAGCCATTACTGACCTCCCGCAGAATTTTTCCATCGCGTGCTTCATACCACGTGACATGGTCCAGCCTGGTTGATGCCAGCTCTGCGATGACGCTGGCTGACGATCGGCTAAGCAGATCAATTCGGCACCAGATGGCCGCTGTAGAGAAGCCAAATGACGGTATCCCCTGAGGAAATTCGCGGAATTGAACCATCCAGCGAGGTCCCAGAACGTCATCTGGCCCGAGCATTCTGCCGGGGTCCGTCAGGAAAGTGAGCTGTTGAATCTCAAGCTCAGAGTTCTGTGTGACCAGTGCCTTTTCCGGCAAAACAGCGTTCTGGTGATTGCAGCCGGCACTACAGAAGAGGAGAACTGTTATCGCAGCTGAGAGGAGACATTGCACAACGCATTTCATTGACGTAAAGCCAGGCAATCAGGCACAAGAGGCGAGGTCGGCGGAGATATTATTGTTGAGTTCCGGTCAAAGCCAGCGGATTCAGATGAGAAACTGCGTCACCTGCAACTGCCGGACGATACGGGATGGATCGGAAGGCCGGCGTACACTTGAGCAGTTGGACGGAAGCCCAATGGCATTGACTTTCGGGCAAAGGGCAGATCTGGCCCCCTCTCCCCTGGAAGGCGAAAGAGGGGGATTGGGGGGCTGGTGGGTCAGGTGTTATCCTGCAGGAATGAGCTTCCGTCCCAGTTGGCGACTTCGCGGAGGAATTTTTCAGCACCTTTCGTGAATTCCGCAAACAGGTGTTCACCCTTTTCGGCGGACGCAAACTGTGGTGACCCCATATGACCGGGGCGGGTGCGGTCGCGTGTTGTCCAGCCCCGGTAGGCGGGTTCGAAGCCAAAATTCACGGGGACGGTTTCCAGTCTGGAAATGTCATGCACGAGCTGCGGGGCGATTCGCAGGATCATGGACGTTTCCCATTCGCACGCATGCCCCATGGATCGTTGCACCAGATCCGGCCGATTTTCCCAGGGACGTGCGAAGTCCCAGTAGGTGGCGAACAGCAGCAGCAGGTCCTGTCGCTCACGATAGCGCTGCCGCGTCTCAAACACAGCCTGCTTGCCGGGAACGATATTGCCCCCGTGCCCGTTGAGGAAGACGATGCGGCGGAATCCGTGAGCGAGCGCTGTGTCCATGAGTTCATTGAGCAGATCCAGATAGCTTCGCGGACGTGCTGAGAGCGTCCCGGAGAAGTCCATGTGATGATCTGAATTTCCCAGCCACTGCAGGGGTGCGAAGAGCACTTCCCGTTCCAGTGAAGCACTCAGGCGGCGAATGACTTCCCCCAGCAGCATACTGTCGGTGGCCACCGGCAGATGATGCCCATGCTGCTCGATTGCAGCCACAGGAAAGACCACCGGGGTGTCTGGTGCGAGGGCCTGAAGTTCGGGCCAGGTCAGATCGGTCCAGTTCATGGCAAACAACCATTCTGCGGAAGGGGTTGAAGGAGCGGTGTCATTAAGTAGGGTGACGGCATGGGAGTGAATGGTATTGATCGGAGTCTGCAACGAAAAGTCGCCCACCGAAATCGGTTTGACAGCATTTCGTGCTATACTTTTTGGGGATATCGGCACCGATCACGGCCTTCCGGAGTTTCCAGGATGTCCTCAGCAACCACGGAATCAGACGCCGAACGGCACCCAGTCGATCTGTTGGCAGAGCGTTATGCCGAGCAGCTGCGGGCTGGTGCAGAGCCATCCATCGAAGACTACTGCCGCCAGTACCCGGAACATGCGGAGCTGATTCGGGCGGTGTTTCCATCGGTCGCGGTCACAGAGCGGGTCAGTCGGCAGCAGGAGCAGCAGCGGCAGCGTTCCGCCATCAGCCCGTTTTCCGCCGGCCGGCGACCGGATGTGATCGGCGACTTTCAGCTCCTGCGTGAAGTGGGACGAGGCGGCATGGGGGTGGTCTACGAGGCTCTCCAGCGGTCGCTCAAACGCCGCGTGGCTCTTAAGGTGGTGAACCAGCTGCTGGCGGATTCTGATCGGCAGTTGCAGCGATTTCGACGGGAAGCCGAATCGGCAGCACGGCTGCATCACAGCAATATTGTGCCGGTGTTTGGATTTGGTGAGGATCGCGGGGTTCACTTTTATGCGATGCAGCTGATTGAGGGTGCCACGCTGGCGGAAGTGGTGGCTCGGCTGCGGGAGTCATCTGCAGAATCGGCCACCAACTCAGCCGCTCAGCATTCCAGTGGCCCCTCTGCTGGTTCTGTTGCTGTCTCTGCCGGTCTGCTGCGGCACCAGCGTGCAACGTCAGCCGCCCGACTCCTGCTCGGACGCGACCTCAACAGCCGTATCATCGCAGAGCCCCCCGTCAACGACTCCACCATCGTCTGTGAACTGGCCGGACGTCCGCCCGAATCCACAATCGCCTCTGTGCTGCCGCAGTCGGAATCGCAGACGGCCGCGTCGCCCGGGAAGCAGGCAGAGCGGAAGGCGGGGGAAGCGGAAGGTGCAACGCATCCGTCCGGGGCTCACATCTGTCTGCCGGCGCTGTATTTTCGCAACGTTGCGCGCCTGATCGCCGCCGCCGCCAATGCACTCGACTATGCCCATCGTCAGGGCATTCTGCACCGCGACATCAAACCGGCCAATCTGCTGCTGGATCTGAACGGCACCATCTGCATTGCCGATTTCGGGCTCGCAAGGGCCCTTGAACCGGACGCCATCACACAAACCGGAGAAATCGTCGGCACCTTTCGCTACATGGCGCCTGAGCAGTTGCGGGGGCATGCGGATCCGCGAACCGATGTTCACGCCCTGGGACTCACGCTCCACGAACTGCTCACCCTGGAACCTCCTTCCACCACACTCCTGCAGGTTGCGGACCGTCGCCAGCCGCCTGCGCCACGCACGCTCCATGCCGAGATTCCGCGTGATCTGGAAACGATCGCTCTGAAAGCCTGTATGCCGGAAGCGGAACGGCGCTATCAGACGGCGGGGGAATTCGAGGCGGATCTGCTGCGGTTTCTTGAGGACCGTCCGATTACTGCGCGGCGAGTGACTTCGGTGGAGCGGCTGTATCGCTGGTCGCGCCGCAATCCGCAGCTGGCCGCACTCACCGCGGCCACTCTGACACTGCTGCTGGCTATCGGACTGATTCTGGGCATCAGCTACCGTCGCGTTCAGAAAGCACTCACAGCTCGCAATGAACAATACCAGCGAGCGGAATCCAATCTGCTGGAAAAAACGGCCGCACTCGAAACCGCCAGCCGGGAACGACTCCGAGCAGAAAAGAATCTGGAACTGGCAATTGCGGCGTTCGAAGAGGTCTTTTCCAACATTGCGGCCCGCGGCCGGTCCGAAACCCTGCTGGACGAAATCGGAGCCGACGAACTGCTCACCGACACCGATGCCTCACTCAGCTCCGCCGACGTCACCCTCCTCGAAACACTCCTGCAGTTCTTTGACCGACTCGCCGCTGAAAATGCCCGTGACCTTGGCACCAGTGCTGCGGACGCCCGACGACGTGTCGGTGATATCCAGCGACAGCTGGGTCGCTTTGACGACGCCCGACAATCCTATCAGCTGGCACTCAATGCCTGCCGCACTGCGGCCGGACAGCCCGCAGCAGTCGATGCCCCGCTGCTCGCCGAACTCCAGATCCTGCATCAGCTGCTGCAGCTGGAAGTCCAGCGAGGAGAGATTCCGGCCGCTCTGCAGGCGCTCCAGCAGTTCCGCGATCGGCTCGAAGACAGTCCCTCCATCAGCCGCTCCAGCGAAGGTCGCTACCTTCTCGCCAATGCTCTGAACACCATCACCGCTCTGGGACTCCGACAACCCCTCGATCCACGACTGCGGCCCCGTTTCGGTCCCGGGATCAACGGTGGCCCCGGCGGGCCACTCGGTCTGCCCGGCCTGGGCCTTCCCCCGGGCCCCGGAGGCTCGGGCGGGCCCGGAGGCCCAGGTCAGGGGCCAGGCCCGGTCCCCGGCAGTTTTTCCGGAGCTCTCAATGCCCCTGGTCAGCCGCCGCTCCCGGCAGCGACCCTGGATGCTCGCCTGCGGCGGTCGATCGAGGCCAACACGGAGGCGCGTCAGATCCTGACGTCGCTGTGTGAAGCAGACCCCACCCGCACGGCGTTTCGCCTTGAGCTGGCGCGAGCCACCCGCGATCACGCTCGCATCGCGCAATTCCGACGAGACTTCCCGGCCGCGGAGAAATCATTTGCTGAGGCCGTTCGGATCCTCGAAACACTCCAGCAGGAACATCCTGACGTGGACCTGTTTCAGTTCGAGCTTGCAGATGCACTTGGGTCGGTGAACGCATTCCGACCGGCTGACCTGCAGCGACTCCAGCGGTCGCTGCTGATCAGTCGACAGCTCATGGATCAGCATCCGGCGGTCCCTGAATACCGCAGCCTGCACGCAGCAACACTCGCTCGCATCGCCGCATTTCAGGCCGTGCAGGGGCAGTTCCTGCGAGCGGAATCGGGACTGGTGGAAGCCATGCAACTTCTGCAGCAGCTCACCGACCAGTTCCCAGAAGGACTCACGTACCAACTGGCCCTGCTCCGCACGCAGCAGCAGCTGGCGACACTCTACGCCCGCAACAACCGCCCGGCACAGGCCCGTGAAGTTCTGGATGGTGGCATTCAGCGCATGGAGTCCGCTTCGGCCAATGCCCGCCAGCGTCCTGCCACCAGCGCCCTGTTGAATCGCCTGCGGGAAATGCGGCAAAGTCTGAACAGTCCACCGACCGAAGGCGCGCCGAACCCCCGGGAATCAACGCAGTAGTGGGTGTCTGGTCGAGGAGCCGCAGGACAGCTGTCCGCGGGCGAAGGGCCAATGGCCTTGAAGTTCTCTGGGAGCCGCTGAAAAGAGGGACGCTCCCGGCTGTGCCCTTTGCCAGAAAGTCAGGGCCATTGGGCGAAGGGCCCTGTGAACGCGATGCACGCGCTGGCGAATCGCAGTGTGATTTATGAGGCGGCTCAATCGCGTTTCAGCGCATTTCAACCCTGACCCCAGCCCGTCTCCACTCACAGTACAAGCAGGCTGTCTGCGGGTGAGTCAGGGGTTCCAGCTGCCTGGTGGGTTTGTAAACAGGTAGTCGGCGATGGCCTTCGCGTAGAGTGTGGTGCCTTTGGAAGATGGCACCGGGGCTGTGTGGCTGAACAGATCGAGCGGTTCCGGTTCGCTGCGAAAGCTGGTCCCGGCATCGACGAAGCGGATGCGTTCCTGTGCACAGAATTCGGCGATGGCCAGAAACGGTTCGCGGCTGGCGCAGGGAGTGGCTCCGCGAATGCGGCAGCGGCGGGTGAGTTCGGGGAGTCGGCGTCCATCGACCAGCTGCCAGACAACCGGGCAGGTGGTGACGAGAAGTTTGGCACCGGAGGCTTCAACGGCTTGGCGCAGTTGAGTGAGTGGCTGCAGGGCGTGGTCGATTTCGAGGCGGCGATTTTCCGGGTGGTCGGCGATCCACGTGAACTGCTGTTGCCCCGCTGCCTGGCTGGTGATGGCGAGCAGTGGAGGGACATCGTTCCGCAGGGCTGCGAACGCGTGCTGGAAGACGGCGGACTGCTGCAGCCAGTCAGGGACGGGCAGTGGCGGGCCAGGCTTTGCAGAACGCACAGAAGGATGGGGGCAGGCGGAGCGATCGGAATCCGTTGTGAGAAGGCTGCGGCAGGCGACGTCGTCGTCGATGTCGGACATATCGAGGTGCAGGATGACCAGTTGTGGCTGGAGGTGCTGCAGGGAGGGAAAGCGAAGCGATGTGAGCAGCGGGCAGTCTCCGGGGACACCGCCATTGAGCACTTCTACGGGGGCGGCCGTGCGGGATTCGATGAGCAGCTGAAGTTGTCCGGCGAGCGACTGTCGCTCGCTCAGCTGAGCTCCGAAAACCGCGTCATCGCCAAGGAGCAGAATGCGCCAGGGTTGAAGGGCATCACCGGACAGATCGGGCCCCCGCAGACCGGCGGAATTGATTCGCAGACTGACGGAGGCGGTGTCAGTGAGCGGGAGCCGCAGCCGCATTTGGGGGCGGAGCTGATGATGGCAGGCAGCGGAGGGTTCAAGGAGTGGCTGGAGGGCAAGTTCCGTATTTGCAGCCACGATGGTCATGCCGGGAGGCTGTCCCTGCAGCCAATATTCGAGGCCGGCCACGAGTGCTGCGAGCAGCAGCAATGCGGCGACCGGGGGAATCAGAAAGCGGGCCGCGCGGCGAAACATGGACGGGCGTTGCTGAGAAGGAGACAGGTGAGACGCCCTGAGAGTTTACCGGGAACCCCTGTGTCTGGACAAGACCGATGCAGACGCAGGGGCTCACGCAGAACGTGCAGCGGGTGAATTGACGAGGGGTGCGGAGTCTGCGAGAGGCGCGAGGATCCAGATTTCGTCATAGTCGACGGGCTGCAGAGCCCGGTAGCCCTCGTGGCGGATCAGTTCGAGGATAGCGAGGAAGATGCCGACGATGCGGGCCTGAATTTTTTCCCCGGCAAAAAACGAACTGAAGGCCACGCGTTCTTCGGTGAGCAGCCGTTCGCGGATGTGTTCCTGGAACACGGACATCGGGGTTTCATCCATCCGGATGGCGATGGTTTGCTGCACATCCGGAATGCGAACGATGCGAGTGAGTGCGCTGACGAGGTCCCAGAGTTCGACTTCGCGGATGCGATCTTCGGCGTGATCACGACCGGCCGCGGGGCGGTGGCGTGTGAGTCGTGGGTAGCGTTCCAGCCATTCTTCGCCGCGTTCTTCGAGCTGGGCGGCGGCATCGCGATAGCGGCGATACTGCATGAGCCGTGCGATCAGGTCTGAGCTGTCTTCGGTGGTGTCCGCCTCGTCTTCAGCTTGCGGTGGCTGATCACGGGGAAGCACTTCCTGGCTTTTAATTTCGAGGAGGGTGGAGGCGACGACGGCAAAATCGCTGGCGAGGTCGTAATCGGGATGGGGCACGGAGCTGAAGAAGTGTTCGAAGTCGGTGGTGACGCGACCCAGAGAAATCTCGCAGACGTCGACTTCGTGGCGACGGACGAGATGCAGCAGGAGGTCGAGTGGTCCTCCGAACAGGGCAGTTTCAATGCGGTACTCAGTCAGCGTCATGGCGGGTTCTGAGTAAAAACGGGGGTGGGCGACAAATAATGAGAAGAATCGGCCAGGCCGCCGCTACGACTGGACTGTTTTTGGGTTTTTTCCGAAAAAACAGCGGGTTTTCTTCAAGATTGGCTCGCCTTTTGCCTGCAGAATGTGCCCTTCGGCAGCATCAGCCGAGTTGATCTCAGAGGTGTTTCATGGCGATTGAATTTGACTGTCCGCGGTGTTCAGCAACGATTCGTGTGCCCGACGCCTACAGTGGTCGTCAGGGACGATGTCCCCAGTGCAACGAGCGCCTGCTGGTGCCGCTGGTGGCTGTTCCGGACGCGTCGGCTCAGGTTGCGGTGCAGCATTCCGCCGGCTTCTCTGCTCAGGCACCCCCCGCGGGTCCCTCGTTCAGTTCTGGTCCGCCACGGGCTGACGTTTCTTCTGGTCCGGTGATGGTGGTCGCTGAAATGTCGGTACCGGCGGCCCCGGTTGGAGCGGCGGTGCCGGGCCCCGCTGTGGCAGTGGCAGACGCGTCGGCACCTGCTGCGCCGGCGTCGGCTTCGGGGGCTGTGGGTCTGCCGGTGGGCCCCGGCGCAGGCTCATCCGCCAGTCCGCGGCGTGGTCGGTCGAAAACGTCGCGATTCAATCGTCGTCGTCCTTCACGGGCACTGGTGATTGGAATTCCGGCGATTGGATTTCTGCTGTTGCTGGCCATTCTGGCCCTGTCGATTCCCGGCGGGCCTGAATTGCAGGGAGAATTGAAGGGCCGGCTGCTGGTCGAAAAATCGCTCCCGCGAACGGTGGTTCCATGGTCTGACGCGGGTGTCTCCGGCGAACAGCAGCAGGCCTTGCAGGCTGCACTGACAGAGAATCCCGAGACGTTTTCCAGTGAGCTGCTGGTGTGTCGCGTGCTGGGCACGGCCAGTGGTCTGGAGATTCAGCTGACGGCGGCGACGGGGGCCAGGTGGTGTGCCGTGAATCTGCACGACGCCGGCCAGAAAGCGCTGGCGCTGTGGCTGAAGCAGCAGCGTGTCCGGCTGGGCGAGCAGCGTCGTGCTGAAATGATCCAGACCTTATCGGCGTGGTGTCAGGACAAGCTGCGGCAGATCAATGGCGAGCAGATTACGATTGATGCTGCGGGGGCGCGGGACAACGGTGTGCTCACTGCGACTGTTGACAGTCTGGGCTATGCGGTCCAGGCACGAGCCGGCAAGCGACTGCTGCGTGCAGCTGCGGAGGACGACACGGGGTGGCTGTACTTTTGTGTGCCTGCCGACACGGAATCGCTGGTAGTGGAAGGTCGCAGCCATGAAACTTCCGGGCTGCTCTTTCCCGGTCGTTATGAGGTGACATTTGACGCGGCGCCGGCAGCACCCGCAGCACCTTCGGCGAAGGCAGCGTCTGAACCGTCAGCTGCAGGCGATGCAGATGGCCCTGAAATGCAGAAGGCACCCGGCAATGAGTCCGGCATGGAGGGCGCAGAGGAATCGCCGTCAGCAGACGGAACAGATTCCGGAGAAAAATCCATGCAGAAGCAGGACGCCTTTGGTGGTGCCATGAAGGGAATGTTCAGGAGTGAAATGACGGACGAGGAATCGATGGAGACGGATGCTGAGATGGAGACGGAGATGAAGATGGAGACGCCGAAGGAGGGCAGCCCGGCGATGAAAAAGGCGGCTGTGCGCGGAAGGAAAAAATCAACAGCGGAGTGATTTTGTCTGGTCTGGCAGACTCTGGGAGAAGAGCCTCATGAAGCGGCGGCGATTGGGTGGCAGTGGCATCACGGTTTCTGACATTTGCATGGGGACGATGACGTTTGGCAGTCAGTGTGACGAGCCGCTGTCGTTTCGCATCATGGACCGGGCCTTTGATGCGGGCGTGGACTTCTATGATGCGGCCGAGATGTATCCGGTGCCTCCTGCAGTGGAGACTTACGGGCGGACGGAAGAGATTGTCGGGCGATGGCTGAAGACGAAGCCACGCGAAGCGGTGATTGTGGCTACGAAGATCACGGGCCCGGCGCATGGCTGGTTTGTACCGCCGGTTCGTCACGGTCATTCTGCGCTGGATCGCGTGCAGATGATTCGTGCGGTTGAGGCCAGTCTGCGACGTCTGCAGACGGACTATATCGACCTCTACCAGACTCACTGGCCCGACCATGGGATGCGCTATGAAGACATCCTGGAGCCATTGACGAGGCTGGTGGAGCAGGGAAAGATTCGGGCGATCGGCTGCAGCAACGAAACGTGCTGGGGATTGATGAAGAGCCTGGCGGCGGCCGAGCGAGGTGGTCATAGCCGATACGACACAGTGCAGAACAATTTCAGTCTGATCAACCGCCGCTGCGAGAGTGAATTAGCGCAGGTGTGTCGTCGTGAAAAGGTATCGCTGCTTCCGTTTTCTCCGCTTGGTGGTGGAGTGCTCACAGGAAAGTACCAACAGCACGACCCGCCCGGAGCGCGGTTTACAGAGTACCGGCGTCTGGGTGAGCGGCAGCGTCGGCTGGCAGACCGATTTCTGAATGACCGGACTCGCGAAACCGTGCGACGGCTGCAGCTGATTGCGGAGGACCTCGGTGTGTCGCTGGCGGCACTTGCTGTGGCCTGGAGCAAGCAGCATGATTTTGTAGCGTCCACGATCATCGGTGCCACAACGCTGGCCCAGCTGGAGGAAAACCTGCAGGCGGCAGAATTGCAGCTTGATCAGGCGGTTCTGAAGCGGATTGACGAGATTGATGATGCGATTCCGAACCCGATGAAGGAAGACGGTTTACGGCGGCTGTAATTGCCGCCCAGGGGTGGATCTCGGCAGAAACGGACATTTGAGTTTCCCCGTGGCCTGGAATTGGATAGACTGCGGGTGTTGAGTCAAGAGAATTCCCATGGAGGGAGTGCTGTTTGCGGCCTGTTCCGTTCCGAAACGCAAGGATGTTGGGGCGTGTCAACAATCATTCTGTTTGTCTGCGGCTGCATACTGTGCCTGCTTTTTCTGGGTACGCTGTACGCGGACCACGTGCATGTGGGCTTTCTGTTTGAGGGTCGCTGGCTGGGCCCGCTGTTCGCCGCCGTTGGCCGTTTTTGGATCTCACTGGCCGACTCCGTGACGGCCGCTCTTGCCCTGTGTTTCAACCAGCTTTCGTGGGTCGTGGCGGCGTGTTCAGGCGGAGCTGGTCTGCTGCTGATTCTTTTTCTGCTTGGGGGGGGCATCGCGGCGGACGCTGAGGTGTGGACTGCGGACCTGCGTGCACCGCTCAAATCGGGCGGGGTACTGGACCAGATTCCCGGCTTGTCGGTCCGAGCGGCCCCGCAGCTTGCCAGTCTGGGGCGTCTGGAGCGGGATGATTCGGATCTGTTTGCATCCGGCGGGGGGCGGTATCTGGTTTTTAACGTTCCGGATGCCATGCCGATTCGGCTGCCCCCGCGCGCTCGTCTGCCACTGGAGGGCGTCATACCGGACATCCCACCACTGGGACCAGGTCCGGGGCTGCTGCGACCGCGGCTCCTGATGGAGTTTCGTCGTCGCGGGGGTGCACAGAGCGACATTGAGCGATTTGGAGAGAATCGAACGCGGGGAATTCTGCTGGCGGATCTTCCGGAAAGTTCGGTGATTGATCGGGCACTGCGATTGCTGTCTTTTGACGGTTGGCGCCCGGGCCTGTATCGAGACGGAGTATTGAATCAGGAGCGACAAGAGCCGCTGGAGGAGTCGACGGCAGCGGAACTCCGGGACATCGAGCGCGGGGTGCGGATTTACGCTGGCGGTGCCGTTTCGTCCAGCGATATTGAGATCGACAAGCGAGCACCTGAGGTTTCCGAGGATGGTATGGTGCAGGTGGAGCTGCGGATCCGCAACCAGGGTCAGGAGACGATTGACGGGTTGATTGTGCGTGAGCGACTGCCACGGGGCACCCAGCTGCTGGCGGCTGATCCGCCGGCTGTCTGGCGTGATGATGAACTGGTGTGGAGACTGGACGATTTCCACAGTGACGAGGATCGCACCTGTCAATTCACCGTGCGGCCGGCGGAAGCGACACCGCTGGATGTGACAGATGGTGAGGACACCGTTTTCGTGACAGAGACGATCGTTTCCGCACTGCTTGCAGTGACCAGTCCGACGGATGTGGAGGGGAACAGTCTGCAGCCGGCGCGCGGCGGGTTTAACGGGGCAGCGAACGAGTCTGATGAACTCGACTGGCCTGGGCCGGATGTGCTGCAAACTGACAGACGACGGCTGCTGCCGGACATTTCACGGCTGGAGTTGTCAGCGGGTCTGAATGTGCAGCTGCAGATCCGGAAGGAGTCGGAGGAGGTGGCAGTGGGTGCCTGGACGAGTGTGTTCTTTAATTTGGAGAACCGGGGTGAGACGGAGTTAGCGGGAGTTCAGCTGCGAGTGACTCTGGACGAAAATCTGGAGCACCCGAAACTTCGCGATGAGACTCTGGATCGGGCGGTGGTGGCCGAGGTTGGGCGAATGCGGCGCGGCGAAACGCGTCAGGTGGAATTGAAGGTACGTCCGCGGAAGACCGGGTTTTTCTTTTGTACGGCTGAGGTGTTAAGTTCCGGTGTGCAGGCGGGTGTGGACAGCTTTGACGTTATCTGCAGATGAATCTGATAAAGGCATTAAATTCCTGCGGGAGCGGGGATTCGAAGCTGAGCGGCTGTTGGGTGCGGGGATGAATAAAGCCGAGGACGGCGGCGTGGAGTGCCAGTCGTTTTTCCCGCCACGGGATTCCTTCAAGCAGGTCGGGGCGATAGCGAGGATCACCGAGGACAGGGTGTCCGGCTTCGGCAAGGTGCACGCGGATTTGATTGCGTCGTCCGGTTTCCAGTCGGATCTGGAGCCTTGAGACGGCGGAGCTGCGGGATGATTCGGGGAAGCGGGCGAGCTGTTTCCAGTGTGTGATGGCGATTTCACCTTCGTTGGTATTGCGGGTGGAATAGCGGCTGAGGTTCTTTCCGGTGGTGAGGAAGCTGCGGATAGTACCGGAGGATTCCGGGAGAGTGCCGGCGGTGAGGGCATCGTAGCGGCGGTCGGCCGTGTGTTGAGAGAACTGGGACTGGAGATTTTCTGCGGCGGCGGGAGATTTGGCGAAGACGAGCAGGCCGGAGACGCCGCGATCGAGTCGATGGACGAGGTGCGCAGCGCGGGTGGCGGAGGTGTGGCGGAGGTATTCGCCAACGCGTGAAACAAGAGTGTGCGGTTCGCGACCATCGGTGGGGACGGTGAGGAGTTTGGCTTCTTTGTCGACGACGATGAGGTCCGGGTCCTCGAAGACGATGCGAAAGCCGCGATTGACATGCTGCTGCGGGCGATGTCTGGGGGAGTAATTGCGGCTGCGTTCGTAGCGGACTTCGATGTGATCCCCGGGACGAAGCGGACGGCCTGGCTGAATTTCCAGCTGTCCATTGACGAGCACACAATCGTGGTCAAAGAGTCCCGTCACGAAGGCGCGTGAGCCGCCTGTGAGCTGCTGGACGGTACGGTCGGCGCGGCTGCCGGCGAGTGGCGAATCGGGCTGGATGAAGAGCTGACGACATTCGATGGGCAACGTGAACTCGCTTTCCGGTGAGGATGTTGCGGAAGAGCAGAAATATAGCGGTTTTGTGGAAGAAATCGTGTGAGGCGGGGCGGAAGCTGGCTGGAGAGCGGAAAGTGGCCAGAGAATGCAGCACCCGCGATTTCCCTGAAATAAGGTGCAAAGGCTAAGGGATGTTACTGCCCTCCATTGGCGTCCTGCTGAACCTGCGCCGCATCAGACGAACAACATGGGAAGACCTGGATGGACATCAAGCCTGGCTTAACTGACGTTTCTGCTCCAATATCCGACGACTCGCCATTCCATCGTGGCGGTTCCATACGCAGCAGCGCGCGTGGAAATGCGTGGTCAGCAGAGGATCGCAGTGAAACGGGAAGTTCCACCCCCCTGGTTTGCTGGAGACAGGTCGACCGCACGGCCCGGATTCTCATTGCCGACGCGGATCCGCTCGAAGCTGAATTTCTGAAGCGACAGCTGCATTCTGCAGGTTACCGATTTTTTTCTGTGACATCCGATATCCGCGGGACACTCGTAAGAATGCGGGACGAGCAGCCCGATGTGGTGCTGCTGGATGCAGGCCTGCCGGGTCATGGAAGTCTGGATATGCTTCGCGTGGCCGGTCTGGATCCGGTCCTGCAACACATTCCGATTCTGCTGGTTTCCCACGACTCCGATGGACATGTGCGGCGTCAGGCACTGGAACTGGGAGCGAGTGATTTTCTGCGGAAGCCACTGGATGAGGAAGAGCTGTTTCCGCGGGTGCGAAATGCCATTGTTGTCCGGCGTCATTATCAGCGGGAAATGGCGGAAGCTCTGCGGATGGAGCAGCACAACGAACAGCTGGAAATCACGCGCCGACAGCTGATCCTCTGTCTGGCTCGCGCAGCCGAACATCGGGATCAGCACACCGGCAATCACGTTGTGCGAGTGGGGCGGTATGCTGATCCCGATGTTCGGCTGCGCGAGCCAGACAGAGGATCAGCTGTCGGCGCGTGATTTCCAGCTGTTCGTTGTGCTGCTCCATCC
>JBJTOM010000415.1:0-25765 GCA_046074585.1 Planctomycetota bacterium | reverse complement strand
GAAAACCGAACACTGAAAACCGAACACTGAAAACTGAAAACCGGAGCCCCCTGTGATGGGACTTGAGCGTGTAACAACTGTCGACGGGGTTTCGATTCATGTGTCGGATTTGCGGGCAGGCTGCGGAGATCGGCTGCTGATGCTGCATGGGGTTGGACGTGCGGGGCGAACATTCTCGTCGCTGGCGTGTCTGCTGCCATCGCGTTTTGATGTCCGGGCGATTGACTTTCGTGGTCACGGCCGTTCGGGGCATGCCGATGGCCAATACCGCATTTGTGATTATCTGCAGGATGCGTTGGCAGCGATTGACGCGGAGTCGGGATCAGTGGTGCTTTACGGCCATTCTCTGGGGGCACTTGTGGCAACGGCCGCAGCTGCGGCGCGTCCGGCGCGGGTGTCGGCGGTGGTGCTTGAGGATCCGCCGTCTCCGTCATTCTGGCAGAATCTGTCAGAGACGATGTATCTCCCGACGTTTGCGGCGATGCAGCGCTGGGCCGGTCGCAGAGACCTGTCCGTGCGTGAGTTGACTGCAAATTTTGGCAATGAAGTCGTGAAAAGCTGGCCGGATGGTCGCGTAATGCGAATCAGTGACGTGCGGGATGCAGTGTCGCTCCGCTTTTCTGCATCCTGTCTCCGCGACCTCGATCCGCGGGTGATGACGCGTATTCTGGAAGGGCGATGGCATGAAGGCTTCGACCAGCAGGCGAGTTTTGCGAAGGTCCCCTGTCCGGCACTGCTGTTGAGGGGCGACGTGGCGCGCGGCGGGATGCTCTCGCTGGAGGACGCTGTCCAGCTGCAGGGACAGATGCCTGACTGCCTGCGAATTGATTTCCCGACCGCCGGCCACCTGCTGCACTGGCAGGTGCGGAGCGAAGTGGCGGGACACGTCGGCACTTTCCTGGAGTCGCTTTGATGACCACCTCAGCTCGCCACCCACTGGCCGACGAATGGGAACTGGACCCAAACTGTATCTATCTGAACCACGGCTCCTTCGGCCCGTCACCGCGCAGTGTGCGAACGTCTCGTGAGCAGTGGAGTCGGCGACTTGAGCAGCAGCCGATGCGATTTTACTGCCGCGAGATGGAAGAGCTGCTGGATCAGACCTGCGAGGTGCTGGCGACGTTTCTGCACACCGATGCACGCCGGCTGGTGCTGGTCGATAATGCCACTGTGGCAATGAACGCGGTGGCTGCCAGTGTCCGACTGGCTCCGGGCGATGAAGTGCTGCTCACCAATCACGAATACGGCGCCGTAAGGAACATCTGGCAGTCGTGCTGCCGGGCCGCCGGAGCGAAAGTGACGACGGCCACGCTGCCATTTCCTCCCACCGAAGGTGACGTGGTCGCTGCTGTACAGGCTTCAGTCACGGCAGCCACACGGCTGATTGTCATCAGCCATGTGACGAGTGCCACCGCGTGTGTGCTGCCGGTGCAGGACATCTGCCGGATGGCTCAGAAACGCCGCATTCCGGTGTGTATCGATGGTCCGCATGCTCTGGCGCTGCTGGATGTCAGACTTGATGAAATTGGCTGCGATTTTTATTGTGCCAGCGGCCATAAATGGCTCTGCGGACCGTTTGGCAGCGGCTTTCTGTGGGTGCATCCGCGCCAGCAGTCCCTGCTGCAGACACCGCTGGTAAGCTGGGGAGGAAGTATTGCCGGGAAGCCTGCCTCATGGAAAGACGGTCTGCAGTGGCTGGGGACCCGCGATCCGGCTCCCCTGCTGTCCATCGCGGATGCCGTTCGTTTTTTCAGTCCCGACGTGCTGTCAGAATATCGTCAGCATGCTCATGAGCTGATTGCCAACGCTCGCCACGCACTGCTGGAACTGCCCGGCGTCGGAGCGTTCTGCACGCCGCGGGAGTCGGACTTTGTGAGCATGGCAGCGGTCGAGCTGCCACAGACACCAGGCTGGCAGCCGGGATATCACGGCCACCCCGACGCGCTGCAGACCGAACTGAGGGACAGACACGGAATTGAAGTACTCACCGGAAGCTGGCAGGGGCATCGCTTCCTCCGGTTTTCAGCCCATCTGTATACCACCGCAGAACAGCTTGAACAATTCGTCATGGCCGTCCGCACACGGCTGGAAGCTGAACAGAGCTGAGGGTGGGGACAGCAGTAATTCTGCGGAATCCTCTGGGACTGTGTTTCGCGGAACCGAGGGACGGCGCAGCGGCTCGTTTTGTGCCTGACGTCCAGCCGGGAGGGCGAAGCTCCTGCTGAGCCGCATCCCCGCCACGTCACGCCACAACGCAATCACCGAAACGCGCCCGTGAGGAAGAGGGGTACCCAGTCGAAACAGATGACGTTCTGAAGTTGGAGTTGGCGAATGGGAAGTGGGACGCGCTGCTGAGCCGTCGGACGGCAGTCCGCGGGCAACAGCACAGCGGGGCGCCGGTACGGTGTGCAGCGAAGTGAGAAGTGGCCATCCGTCTCATGAGTCGCGGAGGTCCCGTCGGTCCCATCTGCCCCATGACGCAAAACGCCACAGACGAGCCGCGCCCGTGAGGAAGCGGGGTACCCAGCACGGGCCGCGTTTCGAAGTGGGAAGCGGGGAAGTGGCGAGGGCGTGCGGACGAGAGAGTAGAAAGTGGAGAGGAGACCGCAGGAGCATGAAGAAAGTCTAGAGTCGACTCTCGACTTTCTCCATTCTCCTGCTCTATTTTTTGACGGCAGGTGCCGTCAAAAAATGGATGTCAATCCCCGGTAACGTGCGTGCCCGCGCGGCCAGAACCGCATCAGGAACGCATCAGGAACGCATCAGGAACGCATCAGGAACGCATCAGGAACGCACCAAAGCCTTACCGGCCGATTGACATCGGCCGCACGCCGGAAGACGTTTTTGTGTTCGGTCGCGCAGTGGGGCCTGACGATAGCGGCGGGATTGAAACATCTCAGTTTGTCTGTTTAAGCACCGCTCCCCCTTCCCCCTCCCAGGCTCTTCGTCCGTCTTTCAAACTCCTTCAGCAGAGCAGGCTCCAGGTTCCGTCTGACCGGTCGAGGCTACAGGGCCTTTTTCAGTCGTCTGTGGGGTGTGTATTCGCCGGCTGCCTGCTATACTTGACCGTCCCGCAGCTTGCAGCCGTCTCATTCCCAGGGATACCACGCCATGCCGGCCTCCTTACACTTCTCCTGCCAATTCACAGAACAGCTCCGCCGTCGCTGGTTTCTCAGGGATTGCGGGGTCGGTCTGGGGGCGGTCGCTGCCTCCAGCCTGCTGCAGTCCGAAGCGCCTGCCGAAACTCAGAAACCCGGCGATCCTCTGGCCCCGCGAAAGCCGCATTTCCCGGCGAAAGCCAAGCGGGTGATCTATATGTTTCAGGCTGGTGCCCCCAGCCACCTCGAACTCTTCGACCACAAACCTGAACTGGCGCGCCGCAACGGCCAACTCCCCCCCCCGGAACTGCTCAACGGCTACCGCGCCGCCTTTATCAACCCCAAATCCGCACTTCTGGGACCGCGGTTCTCGTTTCAGAAATCCGGCCAGTGCGGCATGGAACTCAGCGAAGTGCTCCCGCACACCGCTGCCATCGCAGACGACATCTGCCTGATTCGTTCGATGCAGACTGATGCCGTCAATCACGCGCCCGCTCAGATTTTCATGAACACCGGCTCTCAACAGTTCGGCCGCCCCAGCTTCGGTTCCTGGACACTCTACGGGCTCGGCAGCGAATCCCAGGAACTCCCCGGCTTTGTGGTCCTCACCAGCGCCAAAGGAACCAGCGGCGGTGCCAGCAACTATGGCAGCGGTTTTCTGCCCACCATGTACTCCGGTGTCCCCTTTCGCAGCAAAGGTGATCCGGTGCTGTATCTTTCCAATCCGCCGGGAGTCGACAGCGAATCGCAACGCGCAGCACTCGATACCCTCCAGCGACTCAACCAGCTCTCCCTGGGGGCCGTCGGTGACCCGGAAATCGCCGCCCGGATTCAAAGCTACGAAATGGCCTTCCGGCTGCAGACCAGTGCCCCGGAACTCATGGACATCAGCGGCGAATCCAGGCAAACCCTCGAACGCTACGGCATCAGCGATCCCTCAGAAGCCAGCTTCGCCCGCAACTGCCTGCTCGCTCGGAGACTGGCCGAACGCGGTGTGCGATTTGTCCAGCTGTTCCACGAAGTCTGGGACCAGCACGGCAACCTCACCGGCGGCGTACGCCAAAATGCCAAAGACACCGACAAACCCTCTGCAGCCCTCGTCACCGATCTCAAGGAACGCGGACTGCTCAATGACACCCTGCTCATCTGGGGAGGCGAATTCGGCCGCACACCGATGGTCCAGGGAGGCAATGACGGTCGCGATCACCACAACCGCTGCTACAGCCTCTGGCTCGCCGGTGGTGGCATCCGTCCCGGCACCATCTGGGGCTCCTCCGATGAACTCGGCTTCCAGCCAGCCGAAAACCCTGTCCACGTACACGACCTCAACGCCACCCTCCTGCAACTCCTTGGCATGGACCACACCCGACTCACCTTTCGCTTCCAGGGCCGCGACTACCGGCTCACCGATATCCACGGAAAAATCGTCGACGGGATCCTCGCCTGATCCAGCCCCTCCCTCCACACCCGCACCTACACCCCACACCCGAAAGCGTTCAGCCATGACCCCCACCCCGCTGTTCCGCCAGGTCTGCACACTCGCGTGCCTGGTCGCCTCCTTCGCTCTGCTCCCGCTACTCCCCGCACAAACGCTCAGACTGTATATCGGCACCTACACCACCGCAGAAAGCACCAGCAAAGGCGTGTACACCTGCGAATTCAACACTGAAACCGGTCAGCTCACGCCCCCGGTCCTCGCCGCAGAACTCCGAAATCCCTCCTTTCTGGCCGTCCATCCCTCCGGACGCTTCGTCTTCGCTGTCAACGAATTCAGCGAGGGTGGCGGACGTGGCAAGGGAGGCGTCACGGCTCTGTTCGTCCAACCCGATGGCACTCTGAAAAAGATCAACGAACAGCCTTCTCCCGGTGGTGCCCCCTGCCACTGCAACGTCGACAGCACCGGCACCACACTGCTCATCGCCAACTACTCAGGCGGTAATGTCGTTGCCTACCCGATCGCTCCCGATGGTTCCCTGCAGCCCGCCTCCAGCGTTCAGCAGCACGAAGGCAGCAGCGTCGACAAATCCCGCCAGGAAGCCCCGCATGCCCACTCCATTAATCTCAGCAGCGACAACCGCTTCGCCTACGCAGCCGATCTCGGGCTGGACAAAATTCTGATCTACAGCTTCGACGCCAGTGCCCACACACTCACGCCAGCCAATCCCCCGGCGGCCGCGGTCACTCCCGGCGGCGGCCCGCGACACTTCGCCATTCACCCGTCCGGTCGCTTCGCCTGGACCAACAACGAAATGTCCATGATCGTCACCGGATTCCGACGCAATCCGGAAGACGGCAGCCTGTTCCCCATCCAGGAAATCACCACGATTCCCGGCGGCTACAACGGTCGCAAAAGCACCGCGGAATGTCTGGTACACCCCAGCGGAAAGTTTCTTTATGTGAGCAATCGTGGGCACGAATCCATCACCGCCTACACCGTCGATGACAGCACCGGACTGCTCACCTATGTCGAAAACGAAAACACCGCTGGCCGCGAACCTCGCAACTTCTACATCGATCCGTCCGGTCGCTGGCTGCTCGCCGAAAACCAGAATACCGACACCATCGTGGTGTTCTCCATCGATGCCAAAACCGGAACACTCAATCCGGCCGGCCAGTCCGTCGCCGTGGGCCGTCCAGTCTGCATCCGCGCCCTGCCCTCGGCCAAATTCGCCACCAGCCCCTGAAACACCCAGGATTGCCCAGATGCCCCTCTACGAATTCGTCTGCGAAGACTGTCACCACGAAGCCGAACTGCTCGTCGGACGCACCGAACGTCCCCATTGCCCCGCCTGTGGTTCAGCACACCTGGAAAAGCTCATGAGCGTCTCGGCCGGACGCATCGCCGGCAGCGCGCTCCCCCTCGCATCCGCCTGCCCGCCCCCCGAAGCCGGGCCCTGCAGTCCCCACTGCTGTCGACTCCCCCAATAGTTCCGGCGGATCCGGTCTGCTCGAAAACGGAAACACGCCGATGCCGCGCGTTTCGCGCGCCCCACCAGACTGCCACTCTGCTCCCATTCAAAAATTCCCTGAGTGACTCAGACTGCCACTGGCCGTCAGATTTGCTAACATCCCGCCGGGACCACAAACGAACGGCCCCAAATGGCAACGCGAACACGCTGTTCACCGCGAAATCGCAACCCTCTCATCCACCAGTCATCCATGCGTTTCCACGCATCTCTTTGATTTCCATTCCAATTTCCACCCGGCCGGTCAACCCGTTTTTCAGGTAACCAGCCGTTCACAGCAGCTTCGCCCACGGGCGTTTCCCTTCCACAAGGTGCCACCGATGGCCGTCAACCCCTATTCTCCCTGCCCCTGCGGCAGCGGCAAAAAGTTCAAGTTCTGCTGCCAGGATGTGCTCGCAGATCTGCAGCGCATTGTCAGCCTCAGCAGCAATCAGCCCGAAATCGCTCTGAACCAGCTGCAGCAGCTGGCAGTCAAACACCCCGATCGCGAATCCGTCGCGCGCGAGCTGGTCGTGATGCTGCTCCGATTCAATCGCGTGCAGGATGCCATGAACGTCTGCACGGATTTTCTGAAAACTCACCCCGACAATCCCCAGATCCTGATCGTCTTCGCGGACATTTGCCTCCAGGTCAGCGGTTTCGACTCCAGCCGTCGCATCCTGCATCGGGCCTTCCAGGTCTGCACCCGACAGTTCCCCCAGGAAGTCGCCAACATCGTGGTTCGCGTCGGCCTCCAGCTGTACCGACGCAACCTGGCTCCCGCTGCCAGAGAACACGCCCTGCTCGCCATGCGGCTCAGCAAAGCTGAACACGCTGAAGCGGCCGCCACTCTCTTCCAAACCATCGAAGCAGACCCGCAGGTCCCCTACCTTCTCAACAGCTCCTGGCCACTGCTCAATTTCGATGCCTCCCCGGAAATGCTCCAGCAGCACGAACGCGCGCTCCGACTCTGCCGCCTGGGATGCTGGGAACCCGCCGCCATCATCTACAACCGCCTCGCTGATCAGGCACCCACCAACAGCGCCGTGTGGTACAACATGGGTCTCTGCCAGATGTGGGACGGACGTCACCCGGAAGCCGCTGCGTCACTGCACCATGCCGCGGTCCTCTCAGGTGACTTCGAGGAAGCTGCCGAAATCGAAGCACTCGCCCAGTCGCTCGATCCCAGACTCTTCGAAGAACAATTCACCGTCCTCAGCCTCAATCTGGAAGTCCGCTCCGTCACCGAAGTCGTCTCACGCCTGCTCGCCCACCCCCGCATTAAAAACACTCAAAGCCACGATCACGCCCACTGCAATCATGATGAAGGTTGCCGCCATGCCGCAGAACTCATGCTGATCTCCCAGCCATCTCCAGGCCCCGAAGATGTCACGGCGGATCACTTCGCGCAGTTCATCGCCGATGTGGACGTCTACGACCTCACCGACCCCGATGCGGCCGCAGACAGCGGTCATGCCCATCCGTGGATCGAGATCACCTGCTCGTCCACCAGCATCGACGACGTCGTGGTGGCCATCCGCGACTGCGTCGGAGATCTCATACTGACCTCCGCCGAAGAAGAAAAACGCACACACACCCGAGCATACCCCCGCTTCGCTCAGCCCTTCGAAGTCCGCCCGGTACGCCCCGACGGAATCACCGAAAACGCCTTCAGGCAGCTGAGCAGACAGATCGAAGAACGCGCCGTCGAACAAGCGCTCCACGCCCCGCAGGCACTGCTGGGCGGCAAAAGCCTGCTCGATGCCGCCACCGACCCTGCCCTCCACCGACAGGTTGCCGGCGCCGTCTACGTGCTGCATTCCCACTCCGGCAACGAGGACATCGCCATCAACATTGACGGCATCCGCAGTCGGCTCAATCTCCCCCCCCGCGCTCCGCTCAACGCCGCCGCCGCCGAGAACGCCCGCGCCCTCAGCATCCTCGCACTCGCCCGACTGCCCCTCACAGAACTCACCGACCAGCAACTGCGGATCGTCGTCGGACGCAGCAGCACACCAGGCGGTCGGGATCTCCTCAGCCGAACACTCGACGAAATGATCAAACGCGGCGAATCCTGCGTCGGTGCCCAGGCCGTCGCCGTTTACATGTCTCGAGCCACCATCGCACACGGCGATGGCGACTTCAGCCTCTGCTTCGAACTCGTCGACAAAGCCCGCCAGTCCGTCACAGGCCCGGAAGCCTTCCGCATGCGACTCGAACTCGATATCCGCGAACTCGCCTGGCGACTCAAAAACCCCGATGATTCCGCCATCATCACCCTCCTCCACAAAATCCGCGACCTCTACCTCCGCAAAATCCCCGAACTCGCAGACCTCATCCGCGAACAACTCGTCGACGCCGACTGCTCACACCTGCTCCCGGAATTTCAGCTCGAAAAAGCCACACCACAGTCCTCAGCTCTCTGGACACCCGGCAGCCCCAACCCCTCCGCCTCGGCCGCCCCCAGTGCTCTCTGGCTCCCTGGCCAGTCCTGAAAAATCCATGTACCTTGATCATGCCGCCACCGCCTTTCCACGCCCCGACTGCGTCCTCGACTCCGTCCTCACGTGGCTCCGCCGTGGCGGTTCCCCCGGACGCGGCGGTCACGCCGCCGCGCTCCAGGCCACCTCCCTGCTCCTCCACACCCGCTCCGCACTCGCCCAATTCCTCAACGCCCCAGGCCCCGAATCCATCCTCTTCACCGCAGGCTGCACCGCCAGCCTCAATACCGTCCTCCTCGGACTCCTCCAGCCCGGCGATCACGTCGTCGCCTCCGAACTCGATCACAACTCCGTCCTCCGCCCCCTCCAGCACCTCAAAACATCCCGCCGGATCACCGTTCAGCATCTCCCCTTCGACCCCCGGTCCGGTCTGCTGAACCCCGACGACCTCCAACACTCTCTCCGGCACACCCCCGCAAAACTGGTCGTCCTCTCCCACGCCTCCAACGTCACCGGACGCGTGCAGGACATCCCCGCACTCACCCACGTCGCCCACCAGCACGGCGCCCTCGTGCTCCTCGATGCCGCTCAGACCGTCGGACACTGGCCCTGCGCCTTCAACACCCTCCACGCCGACTTCATCGCCGCCGCCGCCCATAAAGGACTCGCCGGCCCCCCAGGCATCGGCTTCCTCGCCTGCTCGCCCCGTCACCAGCAACTCCTCCAGCCACTCCTCTTCGGCGGCACCGGCACCGACAGCTCCTCACTCGATCAACCCGCCGATTCCCCGGCACGCTTCGAGAGCGGCACCGCCAATCTTCCAGCCGTCGCGGGACTGCTCGCTGCCGTCCAGCTCGCTCAAAACACCCTCCACGAACGACATGCCGCCACCCTCCGCAATTCCGTCCTCCTCGTCTCAGGACTCGCCGAAATTCCCGGCCTGCGACTGCTCTCTCCCTCACCCCCGCACCCGCTCTGCGGCATCGTGTCCTTCGTGATCGACGGCCTCGATCCCGCCGAAGCTGCCGCGATTCTCGATCAGGCCTTCGACATCCAGTGCCGCGCCGGACTGCATTGTGCGCCGCTCGCCCACCAGCGACTCGGGACACTCCACTCCGGCGGCACCATCCGACTCAGCACCGGCTGGAGCACCACCGAAGCGGAAATCGCCCTCGCCATCGACGCTGTCCGCCAGATCGCCCGGTCACTCCACAAATGAACCATCCCCCCTCCGCTGGACTCCAGTCAGGAATTACCCTAGTGTTCTGACCGCTCGGCTGTCCTTCTCTCGAACGGCAGCTCGCTTTTTTCAACCTTTCTGTCGAGTCAAGTCATGCATCGTCGCACTCTCCTCAGCTCCCTCCCGGCGGCCACCGTCACCGCTGCCGCCGCCACCGCCTCCACAGCATTCCCCGCTCACTCCAGCCCCGCCGCCACCCCGGCCACCACCGCCGCCGCCAGGATCGAGCCGGGCACGGTGCGGTACTGTCTGAATACCAGCACTCTGCGGGGCCAGAAGCTGGGCATTGAAAAAGAAGTCGCCATTGCAGCCCAGGCTGGCTATCAGGGACTGGAACCCTGGATTCCCAACCTGCGCGACTATGTCCAGCAGGGCGGCAGTCTGCAGGACCTTGGACGAAAAATCAGTGACTCAGGGCTCACCGTCGACAGTGCCATCGGCTTTGCACAATGGATTCATCCGAATGACGCCGCCCGCGCCAAAGCGCTCGAAGAAGCCCGCCGCGACATGGACATGCTCCGACAAATCGGCGGCACTCGCATCGCCGCCCCGCCCGTCGGCGCGCATCAGGGGGAAAGTCCACTGGTTGAGCTGTCGGCGGCGGCTGAGCGGTTCGCGGCGCTGCAGAAAATCGGCCGTGACGCCGGTGTCCAGCCCCAGCTGGAAGTCTGGGGCTTCTCAAAGAATCTCTCCCGCCTGGGGGACGTGGCCTGGGTTGCTGCCGAAACCGGTGACCCCGAAACACTGCTCCTGCTGGACACCTATCACCTCTTCAAAGGCGGCTCGGATTTCGCCGGACTGGAACTCTTCAGCGACCGGTCGCTGCAGGTGTTTCACATGAACGACTACCCGGCCGATCCCCCGCGCGCCCAGATGAATGATTCGCATCGCGTCTACCCCGGCGACGGCATCGCTCCGCTCACGCAGATCATCCAGGCTCTGGCCGGCAACGGCCGCTCCATCACACTCTCACTCGAACTCTTCAACCCCGAATACTGGAAACAGGACGCGGCCGCAGTCGCCGCTGCCGGTCTGGGAAAAATGCGCACAGCCGTCGAACGCGCATTCGCCTGAAGCTCCATCGTTCCTGCAGCACATCCCAATGTCCGAACCCCGACTGACTGTTGCCGATATCCTTGGGCCTGGCGGGGCGATTTCACGTCGTCTGAGCGGTTATGAACCCCGCGCAGAACAGCTGGAAATGGCCCTCGCCGTCGAACGCGCCATCAACGAACGCTCACACCTGATCGCAGAAGCAGGCACCGGTGTCGGCAAAAGCTTCGCTTACCTGATCCCCGCAATTCTCGCCTCCCAGACCGAACGCCCCGCATCCGGCAAGCCCGGGGCCAGTCCCGGCAACAGCCTGCAGCCAGCAGATGATGCCCCCGTCAAACGCCGCGTCATCGTCTCCACACACACCATCAGTCTCCAGGAACAGCTCATTCAGCACGACGTGCCCTTTCTGCAGGCCGTGCTGCCCGTCGAATTCTCCGCCGTACTCGTCAAAGGCCGCGGCAATTACGTCAGCCTCCGTCGCCTCGAACGCGCCGTACAGCGTTCCGGTCAGCGCGAACTCTTCAACGGCGACGGTCAGCGACAGCTGCAGCGGATCCGCCAGTGGGCTCTCGAAACCCGCGACGGCAGCCGCTCCGATCTCTCCTTCCAGCCACAGTCCGACGTCTGGGATGAAGTGCTCAGCGATCACGGCGACTGCCTGCGGCGAAAATGCCCACAGCACAACGACTGCTTCTACTTCGCCGCCCGCCGACGCGTCTGGAACGCAGACCTGCTCATCGTCAATCACGCCCTGTTCTTCGCCGATCTGGCACTCCGCCGCGCCAATGCCGCTTTCCTCCCCGATTACGAAACCGTCATCTTCGACGAAGCCCATACCGTCGAATCCGTCGCCGCAGATCACCTCGGCCTCGCCATCAGCGAAGGACAGATCGAATACCTCCTCAATCGACTCTACCAGGATCAGCAGCAACGCGGTCTGCTGCTCACACACGGCCTCAAAGCCGCCCAGAAACTCGTTCTCCAGTGCCGCAGCACCGCCGCCTCCTTCTTCAGTGAACTCGAAGCCGCCTCGGTCAAAGTCTGCCGACCCAACGGACGACTCATCACACCCCCCGATGTGCCCGCCGAACTGCCGCTGAGACTCGCACAACTCAGCGAAGAAATCGCCGAAGCCGCAGAAGCCGCCAAAAGCGAAGCCACCCAGGTGGAACTCCAGTCCGCCGCCGATCGCTGCACCGTCCTCGCCGGAAACCTCAAATCCTGGCTCAAACAATCCATCCCCTCCTCCGTCTACTGGATCGAACGCAGCGGAACTCAGGCGCAGCGATTGTCACTCCAGAGCGCCCCGGTCGAGGTCGGACCGCTCCTCCGCGACCTGCTCTACAACAACACCCCCTCCGTCATCATGGCAAGCGCCACACTGGCCACGGGCCACGAAGACTTCCGCTTCTTCCGCTCCCGCATCGGACTCACCAGCGGCAGCGAAGTCCGCCTGGGCAGCCCCTTCAACTACCGCCGCCAGGCGCGACTCATCCTCGCCACCGGCATCGTTGATCCCGCCGCCGATCCTCGCGGATTTGAAACGCAGTGCTGCGAACGCATCCGCCGACACGTCCTCGAAACCGCCGGACGCGCCTTCGTGCTCTTCACCAGCTACTCCATGATGCAGGCCTGCGCCCAAAGACTCACCGGCTGGTTCGCCAGCAATAACCTGTCCCTCTACTGCCAGGGCACCGGACTCCCCCGCTCCGCCATGCTCGAACGCTTCCGCGCTGACCCCCGCGCCGTGCTCTTCGGCACCGACAGCTTCTGGCAGGGTGTCAACGTGCCAGGTGATGCCCTCCAGAACGTCATCATCCCCAAACTCCCCTTCAGCGTCCCCGATCACCCACTCCTCGAAGCCCGCCTCGAAGTCATTCGCAGCCGAGGTGGCAATCCGTTCCGTGACTACCAGACCCCCGAAGCCATCATCAAACTCAAACAGGGTTTCGGACGGCTCATCCGCCATCGCAACGACACCGGCCGCGTCGTCATCCTCGACCCCAGACTGCTCACCAAACCCTACGGCCGACTGTTCATCGAAAGCCTCCCCGAATGCCAGCTGGAAGTCGACAACGGCTTCACCATCGAACCCCTCGAACACTAACCCCCACCCGAACCCACCCCACCAACACCGCCCCACCCGAGCCGCGATCGTCAGGGAGCAGTCCCTACCCACATACACCCAAAATACAAACCCCCTGCAGCGCCCCGCTGAGTTCAGAACCACGCGGCCGGGGTGTGGCTCAGCAGCAGCTTCGCCCTCCCGCCGGCGCCCTGTGCCGGAAAGTCAAGGCCGTTGGGCTGTCAATCCCCGGGTGACGGTACGTGTCCGCGCAGACGGAGTGGCAAGAGAACGGTATCTGGCCGCAGCGGGCGATTGACGTCAGCCACGCGCCCAGGGCTCGCCTGTCTGGTGTCGCCGGGCTGACGGGTGTACTTGCCGCGCTGCGGCGGGATCAGCAACAGCGCTGGAACACCAGTCAGCCGTGGCTTGCCGAAGATTACCTTCGCCAACTGCCGCCGCTGACGACCACCGTCAACTGGATGCTGGAACTGGTGGTCGGAGAATGGCACAGCCGCCCAACCGATCAGCCGCTCACCCCGGCCGATCTGCTGTCGCGGTTCCCGGATCTTGTCGATCTGCCAGCCCACCTTGTGGCCTTCCCGAAGTCGGCCGAATTGCAAAAGTGCCATGCACCAACCGCACGCACCACAACGAAATCCGCCCCCCACCGCCGCCGCAAACACCCAAACCGAGCCGCGCCCGTCAGGAAGCGGAATCCCCACCAAAAACCCCGCCAAAAATTCGAATGCCCACCGCCCCCAGCCAGTCCCCATAGCGGTACGACGGACTTCCAGTCCGTCGACGCCTGCAGCCAATCTCAATCGCCCGGTCACATCCCCGCCACGGACCCCATTCGCCGCGGCAGACACAACCGCGTTGCCCGCATCCGCATGCGACACCCAACACGCCCGTGCGTTTGCCAGACCGTTACCGGAGGATTCACATCCCCCGCACGCCTCGTCATTGCGGGTCTCTCCCCTGAAGGGGCGAGCGGGGATTTGGGGTAAACCCACCTGCCGCGTGCATCCCGGTCCCGAGCCCGTGTCAGAACTTCGGGGAATCAGGAATTCTCATCCGCGTTGCACCGGCACTTCATTCGCCCCTCTCCCGTTTTTGTGTAACATCTGAAACTCAACCTCTCCGGCAGTCCCGTTTCGGTACCACATCTCAACGCATCAGCCGCTCCCTCCCCTGAAAGCCGCCCATGCCTGTGACCCGCATCAACACCATTCTCCGCGACGGCCAGCCCGAACAGTCAATCACGGCCAAAGGCTGGGTCCGCACCCGCCGTGACTCCAAAAATGGCTTTTCCTTCATCGAACTCAACGACGGCAGCTGCATGAAAAACCTGCAGCTGGTTGTCGAACACAGTATTCCCGGCTGTGACCAGCACATCCGGCACGCCACGACCGGGGCCAGTCTGGCGGTGACCGGAACCCTGAAGGAATCGCCCGGCAAAGGTCAGCGGATCGAACTTCACGCCACCACTCTCGAGGTGCTTGGTCCTGCCGACCCGCAGACATATCCGCTGCAGAAAAAAGGGCACACCCTCGAATTCCTTCGCGAGATCGCTCATCTCCGCGCCCGCACCAACACCTTTGGCGCTGTCGCCCGCGTCCGCAACCGCATCTCCTGGTCGATTCACTCCTTCTTTCAGAACCGCGGATTCCTCTACCTGAACACTCCTGTCATCACCACGTCCGACTGCGAAGGCGCCGGAGAGATGTTTCAGGTCACCACACTCGACCTTGCCATGCTGGCTCGCAAGCAAATCGAATCCATTGACTGGAAACAGGACTTTTTCGGTAAACCCGCATCACTCACGGTCAGCGGACAACTGGAAGCTGAAACCTATGCCACGGCCGTCGGCGACGTCTACACCTTCGGCCCCACCTTCCGTGCCGAAAACAGCAATACAACCCGACACCTGGCCGAGTTCTGGATGGTGGAACCGGAAATGCCATTTTATGACCTGAACGACAATATGGACCTCGCCGAAGCCTTCATCCGGACCATCGTCAACGACGTCCTGAATGATTGCCGCGATGATATGGAATTCTTCAATCAGCGGATCGACACCACTGTTCTTGCCCGTCTTGAAAACATCATTGCCAAACCCTTCATTCGGCTTCCGTACACAGAAGCCATCGAAATCATCCTCCACAGCGGTCGCAGCTTCGATTATCCCGTTCAGTGGGGCAGTGATCTGCAGACCGAACACGAACGCTTCCTCACAGAACAGCACTTCGGCGGCCCCGTGATCCTCTACAACTACCCACGATCACTCAAACCCTTCTACATGCGCTGCAACGACGACGGCAAAACCGTCCGCGCCATGGATGTTCTCGTCCCCGGTGTCGGAGAAATCATCGGCGGCAGCCAGCGCGAAGAACGCCTCGATGTGCTCAACCAGCGCCTGCTCGAATGCCACCTCAACCCCGACGACTACTGGTGGTACACCGATCTTCGCCGCTACGGCACAGTCCCCCACGCAGGCTTCGGCCTCGGACTCGAACGCGCTGTACTCCTCATCACCGGCATGACCAATATTCGTGATGTCATCCCCTTCCCCAGAACCCCAGGCCACGCAGCATTCTGAACCACCCCCAACACCACGTACAACTGAACACTGAACACTGAACACTGAACACTGAACACTCCCCCCGGACCTCCCCATGCCACTCCCCAAACTCGGCAGGCAACTCCGCGACCGACTCCAGCGCGGTGAAACTGTCTTTGGCACCTTCATTCAGAATTCAACCAATCCGGCGCTCGTTGACTTTCTCCCGGACAACGCGCTGGACTTCGTCATTGTCACGGCCGAACACAACGCTCTCGATATCGCCGAATTTCTTCCGCTGCGTTACGCACTTGCCGCTCGTGGAATCGCCTGCCTTGCGCGGACGCACAGTCGCGAACCTGATGACGTCTCCAAAGTCTGCGACTCGTTTGATGGCGTGGTGGTGCCCTATGTCGAAGACCCTCAGCACTGCCGGCGCCTCGCCGCCGCTGCCCTCCTTCGCCCCCTCAAAGGCGCCGCACTCGAATCCCTCCTCCGCGAAAACTCATGGCCGTCCGATAAAACACGCGCCTACATTCAGGACGATCGCTGCGCCAACACTGTCTTTGTTCCCATGATCGAATCGCTCGCCGGCATCGCCAACCTCGATGCCATCTGCAGCATTCCCGGTGTGCATGCCGTCTTCGTCGGTCCCAATGACCTCACCACCACCATGGGGATCCCCAATGAATATGACCATCCGGAGCTGATCCATCGTCTGCAGCAGATCATCGATACGGCCAACCGCTCGCACGTGGCTGCCGGATGCTGGTTCGGCAAACTCGACCAGGCACTGCGAACCATTCGCCAGGGAGCACGGTTTGTGGTGTATTCCAATGATGCCTCGCTGCTCCGGGAAGCCATCGAGCGGTCGTTTGCCGACCTGCGAAAGTAGCTCGCTGTCCGCCCGTTGCGTCTGCCTGCTCACTCGGTTCCAACTTCTTCAAAAAGTCCGCTCCATGACCGTCCCGGGTCTGTCCGATCCCTCTCGTCACAGCCACTGGCTGCACCTCGCTGCCAACATCATCGGCTCCGTCAGCATCCTTGGTCTGGGCGTTGGGGGGCTGCTGTTTTTCGGTGCAGCACCGCCGGTTCCCACCATCGACACCAGTGCTGGCCGGCTCGCGGCCCCGCTGGTCAGCACCGCCACTGTCACGCGCTGGAACGGCCCGTTCCAGATCACCGTCAACGGTGAAGCCTCCACGTGGCGCGTGGTCAGCGTGGGTTCAGAAGTGGCCGGCCGCATTCTGACCAAAGCCCCCGGCTGCCGCAGCGGACTGTTCGTCAACGCCGGTGATGTGCTCTTCCAGCTGGATCCAGCCGACAGTCTTGTCGAACAACAGCGTCTCTCCGCCAAAGTTGCTCAGTCAGAAGCCGAGCTTCAAAGCATTCAGGTGGAACAGGCCAATACGGCCACCCTGCTGAAGCTCGCCGAAGAAGATCTGGAACTGCAGCGCGAACATCTGCTCCGCGTGCGTTCGCTGTTTGACCGCCGAGCGACCTCGGAAACCGAAATGGATGCTGCCACCCGCCAGGAACTCACGGCGCGAAGCGCCGTCCAGAACCACCAGAATCAGCTCGCGTCACTCCGTCAGTCCCAGCAGGTCAAACAGTCCGCACTGCAGCTCGCCCAGGCCGAACTCGCTCGCGCCCAACTGGATCTGGCCCGCTGCACCGTCAACGCTCCCATCAGCGGCCGCGTGGTGGAAGACATTCACGAGCAGGGCGACTACGTGCGTCCCGGTGAAACGCTGGTGCGGCTGAGCGATTCCAGTCGCATGGATGTTCGCTGCAGCCTTCGCAGTGAGGAACTGGCGTGGGTCTGGCGTTTCGGACAGCTGCGGGATTCGCCTCCGCAAACATCCGAGCAGCCTGGTTCGGCAGACGCTTCACTGCCACAGACGATGCCTGTCGTCCCCTGCGATGTGGTGTTCGAGGCGGATGGTGTGGAAACCGTCTGGAAAGCTCGACTGGAACGTCTGGAGGGAACCGGCATGGACCGGGCCACTCGCACCCACCCCTGCAGCGTCGTGGTCGATCAGCCGCTCGCAGGCACCACCGCTCGCCGGGTTCCCGGAGCGGCCGTCGCGCCTCCTGCACTGCTTTCAGGCATGTTTGTGTCCGTTCGCATTCCCATCACCGCCCCGGTGCCGCTCTTCCAGATTCCCCCGGAAGCCCTCCGCCCCGGAGAACAGCTCTGGCTCGTCCGCGATGGTCAGCTGAAAATTCTCCCCATCTCCGTCGTGCAGCAGCAACCGAGCAGCCTGCTCGTCCATCAGCTCGAAGAACCACTCCTGGATGGCGACGCCGTAATCACCTCACCACTGGCCGTGATTCAGGCGGGAATGCAGGTGACCGTGCAGCAGCCGACACCCCCCGCTCCTGCGACGGCCCCACGTGAGGAGGATCAGCAATGACTGGTGCTGCAGTTCGCTGGGCCATTCGCAATACGCCCGCAGTCAACACGCTGGTGCTGGCCGTGCTCGTGGTCGGCACGCTTTCCGCCTTCATGCTCCGGCGCGAAGTCTTTCCCCAGTTCGAGCTCGAAATTGTGCTTGTGCAGGTGCCGTATCCCGGCGCCAGTCCGGATGAGGTGGAAAGCGGGATTTGTCAGAAGATCGAAGAAGCCGTGCGCTCCGTTGACGGCATCGATAAAGTCACCTCCATCGCCTCCGAAGGTTCAGGCAGCATCGTCATTGAAGTCCGCAGCGACGTGCCCAGCGTCCAGAAAGTGCTCAACGAAATTCAGTCACAGATTGACCGCATTCCCAGTCTTCCGGATCTGGCGGAAGAGCCTGAAGTGCAGCAGATCACACTCCGCAACAAGGCAATCTCTGTCGGTGTCATCCAGCAGGACTCCGCCGCCCAGGATGCCGAACTTCAGTTGCGGGACATCACCGAACAGGTGCGGGATGATCTGCTGCTGATCCCCGAAATCTCACAGGCCGAAATCAACGGGGAACGCAAGTACCAGATCGATGTGGAAATCCCGGAACGCCGGCTGCGGGAATACGGCCTGACACTCACCGACGTCTCCCGTCGCATCCGCCAACGCAATCTGGAGCTCCCCGGAGGTACCATTCGTGACGAAGGCGAAACGTATCTGCTCCGTGGCCGTGACAAACGCGTGCTGGGAGCAGAAATTGCCGCCATTCCTCTCATCACACAGCCCGGTGGTGTGGTGCTGAAAGTGGGGGATCTGGGAGCTGTCCGCGACGAGTTTGTGGACACCACGTCCATCAGCCGCATCAACGGACGGCCCGGACTGGCCATCGATGTCAGCGCCGCGTCCCGCGAAGACCTCCTGGCCATGGCAGACGCCGTCCGCAGATACGTCAGGGAAAAATCGCTCCCGCAAGGCTATTCATTCGCCGTCTGGGGCGACACGTCCGTGGAAGTCCGCGATCGACTCAACCTGCTGCTCCGCAACGGTATGCAGGGACTCATCCTCGTGTTCGTCATCCTCGCACTGTTCCTCGATCTGAAACTGGCATTCTGGGTGGCACTCGGCATCCCCATCTCCCTGCTGGGTGCCTGTGCCGTGCTGTTTCAGTTCGATCAGACCCTGAACATGCTGTCTCTGTTTTCCTTCCTGATCGCGCTGGGGATTGTGGTGGATGATGCGATTGTCATCGGAGAAAACGTGTATTCACACCGTGCGATGGGCAAGACGCCACTGCAGGCTGCCATCGACGGCACCATCGAAGTTGTTCCTTCGGTTTTTTCTTCCGTCGCCACAACCATCTTTGCCTTCGTCCCCATGTTTTTCGTCACGGGGGTGATGGGCAAGTTCTTTGCTGTGATTCCCCTCGCCGTGATTGCCATTCTGACCATTTCACTGATCGAAGCCTGCTTCGCGCTCCCCTGCCACCTGGCGCTTGATTCCGGACGCCCGTCGCCCTTCACCATCGGACTCAATCGTGGCACCAATTTTGTCCTCGATGCGTTCATCCGTTTCGTTTATCAGCCGGTGATTCGTTTCAGCACCCGCAATCCGGCTGTAACCGTCAGCCTCGCGGTGGCCTTCCTGCTGCTCTCAGCTGCACTGGTCACCAGCGGAACTGTGCCGTCCATCTTCTTTCCCAAGCTGGATGCCCCCGAAGTCATGGCCACCGTGATCTTCCCCGACGGCACTCCCAGCCGCATCACCGACGCAGCCACCGCTCGCATCGAACAGGCCATCCTTGACATCAACCAGCGTCATTCCTCACCCGGTCGCCCATTGATTGTCGTCACCCATCGCATGGTCGGCATTGTCCGCGAAAACGCGCCCGGAGGCGGACAGGTGACGGAAGGCAGTCATGCAGGCTCCGTCTACGCCGAACTCGTCGATGCCGGACTCCGCGACGCCACCAGTGAACAGATCATTCAGGAATGGCGTGCAGCGGTCGGTGCGGTGCCCGGCGTCGAAAAACTCACATTCGGCTCCCAGGCACGCGGGCCCGGTGGCAAACCCATCGAATTCAAACTCCTCGCAGCCGCAACCGATATGCAGCAGCTGGAACGGGCGGTCGAGGAAACAAAGGGGAAGCTGGCCAGCTACACCGGCGTCTTCGACGTGTCCGATGATTCAACACCCGGGAAATGGGAACTGCAGCTCACAGAAAACCCCCGCGCCCAGCCCCTCGGAATTCCTTTGGAAACCATCGCCCGCACCGTTCGCGCCACATACTACGGCGAAGAGGTCATGCGGCTGCAGCGCGGACGGCACGAAGTCAAACTGATGGTCCGCTACCCCGAAGCAGATCGCCGCGCGATCGGCCGGTTTGAAGACATTCGCGTCGATGGCGGTGATGGCGTGCAGCGGCCCATCACAGAGCTGGCTGATGTCACCGTCACCCGCGGTTATTCCGAAATCAACCGCATTGACCAGAAACGCTCCATCACCATCGCCTCGGATCTCGACGAATCCCTCGGCAATGCCAAAAATATCGTCGCCGACCTCCGCGCGGCCTTCATCCCCGAACTCCAGCAGAAATACCCCGCTGTTCGCGTTCGCTGGGAAGGCCAGCAGGAACAGGACGAAGAAAGCGTGCAAAGCCTCGGAATCGGACTGTTCATCGCACTGATCGCCATGTACGTGCTGCTGACCATGGAGTTTACGTCGTATGGACAGCCGATTGTTGTGATGGCAATCATCCCATTCGGCATTGTCGGGGCCGTCCTCGGACACTGGGCCATGGATCTGCCACTCACACTCTTCAGCACGCTCGGCCTCGTGGCACTCACCGGCATCGTCGTCAACGATTCCATCGTCCTCGTTGACTTCCTCAATTCCGCCGTTCGCAGCGGAACGCCACTGGAAGACGCTGTGCTGCAGGCCGGTGCACGGCGGTTTCGCCCGGTCATGCTCACATCCCTCACCACCATCGCCGGACTCGCGCCGATTCTTGCCGAAACGTCATTCCAGGCCCAACTGGTGATTCCCATGGCCGCCAGTCTGTGCTTCGGCCTGATGACCAGCACTGTCCTGGTGCTCGTCCTCGTGCCCACGTTCTATCTCATCTACGCCCGCCTCTTTGGAATCCGCGGCGCCTGATCAGCCACCGATGAGTTTCAGGTTGAAGGCGCCTTCATTGATCGTGGGACGTTCCGGGCGGCCACGGTGATTCCAGGTGAGTTCAAGGTTGTGCAGTCCGAGCAGTCCGAGGATGGAAGCGTGGATGTCCCGGACGTGCATTCTGTCGTCGACGGCATACAGTCCCAGATCATCAGTAGCACCAATGGTCTGGCCACCCTGCACACCACCACCGGCCATCATGATGGAAAAGCCGGTTGGGTTATGGTCGCGTCCATTCCCTTTTTCACTCATCGGAGTGCGGCCGAATTCACCGCCCCAGATCACGAGCGTTTCATCGAGCAGTCCGCGCTGTTTGAGATCACGGATCAGGCCGGCGACAGGTTTGTCCATGCTGCGGCAAAGCCGGGAATGGTTGGCCTCGATGGCGGTGTGTGAGTCCCATTTGCTGCCGGTCCCATGGTATAGCTGGACGAATCGCACGCCGCGTTCGACAAGTCTGCGTGCGAGCAGACAGTTGCGGCCGAAGGTTTCGGTTTCCTTCTGGTCCATGCCGTAGAGCTCTCGAATGGCCGCGGTTTCTGTCTCCAGATCCATCGCGATCGGGGCTGCGGCCTGCATGCGAAACGCAAGTTCGTAGCTTTGGAGTCGTGCATCCAGTTCTGACTGTTGCGGTCTGGCAGTGGCGTAGCTGGCGTTGAACTGGTGGAGCAGTTCCAGTTTTCGCTGCTGCTGGTCAGGCGTGACGGAGGCGGGTGTTCTGAGATTTGCGACGGGCTCCTCTGTGCTGCTGCTGAGCTGAACGCCCTGGTAGCTGGCCGACATAAAGCCACTGCCCCAGTTTCGCGTGCCATTCACCGGGCGACCGCTGCTGTCACAGAGGACCACGAAGGACGGCAGATCCCGGTTGGCTGTGCCGAGACCATAGTTGACCCAGGCGCCGAGCGATGGGCGACCAGCAAAATTGATGCAGGTGTTCATCTGACACACACCACCCGCGTGATTGATGCCGTTGGTCCAGCAGGAGCGGACGACAGCGATGTCATCCAGACAGCCGGCGATGTGCGGGATCCATTCGGACGCCCACAAACCACTCTGGCCATGCTGTTTCCATTTGCGGGGAGCTGCCAGCAGCGGAGCGCCCCGCTCACCCATGGCCGTGATCGGTTCCCGGAAGCTGGACGGGAGTGGCTGGCCGGCCAGCTGGTTGAGCAGCGGTTTTGGGTCCACCAGATCGAGATGGCTGGGGCCACCTTCAGGAAAGCACCAGATGACACTCTTTGCCCGGGGACGATGATGGGCGATGGGAGTGTCGTGCGGGGAATCGGCAGCGCGGGCTTCGTGGTCCAGCAGGTTGAGTGCCAGAGCACCGAAGCCGAGGCCGGAGGACTGCAGAATGTGGCGACGGGTGTGCAGAGTGGTCAGCACAGAGGTTACTCCACGTAGAGAAACTCGCTGGAATTCAGCAGCACGTGACAGAAGTCATGAAGCAATCGATGGCTGGTGTGTGGGGGCTGTCCGCCGGGGGCAGCAGCGTCAGCCGGATTTGCGGGATCTTTGGGCACTGCTTCGGTGGTGGAGGCATCAGGAGCGGGCTGTGGCGGAGTTGTTGAGCTGAGGAATGCTGCGGCGGCGGCCAGTTCAGCAGAGGTGGGTTTGCGACCCCACGCGAGTTCGATCGCAGCGCTGGCCTGCTCCGGGAGTGTGGAATACTGTTTTTCAATCCGGGCAGCAAAGCGGTCGGCGCGTTGCAGGTGCCACGGACCGTTGATGAGCAGGAGCGACTGCAGCGGAGTGGTGGTGGCATCGCGTTCGGGAACGCTCTGCAGCCCGTTTGCCATGTCGAAGGCGCCCAGAAATGTGTCCGGGGTATTGCGGGTAAAGCGGACATACACAGCACGTCGAGGCTGATCTGGTGGAACGCTCGGACCGCCGACGGATGTCTGCAGTTCTCCACTGCAGCTGAGCACAGCATCGCGGATCTGTTCGGCGGAAAGACGACGGACACGGGTTCTCCAGAGCAGCTGATCGGATGGGTCGATACGCTGCTGACGATCCGCGTCAGGATGAACGGCAGACTGTTGCCAGACGGCCGATGTCAGAATCAGACGATGCAGCTGTTTGAAGCGAAAGCCTGTGCTGATGAATTCTGAGGCGAGCCAGTCGAGCAGAGCGGGGTGAGTGGGAGGCTGGCCAAGTGTTCCGAAGTCGCTGGTGTTGGCGGCCAGCCCTTTTCCGAAATGCTGTTGCCAGATGCGATTGACGATGACGCGGGTGGTGAGTGGATTCCGGGCGTCACTGATCCAGCGGGCGAGCGCTGTGCGTCGCCCGGAGGATGCAGGAAGCGGCTGAATGGGGGCTGCTGACGCAGCATCCGCAGATTGCAGAACAATGGGGAATCCGGGTTCGACGGCAGCTTCATCCGGGCGGTCCGGAATGCAGGTTGGCGCCGGCTGGCCGGAAAAATCGGTGACTGTCATGACGGGTTCGAGAGGCGGGGGGCGAAGGTGATCGAAGGCCGCGAGTTGTTTCTGCAGGGCGTCAAGAGACTCTTTGTCTTCTTTCTTCATGCCGTTGAGCGGTCCGCCACCCTCTTCCAGAAACTGCCGGGAAACCAGATAGGCCATCTGGTGTTCCCACGAATTGCGTTCGGGAACAGGTTTGTGAAAGCACGCCTGGATTTCAAGAGGGAACTTGTCCACGGTGGACTTCCATTTACGGCCGTGCAGAGGGCTGATCAGAGCGTCGATCTGAGCTCTGATGGGGGCGGTGGCCACGTCCCATTCCCGCTGCTGTTCGGCGTGTGCCTGGCGCTGTTCAGGGGTAGAGAAGGTCAGGTCATCACGCCAGACCACAGGTTCAAAGAAGGCTCTGAAGCGGTAGTAGTCGGTTTGCAGGAGCGGATCGAATTTGTGGTCGTGACAGCGGGCGCAGGCCATACTGATGCCCAGAAAGGCATCAGCAGCCACGTCCGTCATTTCGTTCATGATGTCGTTCCACTGGCCGCGAGCGTCACGCTGGTTGTATTCGTAGACGCCCAGTCTGAGAAAGCCGGCAGCGGCCAGCTGTTCCGGGGAAGCTTCGGGGATTTCGTCGCCCGCAAGCTGCTCGCGGACAAACTCCGGCCATGGTCGGTCGCTGTTGAACGCATTGATCACAGAGTCACGGTAACGCCAGATGGCGGGACGGTGCGCGTCCTGGTTCCAGCCATCGGATTCCGCATAACGCACCAGATCCAGCCAGAACCTGGCCCAGTGTTCGCCGTAGGCCGGACTTGCCAGAAGCTGATCAATGAGCTGAGTCCACGCGACATCGAAGCCGACGGTGGTCACCTGACCAGCGAAACGACTGACCTCGTCAGGGCCAGGAGGAAGGCCGGTCAGATCCAGGTAGAGTCGCCGCACGAGCACGGGATGTTCAGCACGCGGGGCCGGTGTGAGCTGGCGGGACTGCAGCGTCTGCAGGACGAACTGGTCAATCGGTGTCCGTGGCCAGACATCACCGGTGTCGGGAACCTGCGGACGCTGCAGCGTCTGAAAGGCCCACCACTGGCGGTCTGTCGGTGTGATTTCACGGGCGGCTTCGCGGATTGGCTGAGCATGTTTGGGCCAGTTCGCGCCAGCGTCAATCCACCGCTGCAGGAGCCGGATCTGCTGATTGCTGAGGCCTTTATCGGGGGGCATTTCGAGCCCCTCGCGACGCACAGCCTGCATGAGCAGACTTTGACCGGAGTTGGCCGGAACGACCGCCGGACCACTGTCGCCACCACGAAGCAGAGCCTGGTGATTGTCCAGACGCAGCCCGCCCTCCTGACGCCGCGTCCCATGGCAGGTCAGGCAGTGTGTTGCCAGCAGCGGGCGAATCTGCGTTTCAAATTCAGCGTCCGTGAAGGGTTCCATGGACGCGTCCTGAGCGACCGCAAAGGGGCCACGGAGGACCAGCAGGCAGATCGCTGCTGCCAGAAGTCCCGGCAGATGGGGACCAGAAGAAGCCGGAGGGAATGACGGGGACGCTGACATGGCGGGAAGAACGCAGATGGATTGGCGGACAGAAGAAAGCCCATGTTGTGATCTGGTCGGCGAAGAGACAAGTGCAGATGCAGAAAACCGGCGGACTTCCGGGATTTTTTGGCTGCCCACGCGCGCCCGCCCCCAACAGGAGACGAGTCGGAGAGCAGGGGCAACCGCCGAACGGCCTTGACTTTCCGGCAAACGAGCACCGCCGGGAGGGCGAAGCTGGGATAACGAAACGGTGTTAAGAACACCGAAAGTCGTCTTTCGGACGCCACCCCACGTGACAGAGCGTGCAGTGGATGTCAATCCCCCCGGTAACGCGCTGCTGAGCCGCAGGACGGCAGTCCGCGGGCAACAGCACTGCCACGGCCTTCGTGGGAACCTCCGGCGGACCGGGGACGCGACGACAAGGAATCAGGAACTCACCCCTGCTGTGTCACACGGTCCCTCTGTCTCTGGAGTCCCCTGCGTCCCATGTGTCCTATGTGTCCCATGTGTCCCATGTGTCCCATCACACAACCCTGCAAAACGCCCCACCCGAGCCGCGCCCGTGAGGAAGCGGGCTACCCGGACGCCCTATATGATCGTTCGAAGTGAGAAGTTGTGGAGGCGTGCAGTGGATGTCAATCCCCCGGTAACGCTCCTGAGCCGCCGGACGGCAGTCCGCGGGCAACGGCGTTGCGGGGCGATGGTACGGTGTGCAGAGAAGTGAGAAGGCGTGTGGGGGAGAGAGTAGAAAGTGGAGAGGAGACCGCAGGAGAATGCAGAAAGTCGAGAGTCTCCTTTCTCCTTTCTCCTGCTCTATTTTTTGACGGCAGGTGCCGTC
>JBJTOM010000414.1:0-20476 GCA_046074585.1 Planctomycetota bacterium | reverse complement strand
CGCAGGCCGTGGCAGTGCTGTTGCCCGCGGACTGCCGTCCGACGGCTCAGCAGTGCTACCGGGGGATTGACATCCCCTGCACGCCTTTTCACGTGGGGTGGAGTCCGAAAGACGACTTCCGGTGTTCTTCACACCGTTTCGTCATCCCACCCCCGACCCCTCTCCCCTGAGGGGAGAGGGGGGAATGGAGAAAGCCCGGTTTGTTGCCAAACCGGGCTTTGAGTGGGTGAAGTCGTTGCGGGATTGATCAGAAGGAGTTTTCTGAGACCGGGACTTCTTCGAGGAAGCCGGAGTAGCTGCGGAGTTTGCTGCCGGAGGGAGTGATCAGGCGGGTGTAGACGCCGGCGTCGATGGTTTCCGCGATTGGGCGAACGGTGCCGTCACAGAAGGCCATCACGACGAGGCCCGCGTGATTGGAGTTCGGGTAGGGGGAAGTGCCTTCCGGGCCGATTTTGGCCTGGTTGAGTCGCCAGGGCTGGCCGGCGGCGGCCATGTTTTGAGCAGCACCGAAGGAGGCGCCGATGGCGGCAGCGGGATCGAGGGGCAGGAAGAAGGAGACACCACGCATGTCGGGGTTGGCCCATGAGGTGATGCCGGCGTTGACATTTTCGGCAAACATGATGGTGTTAGCCGCACCGTCCGGGATGTTGCCGATGTTGGCACTGGCGTCAATGTTGGCCAGAGCGGTATAGTCGGCGGTGGCCCAGAAGACACCGGTTTCTTCGGTGATCTCGATGTCTTTCTGGTTGATGGCGTCGTCGTTGGGATCACCCGTCATGGCGCTGGTCACCCAGTTGAAGGGTTCGGCATAGGGGTGGTGACCGAGGTCGGCGGTGGAAGTCAGCGGGCTGGTTGTGTTGGTGATCACACTGGTGTCACCGAAGCCGCCACTGACGACGTAGGAGAGGCCACCGTTTCGAGCGAAAGCCGATTTGTCATTCGGGCAGGCGAGAGCACCGATACTGGTCTGGCCGATGGCGGCATTGGTGAGGTCGGCCTTCGGGGATGTGCTGTCATTCCAGCCAACGTTCCGATTCCAGCGATCAGCAAGCGGTCCCTGGTCGAGGTTTGGAAGCAGTTCGACGACCCAGCTTCGCTGTGCCCAGAGAATCGGGGCGGAGGCTGTGTTGACACCGTAGTAGCCGGATCCGGGCAGTTTGCCGCGGCGACCGGTGGCATAGGCGATCATGCCGAGAGCGAGGTTTTTCTGGTTGTTCATGCATTGGGTGCGGCGCCCGGCTTCGCGGGCCTGCTGGACGGCCGGCAGGATGAGCGACATCAGCACGGCGATGATGGAGATCACCACCAGCAGTTCGATCAGAGTAAACCCGCGCCGCTGGGGGGAGGGTGATGACAGGGAACGACGCGTTTTCATGTGAGAACACTCCCAAAAACAGGACGGGGAAAGGGCAGGAGAAATCTTCGGAACATTGGGTCGAATGTGTAACGCAAATTCGGGGGCGAATCGGCAAAAAAAGGGAACGAGGACGGTGAAATGGCAGAAAAAAGTGCGGGACGGGATTATTCGATCTCCAGACGTGCTTTGACAAGCCGCTGCCAGTCGAAATCTCCGCTTCCCGCATCAAATGCCTTGAAGGCGTCCGTGCGGTCGATGATGAACACGGCTCGCTGCTGCCAGCCGGGGTTGGTTTTGCTCTGACCATCCGCAGTGTCGATGTCAATCCGCGAACCGATGCGATACAGCCCGGTGCCGACATTATTCACCTTGTGCTCCACCGCCTCGAAGTATGCGGCAGACGCAAATACCACAAAGGTATTGCTGACCGTGGTCGTATTGCCGATCATTTTGGCGAGGATCTGGTGCTGGTGCATGAGCGCGGTGCCGTCGGGAGTGGTATGTTGATTGGCGTTGCCCAGTTCCAGCCAGTGGCGGTTGGTTTCAGCCGAATTTCCGCCGTTATCCACACGGTCTGGTGTGAGCGTGCGGAACACGGTGGTCTCGAACGCATCATCCTTTCGTGTGGCTTCGTAAGCGGGACCGCGGTAGCCGGGGGAATGGAACGGGTTGGACCTGGGCATTCCGGGGACCAGCATTTTGCGGGGCTGGCCGGCCTGGGGGTCAAAGCCATTCACATAGTCGCCGTCACGCTCTCGCAGGTATTCAATCCAGCGATCGCGGGGGCTGGCGGGAAAGTTGTTGTTTTCGTCGCGGGTGCGATCAAGTGAGATGCGGCCGACCACATTGATACCATTGGCCACATCAGGTTTGGGCATGCGGTCCATAACGGTGGGGTTGTCCACAAGCCCCGCATAGACTTCCCAGTGGCGGATGGTGTTGAGGTTGACCTTGCCGGGAATGCGGGAGAGTGAGACGTAGTTGCCCAGCATGCGGTGCACGCGGGAGGGCACTTCGAGGAACTGGAACAGGCGATACCAGCGATTGTCGCGGGCGCGATTGACCAGATCGGACTGACCGTTGTCGTTGGGGAAGTCAGGTCGCAGGAATTTGGCGGCAGCGGCGACGAGCGCTTCCGGTTCGGGACCAGCGGCTCCGGGGGGCTGTGCCTGGAGCGTGGGCGAACTGTTGATGCGGCCGATGGTGCTGGTGAGCTTTCCGGGGCCCACGAGCGGCAGGCTGAGCAGTTCGCCGAGGTTGGCGAAGTCGCGATCGAAATGGGCCTGCCAGCGGTTAAAGCCGGTTCCGGTGGAGCTGTTGCCGGCGGTGAGGGTATTGAAGCGGAAGTTGGCCGGATTTCCGCCGAAGCGAGCCCGTGTGGCGTCATCGAGCGGTTCACGGCGTTCGTCGCTGGTGAGGTTGTTGAGATGATTCTGAACTTCAGGGGCCCCATCAGTCGCCTGGAAGGTGAGGTCGAGGAACTGCACGCGGAAGACGTCCACGTCGACCCAGGGATTGGGGTCTTCGCCGGGGACGAGTCCGTGATTGAGCGATGGCAGGTTGGTATTGGCTCGTCGCTGCAGAACAAGATCAAAGCCCGGCCGTCCGAGTGCTCTGAAGTCACCGCCGTGAAGATCGACCTGCGGATCATTTCCGGCATAGTCTTCAAGCTGATCGATGAACGCCCCGGCCGTGCCGATCTGGGTTCCGTTTTCATCGACCATGACCCAACCGCCTGCGTGGTCCGGGTGAATCAGATCAAGACTGGTACGGGGCTTGAATTCCGGGGCGTTGGGATCATTTTTGTTGGAATTCTGTCCCGGAGGAGCTGGTCCGTTGGCCTGATTCGGGGCGATGACGTCATAGGTCTGATCGAGGTCATAATCCACGAACAGATCGCTGGAGACAATTGAATTGTCAGAGGCGCTGGCGATCGTGTAACGATCACCCGGGGCGACCTTCTGGCTGACGGGTGAATTGCCCAGAAACGCGAGTGCTCGGAAAGGCCGGTTGGCGTTGCCAATGCCGCCGATCGGATCATTGAGGTCTGTGCGATCATGGCGGACAATTCGCCACGTGGCTGAATTCATGTCGATCGCTTTATCAGTCGCCAGATCTGTCGGGAGAGGCTGCAGGTTCTGCAGTTCGATAAACACATGCCTGCGGCCTGCGGCATCGTCATAGAGAGTCGACGCGTGATCCGGGGCATTGCCCTGAGGATCCAGTCCCACGGCCAGCACTTCGCTGATGGCCAGCTGCTGTGCTTCGACGCCGTAGACAACGCCGCGAGTCAGACCGTCTTCGCGGTGGCGACCTCGGTCGGTGACGACACTGAAATTGTTGTCCGTCTCCGGCAGCGGATTTTCGTTGGAGTCGATGGTGCAGGGGTCGTCATCCAGTGTCCAGCCGCCACGAGATGTGCTGCCGGCATCCAGGCCAAGGTTCTTGTCGTATTCAAACTTGGTGATCACGTCATCAGGATCCATGGCGTCCACGAGGTTGACAGCGAACTGCGCCATTTCCCGGAGCTGCTGATGGGAATACAAAGCGTTGGCGGAGCCTGGGGGATCGAGCGGATTATTGGTGCGGCGGTAGTCGAGGATCTTCATGGCGTTGCCTGGATCCCGCTGGCAGCCACCTGTGGTGTAGAGCAGCACATAGATGTCCCGCGCCAGCTGCTGGCGGTCTCGTCGGGCCCAGAATTCACGATCTTCCACGGTCACAGGAGGGAACGGAATTCTGACGGCCGGGTCGTATTTGGGAACGCTGGTGAGATCGAGCACATCGTCACCTTCGGCAGCAGCGGAGGGATGTTCGGTGAGAGTGCGGAAGCGAAGTCCGGCGCGACGCATGTAGCGCAGGAACTGTTCGGGCTGCGTTGCCGGATCGGGGGTTTCGCTGTTGCGTTCCACGTCGAGCAGATGATTGATGCTCAAGGGAAGCTGCCCGGAGAGTTGTCGCTGTTCTCCGGCTTCGACGGTCAGGATGCGACGCACCTGAGGACGGAAGGGGTCGTGGGGTGTGTACGGCTGTCCGGTGAGATCTGAGGGGTTGTACTGTCCGGAGAGCGGATTGCCGAACGCTGGGGGGAACTCGAAGTACGCGTCATTGTCAACGTTCGCAGTGAACTCCCAGGCCCGCGGACCGTCGTCGTCGATCTGATTGCCATTTCCGTCCAGATTGTTGGGATTGGGGCCACGGAAGAGGTCCGTACCGAGGTCGTGCCTCAGGGCAAAGCGGCGGAGGCTGTTGGAGAGCGTTGTGAAGCGTTCGCGAACGTCGTTGCCGGTTTGAATCTCGAAGGCAAAGGGAGCCAGTTCGTTCGCTCGCTGGCCCGGCTTCTGCACGGCTTTGCCGATATCGGCAGACGACATCTGCAGAGACAGCAGATCCTGAGGCCCGAAGATCTGATCGAACTGCCGCTGCGCGAAATCCTGATCAAACACGGTCTCCATGGGATCTTCAAAGAGGGCATCGTAGAAGGGGTCGGCGACGAGGTCGTCGTTATTGGCACCGACGCCCTCTTCATAGGTACCATTTTCTCCGAAGGCATACCGATTGACGCTGAGATCCATAGCGCGGTTGACGGAGTACCCCTGATAGCGGAGCCAGCGGGCAGGGCTGGTATTGGGGCCACGGTGCAGAATGGCGTTGCGAGGACTGTTCTGGATGTTGGTAAACTGCAGGGAATTGGTGTCATAGGCTGTGTGCATGCCGAGCGTTGTTCGACCGGCACCACTGTAGTCGTTGGGTTGACCGAACGGGCGGAAGCGTTTTTCGCTGGCGAGGGCTTCGCCTTCCATACGGTCCTGGTTGTCATCGAAACCATTCCGGCCAGCAGTGCTGAGGTTCCCGCCGAAACGGATGCCGGAGGAGCCGGAGAGGTGGGCCTGACCGCTGCGGCCGGGGCGTGGCAGATCGGCAAAGTTGAACGTGCCACCGGGTTTGAATGTGTTGAACACACGTTCGGCTTCACCCCAGCGACCGGCGAAGATATTTTCCAGCTGTGTGGTGCTGGCCTTGTAGTCGGCACGGCCGGTGAGCAGCCAGATCCATTCCAGATTGGCCTGTTCGACGTCGGTGGCAGGCAGGTGGCCGAAATGGTTGTTGAACTGGGTGGCGATTTTGTCGTAGGCAGAGCTATTGAGCAGGGAGAAGGCTGCTGTGCGACGGAGTGCCCAGAGCGGGTTCACTTCATAGGGTCCAAGACCGAGGTTGGATCGCGAAATGAATTGATCGTGCATTTCACCGTTGCGAACGCCGATCGGGACGCCGGCCGAAAGATTGGCCAGTCGACCGAGCCCTGCGAGGTTTCCGTGAACGTTCAGGTCCAGCAGGGAATCGAGGTCGTAGATGGTGACGGAGTGCAGGACGGCGTATTCCTTGCCGTCTGATGTCTCCTGGATGGGGTAGGCGAGGTCCATCCAGATGCCTTCATTGATGCCGTCGCCATCGTTGTCGACATCGAGTTCGTAGACGTCGGGATGCGATCCGGTCCAGAGTCCCATTTCGCCCAGCTGGAGCGGGTTATTATTGGCGTTGTTGGCGTCCTGTTGGGGGTGGAAGGGGAAGCCGCCTTTGAGTCCCAGTGCTCCGGCTTCGTCGTCGGCGACGTAGCGAAACACGATGTTGCCGTTTTCAAGTCGACCGGCGATGTGTCGCGGATGCGGGCGAAAGCCGCGGGCTGCAAAGGGCACGTTGCCACGGTTGGCATTCTGGCCATCCCATGACGCGATCCAGTTTGCGTCTGTGGGCACACTGCTGCCATTGGGGCCATTGTTGGCCACTGACTTCATGTACTGGGGACGGAAGAAGGAGGGGATGATGACCTTGACTTCTTCGAATGTGGATTTGCCGGGTGGCGTATTGCCGTTGGTGTCTCGATTGTCGCGAATAGCAGTGCCGCGCCAGGCGAGAAACAGGTTGTTGATGTCCGGGTAGGTGTAGTCAACGTCGGGGGCCGGCGGGGCGACGAACGGGGGCTGGTTGCCTTCGAGACCGCGTTCGCGATAACCGGCATGGACACGAGCGGACGGGGAATCGACGAACTCGAGCCAGTCAACGGGATCCGGATTTCCATCGTTGTCACGGTCAATGAAGTCACCGACGCCATCGCCGTCGCTGTCCACAGACAGTCGCGGCCTGGGCACGAACGGCACGCCATTGGCATTCACTTCCACTTCAACCGGATCTCCGGTGTGCGGATGAATGTCGTAGCCGACAAGGTTTCTGACGAGGCTGTGGCGATTGGTAGTGCTGGCAAGAATGCTGGATCGTTCGGACGGCGTGTTGGCCGGACCGACGATGACCTGCCGGAGCATGTGATCGAACACGTTGGACGGTTCATCCACCGCAAACTTGGCTGCATCGCTGAAGTTTTCTGACGCGGCGCGTTCCTGAGCCGCAAAGGAGTAGAAGACCACGCCCATGAAGGCCAGCAGCCCCAGCAGGGCCACGACGATCACCAGCGTTGATCCGCGGCGATGGGCCGTGGCGTCAGGGGATGCGGAACTGAAGCGAAGATCGAGTTTCATAACTCCTGCTCCTTCATGACTGGACCTGGCCCGCCCGAGTCTGAAGTGGGATGGAACACTGTGATGGTTTCGCAGGCTGACTATTTTTTATCGGTGGTTGGAATCACTAATGAGAGGGTGCGTTGCGTGTCGGTGGACTGGTCGTGGTAGCGGATGGTCAGCCGGATGGACCGCAGAGGACGTCGGTTGTCAACGGATTCCCATTCGATGTCGTTGTTGAGTTCCCGGACACGACTTCCGGGGGTGCTGGGAAACGTTGGGGGTGTAGCGGCAGAGGTGGCGTTGTTCTGAGTGGCCACGCAGCGGAGAGCGATCTGGAATCTGGGTTCCGGGAGTTCGCTCCAGGCAAACAGTCCGTCGGCGTTTGCATCCGTCCACGGGACGAACACGATTTCTCCCAATTGGTAAGGCGTGTTTGGTTGCCAGTATCCGCGATTGTCTGCTCGACCGGTCTGACGGTCAGGCTCGGCATTCGGGTCGATGACGACGCCGTTGATTCCGGGTCGAGTGGGTCCGAGCGGGAAGAGTGGCGGGGTGTAGCGGAGCGGAATGTAGGGGGGGGGATCGAAGCCGGCCTGTGAGAGGCGGTCGATGCCGGGGTGCCAGGTGTCGAAGATCCCGATGGAGCTGCCTTCTGGTCCCCAGTCGTCGGTATCCGGGAGAAAATCATTTTGCGGGGCGGCGTTGCCATTTTCGATTTCGTCGGCCACGCGGCGCTGCTGATGATAGTCACCAGGAATACGGATGGTGTTGTTGCCGGATGTGATCAGGTAGTTTTCAAGGTGCCCGGGAGTTGTGTACTTTTGCAGACGTTCGTCCCAGATTTCCACTTTGAGTTCATGGACACCGGCGAGCAGGAGATCTTCCATACGGCGAGGACCGCCGCGAACATTTTCGGAGTACTCCTGCACGACACCGGTGGTGGTATTGAGCGTCAGTGGCGTATTGACGATGTCGAAAGGATTGCCATTGCCGAGGGCATTGGCGCTGCCGAACTGATTGGAAACTCGCTGCGGCCAGTTGAAGTTGGAGGCCGAAGTTTCTGCATGCAGGAAGCGGCCGAGGAACAGGCCGGTGCGGTTGTTATTGAGCAGCGTGTGTTCGCGCGACTGGAACGTAACCGGGTTGAAGCCGAAGCGAGACCGCGGATCTGCCAGCACATCACCGGCGGCGACGAGGGCTGTTTCGTTGTTCAGTGCTGAGAGGCCAACGAAGCGGGCTCCTGCAGTGCCGCGGATTGCGGAGTAGTCGAACAGACGCCAGAAGTCGTCGGAGAGTTCGTTGGCATCCACCGTGCCATTGGAATTGCTGTCGAACCAGAACTGGCCGTCGGGATGTCCGAAGAACGGATTGCCACGGACACTGAGCGGCTGTTCGTTGAGCTGTCGGCCGGACACGGGGAGCGGGTCGCGGAGCAGGAGCACGCGGCGGTAGAGGTTGCCATTTCGCACGAAGTAGGCGACTTCGGCCCCGCTTGAGCTGCCGGCGTTGTTGAATTGCAGGCTGCCATCGTCCGCTTCCGGCTGATTGGTGTTGGCACGCAGGTTGGTTCGCAGGCCTGCCGGAGTGTTGGGGTCGCGATCGGAGAGCATTTGCGCTCTGCCGAAGTACGGGGAACTGTCCGGGTCTTCGGTAAGAATATCTGAGCTGACGGTGAACTGGATGAGATCATCAAGCCCGCTGTAGGGGTCGTTGGTGGAGATGTAAAAGTATCCGCTGCGATTGCTGAAGGGGGTGGGAGACGTGGCCGCGTTTTCGCCCGGAGCGAAGGGCAGCGGATAACGGAAGGTACGGTGGGCGAAATCGGCGCGAATGAGTGTTGTGAGGGCTCGAGCACGCTGGTCGTTCTGTGAAATGCCACGCTGGGTGGAGACGCTGTTGGTGGCCATCGAGAAGATGGACGCGAAGAGCGTCATCATGAGCAGCACGAGGGCGACTGAGACGAGCATTTCGACGAGCGTGAAGCCGGCGCGGGGCCGGTGCGGCTGTCGGAGCGATGTTTGGGGGGAATGTGTGGTGCGCATAGGTGGCTCCGGTTCCTACAGCGAGCCCGGCAGGCTGAGCGATCCCATGGGATAGACATCGACGACGCCGGGCATGAAGAGGGCTCCGGAATAGACCGGTGGAGTGAGGTTGCCGTTTTGATTGACCACCGGTCGACGCCCAGCGTCAGAAATAACCGGGGATTCGACGGTGAGCCGATAGCGGTAGTACTTCCAGTACAGGGCGTCGGTCTGGTTATTGCTGGGAACGATCAGCGGCCGTTCCTGATGACTGGTAATGCGATACCAGCGGGCATTGACGGCGTCGAAGACGAAGCCGCCGCGTTTGAGCAATGGTTCGGTGCCATCGGGGGCCTGGTCCACAAACACCACGCCGGATCCGGAGACGAAGGTGGCCGGGAAGAGCCGTTCATTTTCGACTTTGGTGTCGGTGTGGTAGCGGACCACGACGTCGACACCACGAGCCTGCCCGTCGGAGCCGCGGCGGACGGTGAGCAGCCAGCTGAAATCGGCCGGCCGCACGGTCCTGAGAATCACTCGACCCACCTGCGGGTTGCCGTTGGCATCGTTGAATTCCACGGGGAGCGGTCTGAGGTCAAGTGTGCCGTTGAGATTGAAGTCGACGGACCCGCCGTTTTCGTCGTATTCGGACCAGTAGACTTTGCGATTGGCGGCATCGATGAGGGTCAGCGGGTAGGTCTGACTGAACTGGTTGTCGAGAGAAAACAGGGTGATTTCGCAGAGTTCGGGGTCGGGGATGAGTCCTCCGGCGCGGGTGGTGGCGGAGGTGGGGACGTTGCTGAGCTCGTCCGGGGTGACGGCATCGATGGGGATCACGCCGATAGCGGTGCCATTGCCGTCCCGCACCAGCTGGGCGGCGAAAGTATCAAGCTGATCGATGCGGCCGTCGTTGAGTCGTCCGAGCTTTGCAGCGAGCAGCTGCATGGCAGAGAGCTCGTTGGCCGACAGGTTGCTGGAGAGGACGCTGGATTCTTCACTGCCTGTGAAACGGGAGAGGATCCCGCCATCGTAGCGGCGAAGAATGAATCGGGCTGCCTGGGGATCGAACTGAAACCCGGGACCATTGCCGTCATTTCCGAACGCCCGGGCGATGACGTCGTCGTTGCCATCGATATTTCCGTCGCCGGTATTGTCCTGGGCGAGCATGTTATGGAAGCCGACGGGGTCGACGATGTAGTTGCGGGACTGGCCACCCCGGTAGTGTTCCAGCATCGCGGACTGCTGACGCGGAATGTTGCTGCCGGCCAGCAGGTAATCTCCGTCGGGGTCAAAAATGAGCGCCGGCTGCTGGCGGATGCGGGCTTCGGTATTGTATTTAAGGATGGCGGCGTTGGTGAGCTGCGTGGATTGAACAGAGCGCAGCACGGAGATCGGGAAGAGCACCATCACGGACGAGATGCCGATGGACATGATCATGAGCGACATGAGCACTTCGGTGAGGGTGACACCGGAGCGGTGGGCAGAGTCGCAATTTGCTTTGCCGGAGTCGCATTTCGCTCTGCGAAATGGCCCAGGGCTGCACGTTTCGCGGAGCGAAACGCGACTTTGGGGGGCACGGAGGGTTGCTGCGAGTCTGCTCATTTGGCCACCTCGCCGACTTCTGCGTAGTAATAGGGATCGTCGGCAAAACCGTTGCCGGCACCGTTGTTTTCGGTATCGAGCGCATTGACCGGGTGCACGGAGACGGCGCCGGTTTGAGTGAACACGGAGACAATGCGACGATCCCGGAGGGGATAACCTTCGCCGTTGGGGTCCAGCGGAGCGATCCAGGCTGCGGTCGCGGAGTTGACAACATCGGCAGGAACGAAGGTGCCACCGGACAGGCGGAGTTCACGGTTGAATTTCTGGAGCGCTGTGGCTGGATCGGGGTCGAGCGACAGGAGGTATTGGTCTTTGAGGTTTTTGGCGTCTGCTGAGTCACAGACACAGAAGTGAATCAGGCCACCGGAAGCGGATTCGCCTACGAGGTTGCCGCGGGGGGAGTAAACGATGTCGATGTACTGCGAGTACTGGGCGTTGCCCGAGCTTTGCGCGACGCCGGAGGCCCATGGACGCCAGGCTTCAGGAATTTTTGAGCCATCAAGATCGATGCAGACCCCTTCGTTGAGCGCGACCGGCTCGATTGGGAGCAGTCGTGGCTGGAGTTCAATTTCGTAGTCTTCGGGGCCACCGGATTCGTAGGCTACGGATCGATCCTTTGGAGTGTCTCCGGGGTCGCGGTAGGGGAGCCCCAGGACGAGCACCTGCGTGGTGGGCGGGGGTTGCGAAATGTCGATCAGCCGCGTGTTAATGGGATACCAGCTGCCTTCGGGGCCTTTGGGAATGCGGATTCGCATGCCATCGATGAGCAGTCCGCGGCGTTTGAGTTCCCCCCAGCCGGTGCCTTCGCCGACGACCATCCAGACTTCGCGAGGATCATCGTTGCCACCGTCCTGATTGATGTCGATATTGCCATTGGTGTTTGTGGCCCCGTTGAGATCGGGGTCCCAGCGTCTGAGTTGAATCAGTCCATCCGTCCACGTGTCGGCGGGGTCGATATAGGCCATGGATGTGACGGTGCGCGGGTTTTTTGCATCAAGAAACAGGCGGACTCCGCGGGGCTTGCGAGCATACACGGCGCGGTCGCGGGCACCGCCAAGGAACGACTGGAGCCGGCTGGCTGCGCTCGTGACTCGGTCCCCGTCACGCACAAAACGCACCGTCAGCAGGGTCATGGACAGGAGCAGCATGACGATGCCGACGACGATGAGCATTTCAACGAGGGTATAGGCGCGGCGAGAGGGAGTCGGTGATGAGCCTGCCGGGATGGGGCGGGCGGAGCCGGGATGGAGGCGAGCGAATTTCATCGGCGGGCTCCTGCACGGCGGTTGAGATTGGAGATATTGTCCAGCAGGGCGTCGATGGTGGCTGAGGAGGGCTGCGAATTCTGTACGGTGGTGCCGGCGAGCTGGGCGAGATTTCCGAAGATGCCCTGGGCACTGTCTGTTTCACTGGGTTCGCGCAGTCCCAGTTCTTCATCCGGTCCGGCGGAAATGATGAGCGGGGCGTGGAAGGTGTCGGGAGTGTGGTAGTTGGCTTCGTTGAATTCGGTGGCAAACAGGGGTTTGCCGTTGGTACCGTCGAGCCGTTCCAGTTCGGAATACAGACGACCGACCGGGTCGTCGGGGTCGATGAGCAGCATATCGCGGGGAGTAGCTCCGTTGGGCATGAGCAGCGGCGGGGCGGCAAGGCCATGGAAAATCAGTTGCGTGATCTCGCGTTCGGCAGCAGCGATTGTGCGAGTGTCTGTGCTGTCGGCTGCGTTGCTGAGGATGGGTTGGAAGGGGTTGGGAGCGGTAATGTCGACGAGACGTGTGGGCCAGCGGTAATACCGGAGCGGGAAGCCCCAGGCATCGATGAATTCCGGGAGTCCGTCACCGTCGGTGTCAGCGACCTCGCGGTTGGTGAAGTAGTCCGTGTCAACCTGGGGAACGCCGTAGGATGTGGAGGCGGTCAGGGCGAAGTAGAGGAGTTCTGCGCTTTCGGTTTCGGGGCGGTGGCGAGAGAATGCCTGGGTGACTTCGGAAAGCACTTCCTGGGGGGTGGGAGCCGCATTGCCAGCGTCAACGAGCCTTTGGCGAGCGGCGGGCGCGGCGATGGCGAAAAAGATGCTGTCGGGCAGATTGGCCACCTGGGGCGCGGGGCTGTTTTGTGCCGGCCCGTGTTCCTCCACCAATCGCTCCGCGAATCGCTGTGGGAATTCAAACCGGGACGATCGCTTTTTGGCGAGAATTTCCATGACTTCCTGACGGACTCCGAAGATCTGCTGGCTCGCCAGCAGGCCGCTTACAATGCCAACGGCGGCATCCTGACGGGCGCCAGTGAAGGCCCGATCAAACGCCTCCATCCGCTGCTGCAGCAGACTGTCCAGTTTGCGGATCGTGGCGTTGGTCGCTTCCTGTTCGGCCTGGGATGTGAGTCCCGACATCACGGAGAGCGACAACCCCATGAGCACCGCGATGATCGCGATAACGATCAGCAGTTCGACGAGGGTAAAGCCGGGTCGAGCGGTGGTGTGGGAGTGATGCATGGGAGTGGGGAGTGCTTGTTGAGCCGCCGGGCGGCGGCCCGCAGACAGAGAATCCTGCCTGCGCGAACGTGAGCCTTGCGGGGGAGATGAGAGGTGTTGAGCCGCAGGACGGGAGTCCGCAGGCAAAGATTAGTAACAAAGATCAGTGACAGGGAGTTTGTAGGGGACGTGATCGGGATTTGGGGGGTGTGGGAGGGCCCTCACCAACGGCCTCTCCCCTGGCGGGGAGATGGGGGCATCAGGGTTTCAGCAGGCCACCGGAGAAGTTGGTGATATTGTCGAATTCGGCGCTGCGGTTGGTTTTTTCAAGCTGTGTGGCATCGGTGTAGGAGCCACCGACGCCGTAGAGGCCGTCGAAACCGGGGGAAATGATTTGGTAGCCATCGGGGCGTTGGGCTTTGTAGGGTGTCTGGACGGTGAAGTAGGCACCCTGGAGATCTTCGGAACTTTGCCCGTTGCTGCTGGGGTGAACGTCGTAGTCGTCCGCAACGGGATTATTGAGCTTGGTGTAGGCTCGGCCCTGGCTGCTGAGGAAGAGGTACGGGGTTTTCTGGGATGGGAGGGGATCGAGGAGTTCCGGGAGTCCGTCGTTGTCGATGTCGGAAAAGCGACCGACAGGGAATTCGAAGGGGGGCGTGTCGCGGTTAGTGCCTGCGATGCTCCAGGGGGTCTGGGGGTTCTTCGAAAAGCCAACCGGCACGAATGGCTCGTTGTTCGGGCCGTTGGGGTACGGTTGGGGACTCACACCGCCGAGGAAGAACACGAGACATTCTGCGCCGTTGAGGTGCTTACCGAAATAATGGGCCGGGGCCCCGCCGTTGTTGGTGAAATTGAACTGCGGCCAGAGTCCGCGGACTTTGGCGCGATCGACGGCTGTCCAGCTTTGGCTGGCCGTCAGATCCGGGATGTACAGACTGCTGGGCGGATCCACGTTGAACGTCGAATGGAACTTGGTTACGGCTGTTTCCAGCTGGCGAATTTCGTTGGCGACCTCCGCCACCTGGGCACTCCGTCGGGCGCCGACGATCGCTGGCAGAATGAGGGCTGCGAGGATGCCGAGGATCACGATCACCACGAGCAGTTCCACGAGTGAAAAGCCGGAACGGTGAGCGATGCGGTGATTGCCTGGCAGGCGTCGCATGGGAGAACCCTTGAAGGCTGGAGGAACGAGGGGCAAGAAACAAGGGGCAAGGAACAAGGAACAAGGGGCAAGGAACGTGAACGAGGGGCAAGGAACGAGGCCTCCTTCCTTGCTACTGGCTTACTGGCTTACTGGCTTACTGGCTACTGGCTTCCTTGCTACTGGCTTACTGGCTTACTGGCTACCGGCTTACCGGCGATTTCACGACAGGTCATTGAGCAGTTTGATGAGGGGCATGAAGAGGGCGATGACGATGAAGCCGACGATGAGACCGAGGACGACGACCATGATGGGTTCAAGGAGTGAGACGAGGCTTTCGACGCGGACTTCGACTTCTTCGTCGTAGACGTCGGCGACTTTGTAGAGCATGTCATCGAGGGCACCGGTTTCTTCGCCCACGTCGACCATGTTGACCACGAGGTCATCGACGATGCGGGATTCCTTGAGCGGGACGGCGATGGTTTCGCCTTCGCGGATGGCGGAATAGATATTGTCAAAGGCGCGGACGAAGACCGCGTTGCCGGCGGTATCGCGGGCGATGAGCAGTGCTTCGAGGATGGGGACACCGGATGCAATGAGCGTGCCAAGAGTTCGGGTGACGCGCGCAATGGTACCGATATGTAAAATTTTGCCGATGAGCGGTATGCGCAATGAGAGCCAGTCCATGACGTAGGCACCCGTTTTATTCTTTTTCACAATTTTGACGAAGATCCAGAACCCAAGGGGCGCGATGAACATCATGTACCAATAGGACATCATCCAGTCTGAGATGCTGATGAGAAACACAGTGGGTCCGGGCAGTTCGACGCCGAATCCGATGAAGATTTCCTTGAACTTCGGGATGATGAAAATCATGATGAACGACACAATGGCAACGGCCACGGTGATCACCGCCGCCGGGTAGATCATGGCGCCCACGATTTTGCGTTTGAGCGATTGTGCTTTTTCCTTGAAGTCGGCCAGACGCTGCAGAATGACTTCCAGTGCACCGCCTGCTTCCCCGGCCTTCACCATATTCACGTACAGGTTGTCGAACGCCTTGGGCTGTTTGGCCATGGCTTCGGACAGTGTGTTACCGCCTTCGATGTCTTCGATGACATCCATCAGAGCATTTTTGAGTGCTCCGGGGCGGTTTTGGCCTTCGAGAATGCGGAGGCTGCGGAGCACTGGGAGGCCGGCGTCCTGAAGAGTGGACAGCTGGCGGGTGAACGTGCAGAGCAGCTTGGGTTTGACGCCCCCGATGGTGAAGGTTTTCCCCGGTTTTTTGCCTCCGGCTGCCTTGGCGGTCGTGCCCTTTTTGGCTTCTTTCTTTTTCTTTTCTTTTTCCCGAATCCGTGTGACGTAGAAGCCTTTTTCGCGGATCAGCGTCTGCGCTTCAGCCTCGGAGGCGGCTTCGATGGTGTCTTTCACCTCGAGCCCCGATTTGTCCATCGCTTCATACGCAAACGTTGGCATGCCGAATTCTCCAGAACGCTTCCGGGAGTGTCTGTCGGTGGATTGTGATGCCGTTCAGGTTCCGGAAACGGACGACTGGCCGAGCCGCAGTGTTGGGAATTTTGAAACGGCAAATGCCGTGCCGTCCGTATCGGAAGACACCAGCGTGGATGCCTATTCTGCCCTGACAAAGTCTGCCATTCCCCGGAAAATCCGTTCACTCAAGGGATTTTCAGTGAAACTTCAACTGTGACGCATGGGAAAAACGGGCTGAGTTCGCAGTGTATCGGGAATTTTTGGTACGTCACGGCCAGATTGACCAGGAAGCGGTGAATTTTGCTGCAGCAAATTGCAGCAGGTGGGCCTGGGGAGTGGGGCGGGCGGCTCAGCGGGAACTTCACCTGCGGATGACGACGCGTTGCCGGCGGGGAGATCCGGGCTGATTCCATGGCATCTTCTGTATTGACACGCCTCAGCCCGGTGACGTCAGAACGGCAAGCATCCGGCGTGCGGCCGATGTCAATCGGCCGGTGCAGCCCTGCAAAGCTTTGTCGGACGCTGCGAGGATTGTTGGTCTCACGCGAGCCCAGGCGCAAAGGAAGAACGGAAAGTGCGGATTTCCAGTGTTCATCACACCATTCTGGCGCCTTGGCGTGAGGTCAAAGCTGGCACAGAGAAACCGGAGGAGAACGGGCGGATTTGCGGGAAATCTGCTCCGCGCGGCCATTTTTTGACGGCACCTGCCGTCAAAAAACAGAGCAGGAGAATGGAGAGGGGGGCTCTCGACTTTCTTCGTTCTCCGGCGGTCTCCACTCCAGAGTCTACGCTCCAGCCCTCCTGCCCTCGCCACTTCTCACGGACGCCTTGCAGAAATCTTCGCCCGCGGACTGCCGTCCAGCGGCTGATCAGGCCTTCGCCCGCGGACTGCCGTCCTGCGGCTCAGTTGCTCTTTACCGGGGGATTGACATCCCCGGACGCCGTGTCGCGTGGCTGCGGTTGAGGTGGAGTCCGCAACACGAATACGATCGTTCTTCATGCCGTTTCGTCATCCCAGCTTTGCCCTCATGGGATTTCTGCCGCCCTGACCACCTCATGAATGCTCTCCACTGCCACTTCACAGAGCCGCTGGACGAGATCCGGGGGCATTCCGGGGGCTGGCATGAGCACTACAACGTCTCCCAGCGGACGCAGAATGACGCCCCGGCGACGGGCGGCAAGCGTGACCTGGTGACCCATTCGCAGCGTGGCCGGAAACGCTTCCAGCCCGTCCCGGTCCCGCACCAGTTCGATGCCGATCATGAGTCCCTGCTGGCGAATTTCGGCGACGTTGGGGTGTGATTTCAGCGGTTGCAGGCAGCGCCGCGCGACGTCGGCACAAACGGCGACATTCTGCAGGAGCTGTCGTTCTTCAAAGAGCTGGAGTGATGCCAGTCCTGCGGCGCAGGCGAGTGCATTGCCGGTGTAGGTGTGGCCATGGAAGAACGTGCGGCCTGCCGACGGGTCGCCGAGGAACGCCTGGAACACTTGTTCTGTTGTGAGTGTGGCTCCCAGCGGCAGGTAGCCCCCGGAAATGCCTTTGGCAAGGCACAGGAAATCGGGGGAGACCTGTTCGTGTTCGCAGGCAAAGAGTGTTCCTGTGCGGCCGAATCCGACGGCGACTTCGTCGGCGATGAGCAGCAGATTCCAGTCGTTGCAGAGCTGTCGAAGGTGCTTGAGGTAGCCTGGCGGATGCACCAGGATTCCTGCGGCGCCCTGGACGATGGGTTCGAGGACAACGGCGGCGAGTCGCTGGTGGTGGCGGGTGATGGCATCTGTCGCTGCCTGGAAGCATTGGCGGTGCCAGTCGTCCCGGGACATTGCCGGGGGGAATCTGAGCGAACCGGGGGAGGGTACTGTGAGGGTCTGGAAGAGCAGGTGTCGGTAGCAGCGATGGAACAGGTCGATGCCACCGACGCTGACCGTTCCCAGCGTATCTCCGTGATAGGCGTTGCCGACGCAGAGGAACAGGTCGCGATCTTCCGGGCCTTCCGGTTTCTGCCTGTGGTACTGGTAGGCCATCTTGAGTGCCACTTCAACGGTGGTGGCGCCGCTGTCTGAATAGAAAACGCGGCTGAGCCCGTGCGGGGCGCGGTCGATGAGCGCTTTGGCGAGTCGAATGGAGGGTTCGCCGGCGAGCCCCAGGAGGGTGGAATGGGCCACGCGATCCAGCTGGTCCCGGACTGCGCGATCGATTTGGGGAACGCGGTGCCCGTGAACGTTGCACCAGAGCGATGAGATGCCGTCGATGTAGCGTTGTCCGTGGCTGTCGATCAGTTCAAAGCCGTCAGCGGCTGTGATAATCGGGGCTTCTTCGCGGACCCAGGCGGACATGGGTGTGAAGGGGTGCCAGAGGCAGGTGTTGTCCCATTCGCGGAGCGGTGCATCTGCAGCGAGGTAATCGGGGGTCATGGGGCGGCCTTTGGCAGCACCACGGGAGGCAGGCTGGAACTTCGGGGTTGCCAGTCGCTGATGCCGTGGGCGACCTGCTGGGCGCGGAAGAGTTCGTGCCAGGGGCGAGTGGGGGAGAGCGGGGCGGTTTCGTTGACCATCAGGGGGCGAGTCTGTTTCCACCAGGCATCCCAGGCAGCGTGCATAGCGGCCGCTTCCTGGGGGAAGTCGGCGATCACGTTGCGGGTCTGACCGGGGTCGGCCTGCATGTCGAACAGCTGGGTGTCGTTCACCATGCGAAATCGCTGACTGCGAACACTGAAGTTTTTCCATTGAAAATCATCGGGATCCGCTCCGGTTTCCCAGCGGCCGACGTGAGTCATGAGGAAGCGGTCTTCCCAGGCGACGGCGGGATCGTTGAGCAGTGGCAGGAGGCTGCGTCCTTCGGACTGGGCAGACGGCAGGGAGGTTCCGGCGAGGGCGGCGAGGGTGGGGGCGATATCGATGTCGCCGGCGATCCGGTCAATTTCGCGTCCGGCCGGCCAGCGTCCATCGGCGCGGACGAAGAAGGGAACGCGGAGGCCACCTTCTTCCGGGGAGCCTTTGAGGCCTTTCATGCCGGCATTGTAGAAGGGCATATCCCTGCCGGAGGGGTCACGGCCCAGAACCAGACCTGGTCGCCCGGAGCCGCCCCCGGTCATGCCGTTGTCAGACATGAAGATGACGACGGTGTTTTGAAGGAGTTTGCGGTCTTCGAGAACGCTCATGAGCCGCCCCAGATTGGCGTCGATGTTTTCGATCATGCCATAAAAGCCCGCCTGATCCTGACTGAAGCCGGCTTCAAGGAAGCGCTGTTTCCATTCCGGTGGGGCGAGCCAGGGACCGTGGGGAGCGTTGGGGGCGATGTAAGCAAAGAAGGGCCTGTTGGTGGCTGCGGATGTATGGATCCAGTCGAGTGCTGCGGTGAAGAACACGTCGGTGCAGAAGCCCTGTGTTCTGCGGAAGATCGTGTTATGGCGGATGATCGGATTGAAATAGGAGTTGTCAGGGACGTCGGCACAGCTGCAGTTGTAAGCCTGTCCGATCCCTCCTGCACCATGAATAAAAACCTCGTCGAAGCCTCGGCGATGTGGCTGATACGGTTCTTCGTCACCCAGGTGCCACTTGCCGAAGATGCCGGTGGTGTAACCGGCGGATTTGAGGACCTGAGGGAGTGTGACGGCGTCGAGTGTGAGTCGTTCGCGTTCGAGGATGGTGTGGGTGATGCCGTTCCGCATGGAGTGGCGGCCGGTCATCAGGGCTGAGCGGGTTGGGCTGCAGGTGGGTGAGACGAGGAATCGCGTGAAGCGCGTGCTGCTGTCATGCAGCGCGTCCAGATGCGGGGTGCGGATCCAGGGATGCCCGTGTCGACCGATCACCGGGTAGCCCTGGTCGTCGGTGATGACGAGCACGATATTGGGGGGCTGAGAGGTTTCCTGGGCGGTTGCTGTGGGGAGCAGCGTGGGGAGCAGGAAGGTCAGGCAGACTGCACGCAGCATAGGAAATATCCGATTGAGTTTCGCGGGCCTGTCAGCCGGACCACTGCAGGCCGCCACCGGGGAATTGGAGGAACGGTGGACGTCTAGCGCGCGGTCCAGCCGCCGTCGACGGTGAGCAGGCTGCCGGTCATATAGCTGGCGGCCGGGCTGCAGGCAAGCAGAGCAGCCCCCTGAATTTCGGGCATTTGTCCCCAGCGATTCATGGCGGTGGCTCCGATGATATGCAGCCGTGCTTCTTCTGAGTCGGCGATGGGGATGTTCATGGGAGTCAGAAAGGGGCCGGGACAGATGGCGTTGCAGGTGACGCCGGTTTTGGCGAGTTCAAGGCCGAGGGCGCGCGTCATCTGAACGACGGCGCCTTTGCTGGCGGTGTAGGGCGTGCGATTAGATAGACCTACTACCCCCAGAGCACTCGCAATGTTGCAGATGCGACCATAGCCAGCCTGCACCATGTGGGGCACGACGGCGCGGCACATGAGCCATGTGCCGTCGACATTGGTGCGCTGGACGTCCTGGAACTGCTGGAGCGACAGTTCGGCGATGGGACCGCGAATATTGATGCCGGCGCAGTTGACGAGGATATCAATCCGGCCGCTGTGGGCCAGAACGTCGCGGGCGCAGGCTGCCACACTGTCTTCGCTGGTGACATCGCAGGTGACAGCGAAGCTGGGGCGGCCCCAGGTGGCAGTGATCTGTTCGGCGACAGTGCGGGCTTCAGCCGTCGTGCGGCTGGCCAGCGCCGTGGTGGCACCGGCGGACGCCAGAGCGGCGGCAATCACGGGGCCCAGCCCCCGCGAACCGCCGGTTATGAGCGCGACGTGGCCTGTGAGATCAAACAGTCGGATGCCGGGAAGGGAATTGAGGTCGGTCATGGGCAGTCGGGGGTGTGGGCGATCAAAGGAGAAGTGCTGAGCCGCCGGACGGGAGTCCGCGGGCAAAGGGCGCTGCGGGG
>JBJTOM010000413.1:0-4004 GCA_046074585.1 Planctomycetota bacterium | reverse complement strand
AATTTGAACCTTCTGTCCTTCCTTTGCGCCTTTGCGTGAGACCAACAGTTCTGACGACAACCGGCAGCGGAAGAGACGTCAACTGACAGGAAGAGCAAAATACTCCAGCTTTCCCATTCTCACGCCGTTTCACCATCCCAGGGCGAAGCTCCTGCTGAGCCGCATTTCTGCCACGAGTCCTGCGCCAGGGCGCGTGTCCTTGCAAAAGCACATTCGACAAATGTCCGCCGAATGCAGAATACCCGACATGACTCATTTGTGTCGGTCAGTCTGTGAAGGACGCGAATGCCGGGGGCCGTGTTCAGGCCAGTCTGAAGCCGCGGACATGTCCGTCGAAATGGGCGGTGTAGAGGTCGGTCTGATTGGGATGCAGGTCACAGTCGAAGATGGGGTAGGGTGTTTCGAGGAGGTGAAACACGTCGGTTTCACCCGGATTCCAGAAGCCGATTTCCTTTTCGACGATACCGATGAGTGTCCCTGCGGGATGATAGATGGCGCGCCACATGGTGGCATCGAGGTCTTTTCTGAGACATTCCTGACTGGGCAATTTTTCAGCCGTTTCCCAGTTGAAGGACACGGCGACAGCCCGGCGATTTCCAGCAGGAGCATTGGAGACTTTGTGCAGACCGGCGGCTGTGATTTTTTTTCCGCAGGGACTGAACGTGAGGTGGATGATTCCACCGAACGGCGCAAGATCGCCGACATGGGAGCAGATTTCGGACAGGTCAAATTTCCGTGCAGGGATGTCGGACTGATCCGTCCAGTGAAAGATGTTGCCAACGATGTCGCCACTGACGACATCGCAGGTGCCCGGGACAAACTGCACGCAGTACGGAATGTGGGGGTGTCCGGAAAGAGTTTTGATGAGGCAGCCATTGGTGGCGGACCAGACCTTGACCAGACGATCATTGCCGCAGGTGACGACACGTTGTCCGTCGTGACTGACTGCGAGGCTGCGAAGCCAGCCTGAGTGGGCCTGGACAGACTGACGGATCCGTGGGGACTCACCGGTCAGGTCCCAGGCAATCCAGCACCCGTCGTAGGCACCGGAGTGGAGAGTGGTGCCATCCGGATTGAAGCTGAGCGTTCGAACCCAGTTGTTGTGGGCGACCAGGGCCGTGCGGTTTCCGGTGTCAATTTCCCAGCGGTGAATGGTGTGATCGATGCCTCCGGCCACGACAAATTGGCCGGAGGGGGCCACGCGACAGCAGAGCAGTTTTGCGGTACCGGTCCAGTCGGAAAGGCTGCGTGCGACTCGCGGATCGAAGTTTTCCTGTCGTCCCGTCATGCCAGCAACTCCTCAATCGGTCCATACGCCGGATCTGCGATCGGGTAATTGCGGCCTCCGATCCGGAACTGGCCGGCTGAGTCGATACCGACGGCCCGCAGCCAGGTATGGAACAGATGTCGATGATCAACTTTGCGTTCGGTGACTTCCACACCTTTGGCGTCGGTGCTGCCGATCACGGCTCCGTGCTGAATGCCGCAGCCGGCGGCGGCGATTGACCACGCCTGCGGGTAATGATCCCGCCCGTAGCCGGCATTGATGGCAGGGGTACGTCCGAATTCGGTCATGACGATCACGAGTGTGCGGCTGAGCAGACTGCGGTGTTCCAGATCGGCGAGGAAATGTGCGAACGGAGCATCAAAGTCGGCGACATAGTGCAGGTGAAATTCGAAGTTGTTGTGATGAAAGTCCCAGCCGGCGTGCTGAATCTCGATGAAGGGGACTTCCTGTTCGACGAGGCGGCGGGCGAGGAGCAGTTGTCGGCCGAATTCCGACCTGCCGTAAGCCTGCTGCACCGACTCTGGTTCCCGCGAAATATCAAACAGTTCCCGCCGTTCCATCAGCCGCAGTGCCTGTTCGTAGCTTTGTGTGTAGGCGTCCATTTCGGCGGACTGAATGCGGCTGCGGTGTCGGCTGTTGACAAATCTGCGCCAGTCATGACGGCGGCTGTCCACAGCCACCGTGAGACCTTCGGGCAGTTGAGTGTTGACGATGCCGCCTTTTTCTGCGCCGACGGCGACGCTGGCGTAACCGGGGCCAAGATAGGCGGCATTGCTGGCACGTCCGCCAACTCCGCCCACCATCGTGGTGATGTGTCCCGGGAGCGGGAAATCGGGGCGTTCAAGGCCTTTCGCCACGACAGCCCCCAATTCCGGATATTCGGTTGCTGTTCGTGTTGTGCGTCCGCTGCGGACGATATTGTTGGCCAGGCCGTGATCGTCCAGATCAGTGCTGATGCTGCGAATGAGTGCCATGTGATGCATTTGCTGCGCGGTGTGGGGCAGCAGTTCGGAGATGTGAATTCCGGGGACAGACGTGGCGATGGACCGGAAGGGGCCGCCTGTCTCGGAATCGGACTTGGGGTCCCAGGATTCCAGCTGACTGATGCCGCCGTTGAGATATACGACGACGACGGATCGTCCGTTTGCGGCGATTTCCCGCGCGCCGAAAGGGTGCGAGAACAGGCTGGTGCCGGCGAGGAGTCCGCCGCCGGTAAGAAACTCACCCATGAACTGCCGCCGCCCACGGCCGTGATCAGGTGTGCCACAGGGTTTGTAAGAAGTCACGTGCATCACGATTTCCGGGAAGCTTCACATTGAAAAACGAAACTCGGAAGAGGCCAGCAACCCCCAAACCAGCTCTGCAATGACCGCGGAACGTTCGGTGGAGCCGCGTTCCAGCAGTTCCCGGACCATGTCGGACTCTGAGGAATCCGGCAGCCGTGCCAGAACGGTCAGGTACAGCTGTGTGGCCAGTTCTTCAGGAGCTGCGATGGACTCCAGCCGCTGCACCAGATTGGCGTCGCTGGCTTTCAGCCAAGCTTGAAACGTGGCATCATTCTGGATCATCAATGCCTGATCGACGGTCGTAAAGAAGCCATCCTGCGGTGTTCCCTGGGGAGCGGCGAAGCGAGTGACCAGCAGATCTTCCACGGTGTCCCACTGGTTGACAGCGAGAGCAGTGGTGACGAAGTCCTGCTGTTTCGCCGGGTCATCCCGCTCTGTCGGATTGTCCTGGTGTTTTGCCTGCCAGTCGGCTGTGGCCTTTGCCGCCACGGCGCGGTGCATTTCGAGAGCGAAGTAGGTCGCGGCGGACATTTGTTCAGGGTTCAGTGGCCGCGGACGGCGAACCGCGAAGCTGCGTTGCCAAGATTCGAGCAGTTCGGACTGACGCCGGTCCCGTTCTGCAGATTGGCTGGCGGGTGCTGTGGGATCCGACACCTGTGTCGCCTGATGGATGGTGCGCTGTTGCAGCCAGCGTTTGAGGATTTCAAGTCGGGATGTCTGCTGATCGAGATCGGACTGAGAATCGTGGAGTCTGAGGATACGCGTGCGAACTGTGCGTTCGCCCCCGCGTGCCTCGACCACGAATTCTGCCAGTGCCAGTTTGCGATTGGCGAGAGCCAGAGTGCGACTGTGCTGACCTTCCAGCTGTTCATCCAGCTCTTCCAGACTTTCGCTGAGCTCTTCCAGCTGACTGGGCTGTGCTGCGGGCTGATTCTGAAGTTCGACACGTTTTGCGGCGTCGCGGTTGCGTTGGTCTCTGAGATCAAGGAGGCGTTTGCGGGCGTCTTCCAGCTGCAGTTGCACGCGGTTGACGGCTGCCTGGGCGGTTTGTAAGCGAGCTGTCGCCGTTGACAGTTCGTGCTGGAGTTCTGTGAGTGCAGGCTGGAGGGATTGGCGCTGCGCGGCGATCGCCGCGAGGGATTCTGTGAGGGCCGGGATTCCGCCGGGCGGCCCGATCCAGGTCTGCAGGTCGGGAACGAGCACCGACCGCTGCCACGTCTGCGACCGGGCAATCTGTCGGAGGATGTGTCGCAGGTCATACTGGCTGGCCACCAGTTCTTCGGTGAGCAGTCGGAGGAGTGCAGCGGAGAAGGGCGGGTTGTCTGAATGATGCATGTCAACCGGATGAACGATGCCCTGTCCCAGCATGGCGGCCCAGAGTCGATTGGCGAGATTGCGATTGAAGGCGTGGTTTTCAGGGTGGGTGGCGA
>JBJTOM010000412.1:0-9735 GCA_046074585.1 Planctomycetota bacterium | reverse complement strand
CGGGTTCAAGTCTGTCCATTGGCTTGGTTTCCTCAGATGACAATCATACGTACTCACTTTTTAGAAACAATACAATAGCTGTGGCAGGTCCAATCAGCGGTACAGGGTCAGCAATTACATTTGGCAGCTTTAATCAGTCTGGAACCTACACGGTTATTGCCACAGAGAACAATTTGGGTTGTCAGTTGCAAATGCCGGGTGAGTCTGTTCTATCTTTTGATCCTTCTTCGCGAGCACTCGCTGGAGCACCCGATTCTCTTCGCGCAAGGCTTTACTGCGTTCACCATGCTTGTTGCGACTGTCGAGGAAAACGGCAGCCAGAACTCGGGGCGGGGACTTGAATTCGGCAATGCGAGCAAACGATAATCCGGGCACCGTTGCGATGCTTCGCTTTGAGTGCGTTACTCAGGATTGAACCCGGGGGAGCGCAACAGATTTCGAATTACTCCGCCAGATTAAATGCCCGGAATTCGCGCCGTTTCATCAGGCCACCCCCGGCCCCTCTCCCCTGGAAGGGGAGAGGGGGGATTGGATTTTTCGGGCTGCGGTTGGGGGAGTGAGGCGGAGGTCTGCGAAATCGGTGCCGGTTCCGCAGTCGCAGTTTTCAGTGTCGAGCTGGTGTCCTTATGATGCTGACACGGCGACGTCGTGGCGATGCTGCTGCCCGTTGGTTTGTGCGCTCCGCTGGGCTGTCGCTGTTCGATTCGCTGCATCAGAGGACATACGGATGCTGCTCGCAGTTCTTAAAGTGACCGACTTCGCCATCATCGCCGTCATCATGGCTGTACTGCTCGGCCGGGCGGTGGTGACGTCGCATGTCCGCAGGGCAGGCTCCACGTGCTGCAAGCCCATCGTACGAATCAGCGGTTGAGCGGCAGCCCAATGGCATTCACTTTCGCCGTCCGGCGCCGCGATAGTCGTCTTTCGCTCCGCGAAAGAATGACATTAACGTCCTTTCGCAGAGAGAAAGGCGACAAGGTGCGTGCCATTGTGCGGAAGCCCCCGGCTGCGTTTTCGCAGCGAAGGTGTGCGTGCGGGAGAGTATTCGTCGGTGGCGTTTGTGGGCGCCTTTGCCCGCTGACTGCCGTCCGGCGGCTGAGGAGTCCTGTGTGGGGGTGTTCAATTTTCCGAAATTTTCCCGATTTCCCCAGATTCCTCCGCCAAAGTGGCGTAAGAGTCTGGAGGATATCAGCTGGGATCTTTTTGGTCGGTCTTTTCGTCAGTCGCTTGTCCGATTAGAATCTGTTCCATGCGGTTCGTCAGTGTCATCATGTTGCCGATCTGGGGTGTCCTGGCATTGCTGGGGCATTCGGGCACTCACGCGCTGGCGAACTGGCTGGGTGTCTGTTGTCACGTGGAAACGGGTGTTTCCGCCGTTGATTCTGTTGATGCGACAGATTCGGGCGATTCGGCAGACAGTGGTCATTTTTGCCGGCACTGTGCGCGGGCACACGGTGCGGTGCCTGTGTCCAAAGACGATCAGCCTTCAGTTCCGCCTGCCCACGACTCCAAAAACTGTCGTCTCTGCGAATGGCTGCTCAGTTGGCAGCCCCAGGTTCCTCCGGCCAGTCCGACACTTCCCGCCGACTCGTGGGAATTGCTTCAGCGGATTGTGGACGTGCAGGCAGTTGACGTTCCGACGGTTCCTGCGGTCTCCCGTGGTCCGCCAGTGGCGTAAGGCGGTTTCAGATTCCCCGGAAAGAGGTTCTGACATCAGGCTGGCTGCTCAAGCCGACCATGCTCGGGTTGATCGGGTGCGGTCCGGGGATGACGGGACAGAAGTTCCGCGGAGTGTCGGGGTGGGGTGCAGAGTGCTGTCGTGTTGACGTCGTCAGCCGGGAAGAGGCTGTGTGAACGTTTCGCAGGGCGAAACGCGACGACTGACAGAATTCTCGCCGTTTTGTGAGCCCTGTTCCGGGCGGTGTGGTGGCTGATCAGTCACCTCGCATGTTTGCCTGCCAGTGGCCTGCTGTTCGCACTTGTGTGAAAGACGAGGGCGCTGATGTCTGACGTTGCGTCGAGTGAGCTGCCGGCGTTTGCCGGCAGTCGTGCGGTGACTGCCGCGGGTCGGCTGGATCGTGTGTTGCGAGCGGACTTTTGTCCATGGGCGAACCGCTGGGTGTACTGGATGAAGGCTCCGCTCTGGTGTGTGGTTCTGGCGACGGGTTTATCGCTGGCGATCGGGTTATTTGTGAATCCTGTGGTGTTGCTGCTGACGGCGGTTCTGGTTTTGCTGGGCAGTTTGGCGGCGGTGCTTCCATGGCTCACTATGCGTGGTCTGGAGTGCGTGGTGAGTCTGGATCAGAGTCGTGGACGGGTGGGTGAGTCGCTGGGCGTGCGTCTGCGGATTCGCAACCGTCGTATCTGGCCGGCGTGGGGTGTATCGATCTGCGGCGGTTTTCCGACGGCGCGTGAGGATCTCGGGGCGAGCGAGCGATTGGCAACTGGGGTGGCACTGGCGCGGATTCCGGGCCGTGCGGACGTGGAATATATGTGGCGGATCACACCGGTGTCGCACGGCAGTTATCCGCTGTCCGTTCCGCGGCTGGAGACGGGTTTTCCGTTCGGAATTTTTCGTTCCAGCCGGGAGGTGCGTGTGGAGGGGCGAACGATTGTCTGGCCGGCGACTGTTTCTCTGTCGGGCCTTCCCGACGCACCGCTGGAGGCTGGCCGGGACGAGTTGATGTCGGACCGGGTGGCGGGTGAGACGGGCGATCTGCTGGGAACGCGGTTGTTTCGCGCGGGTGATTCGCTGCGGCGTGTTCACTGGGCGCAGACGGCTCGTCAGCAGCAGCTGGTGGTGACGGAGCGGCAGTCGTCAGCAGGGAGTGTGGTGCGTGTGCAGGTGGACAGCTCGGCGGATTCGTATCCAAATGAACAGGGTATCGGACAGTGTCGGGGAGGAACGTGGGAGCTGGTGATTCGGACGGCAGCGAGTATCTGCGAGTCGCTTCATCAGCAACATGGTCGGGTGGAGCTGCTGCTGGGTGCGAAGCGCTGGGAAGCCGGCGAGTCGGGAGTGGGCTTTCGCCAGCTGATGGACGCCTTGTCCACGGCGGAGCCTGCAGCGGCAGTGATGTCTGACGTCGGGCAGCGAGGGCTGTTTCGTGGTGCTGGAGCGGTGATTCGGATCAGCACGCCGGCCGGCCTTGCGGGTGGTCGTTTCAATGGCTGTGCCGGTGGTGGTCAGGAGCGTGGTTTGTGTGTTTCGGCGGTGGCGGTTGCTGGCAGCGGGAATTCATCGGGCGGCTGGAAGTGTCTTGACGGGATTGAGCAGTTGGAAACGCGGCTTCCGCGACTCTGGAAGGAGCTCTGCCATGTCCGCTGACGGTCTACTGGCAGGTCGTGTGCGAGCGGGGGGGCGTCAGCGGCCGCGTATTGTGGCGGGGTCGGCTGCGACAGATGGTGCGGGATGTCTGCAGCCAGCTGAGCGTGGCGTGCATGTTCTGACGGTGATGCTTGCTCTGCTGGCGAGTGTGGTGTTTCTGACGACCGATGCGGACGGCCAGCGATCGGACGCGTCGGCTGGATTCCAGTTTGCACTGGAGTCTCTGCTGGTGCTGGGTTCAGCGTGGCTGGTGCAGCGTCATCGTGGCTGGCTGGCAGCGTCTCCTTTGCAGCTGCCGCTGGCACTGCTGGTGCTGCTGGGAAGTCTGTTCTGGGAGCCGGTGCAGCGGCTGGTCCTGGAAACGGGCCGTCCGTTTGAGATGCTGGTGATGCACAGTCAGAAGAATCTGATGCTGGCCCTTGCGGTGCTGGGGCTGACGTCGGGATTTCGTCGTCTGAGTGTTTTCATTGGCCTTGCGGTCTGCATTTTCTGTTGTGCGCTCGCCAGGGAACCGCGGGTCTTCTGGCTGGCGGCTGCGTGGGGAGTGCTGTGTATCAGCTGGCTGATGGCCAGTTACTGGAGTGGACTGCAGGGGCGGATGCTGCCGGGGCAGCGAACGCGTCTGCCTCGCCGCTGGCTCCTGGCTGCTCCGGCCCTCGGACTGCTCACAGCCGCCGGGACGGCGGGTGGCGGACGGGAGCTGATTTCGGCTGCGGAGGGCTTTTTGCCGGGATCGGGTGGCGACGGCGAGTACGACGAGTTTGCTCGCAGCGGAGTCAATGACGGGGACGCGATGGTTGCGGGGAAGGACGACATTCGCAGCTTTGGCCCTCTCGATGAATCGCCGTTTGCTGATTCCGACAAGCCGTCGCTCTACGATGTGATCAACGATCGGTTTGACGAACCGGTGAGGAAGAACCGTACATTCCAGCCGGCGGTGACATTGCCTCCGGAGCTGATGGCTGAAGTCCGGCAAAGGCTCAGTGAGGTCCGTCAGGCGGGGCGTGAGTTTTCGCTGGTGCGGCGTCAGCGGACTCAGGAACGCAGGCGTGCGCGATCGATTTCCAGTGCGACGATGTTTTTTGTAGCCGGTCGCACACCGCTCCATCTGCGCACCGAAGTCTATGATATTTTTGACGGCATCAGCTGGCACCCGGAAGGTCCTGCCCCTGAGGCACTGCCGCTCCAGCTGGTGCAGACGGCTGGCAAGCCGTGGCTGCTGCTGCCGCAGGGTCCCCGCGGGATGGAGCTTTTCGCACACACGGATCACCATGTGCTGCGGCCAGTGAATCTTAAGTCTCCCGTGATTCCAGGACCGCTTGATCTGCGGCAGCTGCACATTGACAGGGTGGAGCGTCCCGACATGTTTGCGTGGCACGCGCCGGGTGTTGTGCGGATGACGGGCGAGACATTGCCGGAGCTGGTGCCGATACATCTGCAGTCTGAGGTGCTGGATCCTGGGCGGCTGCGGGAAAGCAGCTTGCTGATGTTCAGCAGCGGCCGCGAAACTCCGACACAATCGCTCCCGAACGATCCCCAGATGCATGAAATTCGGCGACTGGCGCAGGCGTGGACATCAGAGCTGCCGCGCGGAATGCAGCAGGTGGACGAAATCTGTCATCGGCTCCGCACGGAATTCCAGCTCAATGCGAACACTCCGGTCGTTCCGGAAAGCGATGCACCGCTGACGGATTTCCTGTCCAGTCGGCAGGGTCCCGAATATCTGTTTGCGTCGACTGCTGCCCTGATGCTCAGAAGTCTTGGGTACAGTACGCGACTGGTTTCCGGCTTTTACGCCAGACCGGAGCGTTACGAGCCGCGAAGGCGACAAACGCCGGTGCAGGGCGAGGACGCGCACTTCTGGTGTGAACTGCTGGTGGGCCCTGGAACCTGGATCACGGTGGAGGCTGCACCCGGCTATGACGTGCTCCAGCCTCCACCCGGTCTGCTGCAGTGGTTAGCAGGTTCGTGCCTGAGTCTGCTTCAGCTGGCCCTGAGGCATTGGTTGGTGTCCAGCAGCGCTCTTGCGGTTTCGGGGCTTTGCGTTGTGCAGCGGGCATATCTGCGGGATGCGTACCAGACGTGTGTCTGGCGTTTTTTTGCTGCTGCAGATGACCGGGGCCGTGTGCAGCAGACGGTGCGTCTGGTGGAGCGACGTCTGGCGCTGGCGGGCCTGCGCCGTCCTTCCCACCTGACACTGAAGCGATGGCTTGTCGAGCTGCCGATTGAGAATCCGCAGGCGGTGCGGGAGCTGGCCGAGCTGGCGGATGCGGCGGCGTTTGGTGATTTGTCGGGGGATTCGGGCGTGCTGGTGGACGTGCGGCGGCGCTGCGACTGGCTGCAGGGGCAGCTGAGTCTGCGTGGCTGTCAGCAGGTGGCAGTGCGTCGCAGGGCGGCGCCTGGCAGCTCGGTGAGCCCGAGCAGATTCGGTCGTGTGGCTGCTTTCCGATTCACTTTTCCATTGCGATCTCTTTCATCAGGTTGAAGGGTTTTCATGATCCAGGTGCGGGAAACGGGTGGCGTCCAGGCGGCGGATCCGGCGGTGATAGACCCGCTGCGAAGCCGCCTGAATGGGGCCTTGCGGGGCAAGCCGGACGTTGTGGAACTGGTGTTACTGGGACTGCTGGCCAATGGCCATCTACTTCTGGAGGACAAGCCGGGACTTGGAAAGACCACACTCGCCAAGGCGCTTGCGGCGGCGATCGGGGGGCGATTTGCGCGCTGTCAGTGTACCCCGGATCTGCTCCCGGCAGACATCACCGGCTTCAGTCTGTTCAACCAGAAAACTCAGGAATTTGAATTTCGTGAAGGTCCGGTCTTTGCGGATGTACTGCTGGCGGATGAGATCAATCGAGCCACTCCACGCGCACAGAGCGCACTGCTGGAGGCGATGGCGGAGCGTCAGGTGACAGTGGACGCCCGTCGCCATCCGTTAAGCCCGCAGTTTCTGGTGATTGCGACTCAGAATCCCATCGACCAGCATGGCACATGGCCGCTCCCGGAAGCCCAGCTGGATCGGTTTTCGATGAAGCTGAGCATTGGGTATCCGGCCCCGGAAGACGAGTCACAGATGCTCCTGCTGGCCACCCGTCAGCAGCTCAGCGAACAGTCGGAAACGCCATTGTTTGGCCCAGGACAGCTGGCGGAAATGCAATCTGCGGTGGCTGGAGTTTCAGCGGGGGAAGCGGTGCGTGACTATCTTGTGCGGCTTGCCGGCACAACGCGTCAGCACGCCTCCGTACCGCTCGGTTTGAGTCCTCGCGGTCTGCTCACATGGCTGCGAGTTTCCCAGGCGCGAGCGTGGGTTCAGGGACGCAGCTTCGTGTCACCGGATGACGTTCAGGACACGGCTCTGCCAGTGCTTAATGTCCGGCTGGGTCTGTCGATGCAGGAATGCGAGGCTGTGGTGGAGGAGATTCTGGTGCGAACACCTGTTCCGGAGTACGCGAGATGACGCGGGGCGATCGAAGTGGGTGCAGAGCCGGGCTGTCTCTGCGGCACTGGCTGAGGACACTGGCAATGCTCTTGTGGCTGTTGAGCGGCTGCGGTCGGGGGGCTGGTGTCGGTGGTGACGACAGCGAAGGCGCCACCTCAGGGAATGCAGGAAGTGAACATGAGCATGACCATCATCATCACAGTCGCCCGACGCACAAGCCGGATGACTTTACAGAGCTGCCACAGGAGCTGCAGCGGAGGCTGATCGCAGACGAGTCCGGCCGTGTTCGTCCGAGCCGGCGTCGACTGCGGCAGCTGGCGGACATCGTGAGCTGGATACCGGAGCTGGCCGCGGACAGTGAACTCCGCCGGGCTGGATTCGAGCAGGCTCTGGCACAGCAGGTCAGGCTTCAGCGGGTGCTGGACGCCCTGACGGCGGGTGATGCTGCCGACATGGCGGAATGGAATGCCGCGATTGCTCAGCTGCAGCAGCTGGCAGATTCTTTGGGCAGGGAAGCGGAGGGTGAGCCGCGCAGGGGGAGTGCAGAGTGATGGCACTGGAGATGGCAGCGGGGTTTGCGTTTCGATTTCTGATCAGCTTTGTGGAAGCGGCTCCGTTTCTGCTGGCGGGGCTGATGACGGCCGCCGTGCTGCGGCGATTTTTTGGAGTGGCCGGAACGCGAAAACTCTTCGGTGAAGGCACTCGACGGGGACTGCTTCGCGCCTGGCTGATCGGCATGCTGCTCCCGGTGTGTTCGCTGGGCGTGATCCCGGTGATCCGGGAACTGCGCCGTGCCGGGGTTCGCGGGGGAACGATTCTGGCGTTTGCAGTGAGTGGTCCGCTGTTCAATCCGCTGTCGCTGCTGTATGGACTGACCCTGTCTGAGCCGGTGGCGATCGTTTCCTTTGCACTGAGTTCGCTGGTGATCGTCACTGCAGCGGGCGTGGTCTGGGACTGGTGTTTTCCACAATCAGCTCTTCCAGCTCCGGCGGAAGAGACGTATGGTATTGGTTCCCGGCGAATGCTGGCGGTGGCGGCTGCCGTTGCCCGGGAATCGGCCGGAGCTGCACTGCTGTGGGTGTTTGCGGGTCTGAGCGGTGTTGGTCTGGTGGGGGCGTTACTGCCGGCGAACAGCCTCCAGCATACGTTCAACCACGACAACCCATGGGCACCGCTGTTGATGACGGGACTGGCCATTCCGGTGTATGCGACACCGATGCTGGCAATGACGCAGCTGGGGATGATGTTCCAGCACGCCAATTCCGTCGGCGCGGCCTTTGTACTGCTCATTCTGGGGGCTGGCGTAAACCCCGGCCTGATCGGCTGGACCGCTGCCGAGTACGGTCCGCGACGCGCTGTGGCCTGGCTGCTGCTGATCAGCGGAATCGCGCTGGGACTGGCTGTTGCTCTGGACAAGCCCCTGTTTCCCCGGGATATCCAACCGGCCGATCACACGCATGCATTTGACATTTACTGTCGTCCCTTTGATGCGGTGCCGGACGTGGGGGCTGCATTCTGGCAGAGGCTGGACCGCGACGTGGCGCCCTGGCAGTGGCGTCCTGTGGTCGTGCTGGGCGTGCTGGGAGCTGCAGGGCTTGGGCTCAGACTGTTCGATCGCTACGAGCGTCTGGAGGTCTGGCTGCGTCAGACACGCTCCGTCACGACGCCCGGAAAATTCGACATCGTAATCCCCGGACCTGTGCTGGGTTTGCTGTCGCTGGCCGGTCTGCTGGGATTGAGCATTTCAGGATGCTATGCGTGGTATCCTGCGCCCGCTGAATGTCTGATGGCGATGATGGATGCCCGGATTGGAGCACTCAGCGCGGCACTGGTGATGGATCACGACGAAACAAAGTACTGGTCTGAACGCTACGACGACTGGACGCGGAAGATGGAAGTCGGCGCATGGCTCCGACACGGATCGCTCAGTCCGTACCATCGCTGGAAAACGCGACTGGTCCGGGAACAGCTGGAGCTGCTGGAACATGAGGTGGATGCCGGAGACCGCGAGGTGGTGCAGAAACTGATCACTGCCATCTCAAAGTCGCATCGGCGAATGAGCAGGGCGTATCAGGAAGAGCTGTAAGGAAACCGGTGTTTATCACAACCTGACCTGACATTTCAATTCCGGCGGATGCACCTGTCTCTGCAGGCCGCAGCTGCAAACCCGCCCCTTCTCCGGCCCCCCCGGCCCCCAGAGCCACGACCGTGAGGGAGCGGAACCCCTGCAAAAACAACGCCAGAACGGAGCAAGGTGCATGGCACCGTCTTGCGCAACCTGTTTCCCGCGAACGCTTTGCGTCGATGAGATTCGTCCGGCTCTCTCACGGTCGCGGCTCGGTTGCGGCGAGGGAGGGCGAAGCTGGGATGACGAAACAGTGTTAAGAACACCCGAAGTTGTCTTTCGGACTCCACCCCACATGAAAAGGCGTGCGGGGGATTTCAATCCCCCGGTAGCACTGCTGAGCCGTCGGACGGCAGTCCGCGGGCAATAGCACTGCCACGGTCTGCGTGGGACCCTCAGCGGACTGGGAACGCAACGAAAAGGACCCTGAAACTCACCCCTGCTCCGTCACGCGGGCCATCCGTCGAATGAGTCCCCTGCGTCCCATGTGTCCCATCACACAACCCCGCAAAACACAACCCCCGAGCCGCGCCCGTGAGGAAGCGGGCTACCCCAGCACAGGCTGCGTTTCGAAGTGAGAAGTGAGACGTGAGAAGTGAGCAGTGAGAAACGCGTTTCGGTGCCATGCACCTTTGCCGAGTTCCTGGCCTGCCAGGGACAGTCCCTGCAGAACCGACGACGTCGCCCCTGTGGCGTTCCATTTCCGGCGAAGGCCGTTCCCGGGAGGGCGAAGCTCCTGCTGAGCCGTCGCCGTAAAAGATATCCACCAAACACCTCCTGCGTTTCGGTGCCATGCACCTTGGCCGGGTTCCTGGCCTGCCGGGGACAGTCCCCGCAGCCGGCGGA
>JBJTOM010000411.1:0-5200 GCA_046074585.1 Planctomycetota bacterium | reverse complement strand
CCGTGCAGCATGGGAATTCATGAAGACAGGACCCCCGGGAAGTATAGCAGCTCGTTCGGCTTTCTCGCCGGCTGGCGAGTGTCAGCGGCTGGCGAGTGTCAGCGGCGAATTCGTGAGACTTCGCGCGGCGGCATCCTGCAGTCGCCGGCTCCCGCTGACAAGCCCCTGCACCCGAACTGACAGCTCATCCAGAGACACGCCCCCCCCTCGACGGCTGTGCAGGAGTTCACGCTGGGCTGCCAGCAGTCGCAGAGCGGCCTGAATTTCGGTTTCCTGAGTGGTCAGACGTTCCAGTTCTGCTTCCACTGCATCCCGACAGGCCTCGATATGCCCCAGCACAGACTCACCCGAACGCATTTCCGCCAGCAGACTGCTCACCTGGGACTCCAACTGATCCCGTGTCCACATCTGTCCCATCGCCAGCACCAGGTGCTGGCCGCTGCGGTGTTTTTCCCGCAGTTCCACAGCAGCATTCGCCGCTGCCCGACACCGCTGCTCCACCCGCTGCTGCTCTTCAGTGACCCGCTGCAGTTCTCGCTGCACGCGGCTGCGGACGGAACCGAGTCCCTGCAGATTGTCTTCAAGATCCCGAATCAGCCAGCCCAGATAGCCCGCCGGATCCCGCAGTTGCTGTTCCCCGGTCCATGTCGTGCAGTACTCCGCTAAACCGGCGGCACAGCCCGCAACCAGCATCAGAAGAATCAGAATACCGTGGGTTTTTCTGGACATGACAGGGACTCCCGGATTGTGGTGTTCGACTCAGACCTCACACCCCATCAGGCGGCAGGAGCATGACAGTTGCGCTGAATTGATGAAAAAACGAGTTTTTGCCGTTTCTGCACATCGAACGGCAGGTCCGAGACGCAGGTGAACCATCGATCGGAGAGTCGAGTACTGGCAACTACACCACGTCACCTCGCACGTTTGGGAGGGAGGGGAGGCTCAGAACAATGGGCCTTCCCTCCCCCTGTCTTTGATGCAACGGGGCTGCATCTGAAATCCGACATCAGGAATACTGATCTCACGCCCATCTGATTTCACGCAGAGGCGCAAGGGATGGGCAGGATGTCTGGATTTCCATCGTTTCCTCTTTCCGCTCAGGTGGCACGGTGAAGGCATTCGCATTGGTCTTGCAGTCGACGGCGGTTCCTGGTTTGATTCGCACGTCGCTGCTTTCCATTTCCTTTCAGGGATTCCCAGATGACAGCTCAGACATGCGGGTGTGTCCGCTTTCTTGTGATTGCTGGGATTTGCCTGACGGCTGCGGCGAATTCTGTTTCCGCGCAGACTCCGGCGACAGGAATTTCCCCATCGTCCACCCGGATATCCCCGGAGCGTGTGCTGGCCCTGGAAGTGCTCATTCAGCCACAGGCTCGGGACCGCATTCGTGCTCAGGAATGGGGCCGACTGCTTCAGGAATTCGGGTATTCACCGCGATTTCGCGTCCCTGCGGTGGGTGAGAAGCAACGCTTTGAGGAAGAGACCGCAGATGGTCGGCTGCGGTTGCTGGTGGTCGGTGGTTTGCTGGCCGACGGCAGTATCGACTTCGGCGGTCGGCGATTTACGCTGAGTGACGGGCCGGCTCTGGACGTATTTCTGAAGGATTTGCGGAAGCACGGTCCTGGTGGTCCGGCTGCCGGTAATCCGCGCTGGGGTCTGACGGACGAGCAGTTTTTGGCATTTTCAGGGTTGTTGAGGGCCCCGGTTGAGCAGCCGCTTCACTTCGCAGGTCCGGCCGAGACGGTGAAGCGTCTGGGGTTGCCGATGGAGTTGTCGGTGGTGTTTGTGGAGGAGTCACTGCAGGCTTCGCTGCAGTCGCGGCCGGAGACTGTTCCGGAGCAGCTGGATCTGGCGGGCATCAGCCATGGCACGGCGCTCGCGATTGTGCTGTCGCAGTACGGCATGGGTTTTCGGCCGGTGCTGACAAAGCAGGGGAAATTCGTAGTGGAGATTCAGTCGGGCGGGGAGGCGGACAATCTTTGGCCGGTTGGCTGGAAGACGCTTGAGCCTGTTCCGGATGTGCTCCCGGCGTGGCTGAAATCAATTCCGTTCAGCATCGAGGATGCTGATTTGTCGAGTGTGGTGGACGCGGTTTCGGGGAAGCTGGAGATTCCTGCATACAGCTCAGCCAAGTCACTGGCTGCCGCAGGGCGATCTCTGGATGAACTCACATGGTCCCGCAGCGGCAAGTTATCGCCCTTCGCGATGCTGCGTACAGTGGGCGAAAAGTTTGAACTGGGTTTTGACGTCCGGGCTGATGAGGCCGGGCGATTGTTTCTGTGGGTGACCACGCGTCAGCAGGCCGACGCGTTCGCCAGACGTTTTGCGCATATTCGGCCGGTGAAGTGAGGTATTCTGTGCGGACTGAACTGATTCATGTTGATGCGGGGCTCCACAACACCACAGCGCCGCTGCGTTCCTCAGATGGTCGTCTGGGCATCAGCATGCGTCGTTTGTATGGTGGATTGTCTGAGGGCGTAGATGTGGTCACTGTTGACAATGGTCGACTGCGTCTGCAGCTTCTGCCGACCCGCGGCATGGGCATCTGGAAGGGGGAGCTGGACGGTGTACCGCTGCAGTGGAATTCTCCGGTTCAACGACCTGTGCATCCGGCGTTTGTGGATCCGATGCGTCTGGGTGGGATTGGCTGGGTGGACGGATTCAACGAGCTGATCGTTCGCTGTGGTCTGGGCTGGCACGGGGCACCGTCGAAGGATTGTATTCGCAATGCAGCGGGCGACGTGGTTGCGGAGCCCTTTCTGCCGCTGCATGGTCGGATCGCCAATCTTCCGGCGCATCGAGTGACGGCGACGATTGAGGGTGACGAGCTGGTGGTGACGGGAATTGTGGATGAAGGCTGTCTGTTCGGGGGCTGGCTGCGGCTTGAATCCACGCTGCGTACGCGGCGGGATTCCGGGGTCTTCGAGATCACGGATACGGTCACCAATCTTTCGGCCTCCGCTGCGGAAACGGAGATTCTTTATCACTGCAATGTGGGGGAACCGTTTCTGGGGGCCGGTTCGGTGCTGCACACAGCCGTGCGCGAGCTGGCTCCGAGGAATGCGCGGGCAGCGGAGGGCATGAGCATGTGGAATCTGTATGGTGCTCCGGAAACGGGTTTTGCTGAACAGGTGTATTTCGCGCAGCCGGCCGTCGATGCTGCCGGCTGGGCTGTGAGTGCTCTGGCGGATCCGACGGAACATCTGGCATTCGTTGTTCGCTACGATGCGGCAACACTGCCGTGGTTCACACTCTGGAAAAACACGGCGGCCACGGAGGATGGTTATGTGACGGGGCTGGAACCTGGCAGCACCTTTCCGAATCCTCGATCGATTGAGCGTCAGGAGGGCCGTTTGCCGGTGCTCTCGCCCGGTGGTTCCGCGTGTTATCGACTGCAGATCGAAGCGTCGATTGACAAGGCGCGTACGCGGCAGATTCTGGACGAGATTACAGCGTTGCAGGTGGCCACAGCGAAAACCGCGCATGCGCAGCCAAAACCAGGCTGGGCGTCGTGAGCGGGGGTTGCACGTGGCTGCGGCGGAGGTGCGAGGCTGGCTGGTGAACCCGGTGCTGTCAGTTGGGGGCGTTGGGCGGAAACAGTTCTGAGATGATGCCGCTGCTGGAGGCAAACTGGTGCTGTTCCACGCCCAGGTGCAGCAGCATGGTGACGAAGAGGTTGCAGAGGGGTGTATTGCGGAGTCCGTCGAAGACCAGATGGTGTCCGTGTCGGAGTTGACCGCCGGCGAGGAGAATGGGGAGGTTGGTGCAGCTGTGGACATTGGCATCGCCCATATTGCTGCCGAAGAGGATCATGGTGCGATCGAGCAGGTTCTGATTGTCGCCTGCTGAGGTGGCTGCGAGTTCGCTGAAGAGCTGTCGCAGTTCCTGCATCTGCCGGAGATCGACCTGTTCAAGCTCTTTCAGCTTTTGCGGGGACTGGCCGTGATGGCTGAGTCCGTGGTACCCTTCCTGGGTGCGGTGCTGATCGTCAATCTGCAGGACAGGAGTGGCAAAGCCATCGATCATGAGTGTGACGATCCGGGTGGAATCGGAGTCAAAGGCGAGTCGAGCCATCTGGAGCATCAGGCGAATTTTTGCAAAGAACAGGGCTGGGTCCGGGACATCGGTGGGGGGCTGCAAGGTGGTGGCGGGTTTGGGCTTTTGTTCCCATTCTTCGGTTGTGGCGAGGTTGTGTTCGAGTTCGCGGACGGATGTGAGGTATTGATCGAGTCGGGCGCGGTCAGCGGTGCCAAGGCCGGTCTGGAATCGCGTGACGTCGTCGCGGAGCACATCGAGAATGCTGGCACGTTCTTCGAGGCTTTTCAGGCGAAATGCCAGCTGCTGAGCATCGCCCTGCAGAAACATGCGTTGATAGAGTTTTGCGGGGCTGTCTTCGGCAGGGAGCAGTGCGCCATCACGCGTCCATGACAGGCTGCGATTGGCCTTATCGATATTGACACCCAGATTGAGTGTGGGAAAGCGGGTTTGGCGTCCGAGCGATTCGACGGCGAACTGATCGAGCGAGATGGTGTTGCGAAAACCGCTGCGAGTCGGGTCGCGGGCAGCGGTGAGAAAGCAGTTTTCGGTGCTGTGTCCGCCTGTCACCGCCGGGTGTGAGAGTCCGCTGAACACAGTGAACTGACTGCGGAATTCGGCGAGCTCCCGGAGATACAGGGAGGGACTGTAAGCAGCGCCGCTGTCGGCGGGAAAAAAGTTCCCGGGAAGCACGCCGAGGTTGTTGGAAATCAACAGCATCCGGCGTGGCAGAGGAGGATTGCGGTCTGCAGCAGAAATGCGGTGGCAATCGAGCAGGGGCAGGGTGAGGGCGACGCCCAGCCCCCGGAGGACGCGCCGACGATTGGCAGGGAAACGCCAGAGACGACGTGGAAGTGAGTTCAGCATCAGGGTTGGGTTCCAGTCAGACTGTTTTGTGCCGGTCAGGTCGCGTTGCGTCTGCAGCCACGGTCATTCGCTGCGTCCCAGAAACATGCGGCTTTGAATGACCGCGTGCAGCAGATCCCCCGCCAGAAAACCGTTGGGAGCGGCAGAATCGAGAATGGACTCGACTTCCAGTCGGTCAGCCAGGCCGACTGGTGTGCCGGTGGCGTAGAGAATGAGCTGCTGCAGGAGGTTGCGGGCGAGCTGTCGGGGCTGAGCGACGAGGAGTGTTTTGAGTTCGTGAATGTCCTGAAAGGTCTCG
>JBJTOM010000410.1:0-3085 GCA_046074585.1 Planctomycetota bacterium | reverse complement strand
GCTGACCGTGCTGCTCTCGCGCGCGGTCAACGCAGTCGGCGCTTAGTTACGCCTGCGAGGAAAGTTTTGCCCTGCGGTTTCCCGTGGCCTAGAACTTCGTTGCACCCGTTCCTCTGCGACTCCCCAGGAGGTATCCATGCTCCGACTGCCGCTCGCGCTGACCGGTCTCGCTCTCCTCATCAGTGGTTGTGAATACGCGGCCGCGCCCCTGCTGCCGGCCGCCACCGTCGCAGCAGCCGACGAAAAAACTCCGGAACCCACGCCCGCCCAGACGCCGCCAAAGTCAACGGAAAAGTCCACCAAAAAACAGGCAAAGGTAAAGTCTGTGAAAGACAAGTCCGAAGACGCTCCGTCCCAGTACAACACCCTCAGCGAATTTGAATCCTGGGTCATCGTCCAGAAAGGCACCGAACGCGCCTTCACCGGTGAATACACCGATCTTAAGGATCCCGGCACCTACATCTGCCGCCGCTGCAATGCCCCGCTCTACAAAGCCAAGGATAAATTCCCCAGCCACTGCGGCTGGCCCAGCTTCGATGACGAAATCGAAGGCGCCGTCCGACAGACCAGAGATGCCGACGGCTACCGTGTCGAAATCACCTGCAAAAACTGCGGCGGACACCTCGGACACGTCTTCTTCGGCGAAGGCTTCACCGAAAAAAATACCCGACACTGCGTCAACTCCGTCTCCATGAAGTTCATCCCCGAGACGGACGAACTCCCACCGGTCATCCGCAAGAAAAGCTCCCGCTCCAGCCGCAGCCCCAAAACGGAAGACGCCAAATCCAAAACCTCACCCGCTGCTGACGCCGAAAAAGACGAATCCAAAAGCAGCGATTCCGTGCCCCCGAAGACGGCCGAGTAATCGTCGACCATGGACGACTCCGACGAAGTCACCGCATGGCATGAAGCCGGACATGCGTGGGCAGCCATCTTCATCGGTGCCCGCGTCCAGTCCGTGTCCATCGCCCCCGACAACGACGATGGACCCCGACGGTTCGGTGACACCACAATCCTCTGGAACCGCCGCCGGTTCCCTCCCCCCGTGCTCGCCCAAAAACTCTGCTGGGTCGCACTCGCTGGTCCCGTCGCCGAAATGATCCATACCGGTCGACGCTTCCATCCCGGCGTCGTCGCCGAATGGCAACAGGACTGGCGCGATGCCCTCGCAGCGCTCCAGCCCATCCGCGACCCCCAAAAACGACTCGCTCGCGCCGAACTCATCACCATCGAACTCCACGAAGCCTTCTCCAACGACTATCACTGGTCCGCCATCGGCGCCATCGCCGACCACCTCCTCGCCCACGAAATCCTCGACGAAGAACTCCTCGCCGACGCCATCCACCCCTGGCTCCCCTCTTCCCTGGAAGGGGAGAGCGACTGGGGGTGAAGGGGCGAAAATCCCTCCCAGAAACGCCCAAACACTACCCCCCCCGTCAAACCCCGCAAGATCCTGGCCCCCCCGCACCACAGCGCCACACTGCGTGCGGAGGCTGTCAATCCTCTGGTGACAGTTGCCAGTGGACTGTGAGTGGCTGGTGGTTGACCCCTCACCCCCGACCCCTCTCCCCTCGAAGGGGAGAGGGGAGAGGGGGGATCAGGGGGAGCTTGCTGCGAGAAAAGTTATGAGCCCGGTGATCCTGCATCTGACTGATCTGCATTTCGGCTGGAGCTCGACAGAGGACGAACTGGCGCGGCGCAGGCGGTGTCTGAATTCGCTGGTCACTGCCCTGCAGCAACTGGCACAGAAAGAACCCGCATGGAAGCCCACGCTGGTCGTGATCAGCGGCGACATCGGCTGGAAAGGCGTTGACGCGGACTATGCCCAGGCCCACGAATGGCTCAGCCAACTGCTGCAGACAATCGAAGTCGCGCCGGACAATGTCGTCGTCTGTCCGGGTAATCATGACATTAATCGGCTTGCGACGCGCGGCATTGCCGTCCCGCAGGATGCCCTCGAAGCAGACGATTCTCTGCGGCCTCCTGTCCCTCCGCTGTACATCGAACCGTTCAAAGCCTTTACAAACTATTGCCGGAATACTGCAAAGTTTCGTGCCTGGCGGTTCAATAACGAGGACTCCTGGCTGGTGGGTGCTACAGAACTCCAGGGCCTTAAACTGCTGGCCCTGAATACGTCCTGGTATTGTCGGGGTGACAGCGATCGCGGGAAGCTCTGGGTAGGGCAGCCGCAGCTGGATCTTTTGATTGACGGGCTCCCCACCGTGGCACGGCAGACATCAGACAACCCTCCAGTGGTCGCCATCTGCCATCATCCGTTTCCGTGGTGGCAGGAGGCGGATCTGCATGAGTATCCGCGGTCAGATGGTTCCGGACAGCGCCCCAGCTCGGAAGAACTCCTTGTCACTCGCAGCAACCTGATCCTGACCGGACATACGCACAGCAGTTTTCGCCAGCCGAATCACCTTCGAATGAGCGCGTATCACCTCAACGGCGGCGCGTCCTACGCCGGCTCGGGATGGCTCAATTCCGTGAGGTTGATTCGAATTTCAGCGGAAGGATTTGAACATCAAACGTTGAATTTTGATCCCGGTGATACGGAGGAGGGCTGGACCACGTTGCCACCTTCCAGGTTCATTCGGTTCCGCGAGACAGCCGGTGAGACACCGGGGCTGTTACGGGCTCAAACGCACCCTCATGCCATCCTCCACTATCTCCGCCGCCTCGCCGAAGACACCCGCGGCATTCAGCTGCTCGGGATGGGGCGGTCGTTTCAAGTGGATCTGCCGATTGATGACGTCTACATCCCGCTGCGGATGGTGCGTTTCACGCGTCAGCGGTCGGAGGACGAACCGGAGCGATTGCCGAAGGGGAACGGCAACGGGCCGGCCGCGTCAAAGGAACTCGATCCTGCTGAATCAGAAATGACCGTTGAGCAGGACCTTGCGGAGAAGGGCCCGGAATGGATGTTCCAGCAGTGTCAGCAGCAGGCAAAGCGGGGCGTGGTGGTGCTGGGGGAACCGGGAGCCGGCAAGACCACCTGGGCCCGGCAGCTGGCCTGGCGGCTGGCGAGCGGCTCGGCGACGCCGGAAGCACTGGGACTGCCGCCCGGTCTGCGTCCCGTGCT
>JBJTOM010000409.1:0-16445 GCA_046074585.1 Planctomycetota bacterium | reverse complement strand
TGCATTTGAGCTGTCAGTGCGGTAGCCACAGCTGTCACACTGGTGCCCGAGACATCGAAAGCAAAATCTCCTTCGAGATTGGCGAAACCAGCAATGTTCAGTTCGAGATTATCGCCGGCGAATCGTCGGGCGTGGGCCGGTACATCGATGGAGATGGACTGGCCGTCAACGGTGACCTGGCGATGAACGTCTTCCGAAAGGGTGCTGCGTTCCGCGAACAGTGTCCCCGACAGCGAAAAGCCGGCCAGCCCGGTCAGGGCTGCGGTGCCGGTTGCTTCAATCGCGTAGGTATTGCTGTGAGTGAGCACCAGACCGAAAGCAGCATCGGTGATCTCAACTCCAGCAGTGTCCTGCTCCAGTCTGACATTGATCCCGGAGCCCACCACTCGCGTTTCGCCAGCACTTTGTGCAAACGCCAGTGTCCCGGAGAACGTAGCAAATCCGGCCACAGAGACACTGCCGCTGCAGCTGAAAGCTGTCGTCGTGTCGTCGAAGTAAGTACCGAGAAATCGTCCAAAGGCGTCGCGCTGCGAATTCGGCGGCGAGAAACGCAGACCGCCCGGAAGTGCCTTCACTTCAAGACAAAGTCCGCCATTGACTGCCACGACATCAAAGTATCGGTCGTTACCGGGGAATGCGTAGAGGCCGAAAGCACTGGAAAATGCGTTCGAAATTGAAGCTGAGGAAGAAATGTTGAGAAACTGAAATGATGTGCCTATGTCGGGGACATAATCGTTGACGAGTCGCACATCGAGCAGGCCGTCCAGATGCACCGGGACCGAGCCTGTGATATTGATCTGGTCATAGCCATCAATGTTGCTGCCACCTTCCGGATTGCCCGGGACGGCACCGCCAATCTCGATCTCGAGCACATCCTCGGCTGTGAGGCTCAGGAAATCGTCATGCCGAATTTCAGTGAGATTGCTGGTGAGCATCAATCGCCGTTCCAGCGACTGTGGATGCAGTCCGACATCTGTGGTGGTTTTGTACCTGAATCCATGAGTGGAATAGCGACTGCGATTTCGTCTGCAATGTGCAGCGTTGTCCTTGAAGTTCAAACGCAGGCGATTCCAGAGTTGACGCAGACTCATTTCGGACGGACCTCAGTGCAAAAGCAGCTTGAAGAGTTGCAGCAGATTTCCTGATCCGCTGGCAGATCAGGCTGGCGAACGACGTGTGGTACGCGCCCTTGCGTGGCTGCAATCAGCGCGCTCCCCGCGGACTTGTGGAGAGGTGACGCATCAGCAGCTCAGGAACCACCACGAATCCGTTGAGCGCGCTGCAAACCCAGCCAAAAATGAATCCCCCCCGAAGCGAACGCAGGCCATGTCGCTCACAGGGGGCTCAATCAAGCGAACGTGATTCGGAATCGTGCGAAACTCACCGGAAAACAACCGGGCGTTTTCCTTGTAAAACCAGGCCATTGAGATGTGAACATCACACCGAAAGGCACAGCCAGACGAAAGGTGGCAGGCTGCTGGTTATAGCGAGGGAATTCGCCGTACGCAAGCGTCGTGTTTCAGCGAAGACGCAGAAGACTTTGAGGCCATGGTTCAGTCCATTTCATTCCGTGCGGTCCGACGCAACGCATCTGCAAACACGCCTCCTGATCCCTGGTCGTTCGATGCGGGCTTTCGCTGCTGTCCACACGTAAACGTTCACTCCACGGGCCAGCATTCGGCAGCTCCTCAGGAGCCTCGCCCCGATCACGCCACAAAAGATGGCGATCGCGTGTGGCCGATGCCAATCGGCCGGTGCAGCCCTCGTTTGGTCCCACTGGATCGCTTGCCACGCGGACTTGCAACGTCACCTGGGGACTGACATCCCCCGCACGCGGTGCTGCGATCCGACGGTGTCTGGACGACGACAGCCGGCATACCTGCTGTTCAGTTCATTTCAGCATCCAGGGGCGGGGCAAACCTGGGGTTGCGTGGCTGCGCAGGAAGTCTAAACTGCGGAGGTCACGCAGACTGCGGAAACGGAGGGTAGGGCGTTGTTGTTGAAACACTGCATTCAGATCATGTCTGCCGGATTTTTCCGCCTGTGTACCAGGCCGACGCATAGCAGACTGCCGAATATCATCTCCGCGGTGTTTATGTGCCTGGCACTTTCGGCGTTCCACGCCCCCGTGATGGCTCAGTCCGACCCCGATTTTCCGCGGCTGCCGGATCGGCGTTCTTCAGACCGCCTGCCCCCAAAATTCAACAGCCCCGTGGATCAGACGGCCCCCGGGGACCCGCTCCCACCGGTCGACGAACAGGACCGGCCGGCCCTGGATGACCGTGTGCGTCCGTTTCCCGCGGATCCTCGGGACACGTCGTCTGCGGACCGGCCGCTGCCGGATTCCAGTGATTTCGGCATCGACTGGCAGGTCCAGCGAATCTCTGCGGCCGACCTCGCCACCGGCCAGTCCTGGGTGTTTGCTCACGGCCAGCCCAGTATGACGGACTCCGAGCAGGGGATGTATGGTGAATTTATCCGTGCGGCGTTGAATCGCCGCAATCTCATCCCTGCATCGCTCCCTGAAGGCTTCAACCCGACCACAGCGTGGGAGACGGCGTTTTATCGGTTTGAGGGTGTGCGTCGTCAGGCGTTTGCTGCGGGAGTGCTGCGACTGGATCTGGGGGGGCCGGGGACGCCGGACCCGCTTTCCGCGGGCGGAGTGTTCGAGGGGGCAGGTCCCCCTGGCGGTATTCCGGCCGGTCCGATCACCTACAGTCTGCAGCAGGACATGCGGGTGCATCCGGGGGACTTTGTCGGGCGACCGGTGGTGCTTTACGGCATCTTCAGTCCCTCCGGGCCGCTCGACATCGCAGCCACCGGGGGGCTCGAAGACGAAGACAGTCGCTTTCGAGTGCAGCGAGGAACGCTCAAAACACTCACCGGCCGCGAACCGCTGGCGATTGTGGACGCCCTGCGGTTTATCGACCCGACTGGATTGTCGGAACCGTCCAATGCCTGGCCGGTCGAACCCGGGACACAGATGCCGGTGATGATCAAGGGCTGGTTTGTCAAGCTCTGGGGGCGTCAGCCATTGATTTTCACGGAGCTTGTGCGGGTACTGTCTCCGCAGCCATGGACGCGCTGGATTCGTGAGCACGTGGCCAATCGTCGCCGGGTCGCCGCCGACGAAAGCTGGCTGTATTATGAAACCCTGCGTCAGCTGCAGCTCACCAGCGGCCCACTGCAGCAAAAGCTGGCGCTCGCTGGACAACAGCGGCGGATCGACCAGCTGCTTTCCGACGTGCGTCTGAAGGCGGCAACGGACCGCGCACAGCTCGATCAGCAGCTCAAACAGGGAACGCTTGCCCGATCCGATGCCAAAGGCCGTCCCGGCTATGATTCTCAGGTGCGTCGGCTGGAGCGCCAGCTGGCCCTCCGCGAATCGCGCTACACGGCAGCCAGACGCGACCCGGCAGCCTTCCCGCTGTTTGTAGATCTGTTTCAGAATCCGGATCTCTGGCAGGGCCAGCTGGTGACGCTGCGTGGCTATGTTCGTCGCGTGCTCGCACACCCGGCCGATCCCACCCTGTTCAACGGCCAGCCACTGCACGAGCTCTGGCTGTACACTCGCGACAGCCAGCACATTCCCACGGTTGTAGTCACTCCTTCGCTGCCTCGCGATTTCCCGGTCGCTGCAGATCTGATTGATTCCATCACGGTGACCGGCTGCTTTTATCGGATGTACGTTTATCGTGGTCAGTCAGAAACTCGCCAGGCTCCGCTGGTGCTGGCTGGCCGGATCGACTGGCAACCGTCTCCCCAGCACGTGCTCAATCTGGTGCGGGAAGGAAAAATTCCCACAGACGCGCCCATCGTGGCCACCGCGCGGGCCAACGATCCACGGCGCCTCAGCGATTCCGTAGTGCTCGGCTTGTGCGTGCTGGCGATTGTGATCGCGATGGCGGTCTTCGGCCGGGTGCAGCGGGATCGTCGTCGTCGCGAGAGAATTCGGAAATTGGTGGAAGAGTCGCCCGACTTCGCGCACACTCCTGCCTTCTCCCCGGACGCTCCCCGCTCAATTCCCTGAAAGCCCCACCGCATGCCGCTCGCTGAACCGGCTGGTCCGCCGCAGCTGCCATTCCCCGCCATCTCCGGCCGACCGCTCCGCCTGGCAGTACTCATCAGTGGCGGCGGCACCACACTGCTCAATTTCCTCGAACACATCCGACAGGGACGTCTGGAGGCTGAGGTGGTGCAGGTGATTGCCAGCCAGCGATCCTGTCGGGGCGTCGAGCGGGCCCAGGCAGCCGGATTGCCGGTCAGTGTCATCCGGCCCCGGGATTTCAGCGATGTCGATGCCTTCAGCGCAGCCATCTTCAGGCAGCTCAGACAATCCGGCTGCGACCTCGTCACGCTCGCCGGATTTCTCAGCCTGCTCCACATCCCGGACGACTTTCAATACCGCGTGCTCAACATTCACCCGTCGCTGATCCCGGCCTTCTGTGGTCAGGGCATGTATGGTCATCACGTGCACGAAGCGGCCATCGCGCGGGGGGTGAAGGTGAGTGGCTGTACGGTGCATTTCGCGGACAACGAATATGATCATGGCGCTGTGATTCTTCAAAGAGTGGTCGAAGTGCCCGATCGATGCACTCCGGATCAGCTCGCAGCACTCGTGTTTCAGCAGGAATGTGAAGCCTACCCGGAAGCTCTGCGCCGCCTTGCCCGGGGCGACGTGCTTGTGGACGGCCGGCGAACCTGCCGACCACTCACAGCCCCGGCAGACCATTCCCCTCAGACCGCGGCGCGATGAACACCGCGTGCTCACTCGAAACAACCGCCCCGAACCAGCAACGCTGGGTGATCCTGCGACACGATTTCCCCTGGCTCCACTGGGATCTGCTGCTCGCGCGGCCTGGCATCCCCGCGGCCACCACCTGGAGACTCCTGCGCCGCCCCTGCTGCAACGAACCCATCGCCGCCCAGGCACTCCCGGATCATCGCCTTGTGTACCTGGACTATGAGGGTCCGGTGAGTGGCGGCAGGGGGCGAGTGGAGCAGGTCGACGGCGGGGACTGGCAGGAGCTCGTCCCGAGGGACGATTCGCAGGCAGCGGCCGCGGGCTCAGCTGTCCCATGCACACGAGTGCTGTTACGCGTGCAATTCTGCGGGAGTTCCCATTTTTCCACAGGTGTGCTCACCTGTACCCCGGACGGACGCCTGTTCTGGACCCTGACGGCCGTTCTCCCGGATGTGGTGGACGAAGACCAATCTCCGCTTGTCCCGACAAAAAATTCATGCTAGCATTTTCCACATGCCGCCGTAGCTCAGCTGGTAGAGCGACGCTTTCGTAAAGCGTAGGTCGCTGGTTCAAATCCAGTCGGCGGCTTTGAAAACGCCTGAGACTTCAGGCTGATACCGGATGGCCAGGGTCAAAGAGCATTCCATGGCATTTTCCGTCCCCCCCGAACATGGTGTTGGCGGCAGGGCCTTCTTCAGCTTCCTCACCGCACAGTTTCTGGGTGCCTTCAACGACAACTACTTCAAGCAACTGGTGTTGCTGGTGTGTGTCGGCGCTTCCGTGGTGGCGACGGGGCCGAAGCTGAATTCCGGGCTGCAGTCAGGCCAGGCTGCAGACGCCGGGGCGGCAGAACAAATGGGTCAGGCCGAACAGATGGCCCCGGCAGAACAGGTCAGCCAGGCGTCCACGGCTCCTGCCACCAGCCCAAACGGTCTGCCATGGAAGGAGCTTGCCATGGCAGCGTTCGCGCTGCCCTTCGTGTTGTTCTCAGGAATCGGTGGATTTCTCAGCGACCGCTGTTCCAAACGCACGGTGATCGTCAGCTGCAAAGTGGCGGAAATCGGCATCGTATCGGTGGGCCTTGTGGTGCTGCTGGTGCCTGGCCTGTCGGCGGTTGTGCAACTGTCAGCATTGGTCGCGATGCTGGGACTGATGGGCACTCACAGCGCCATTTTCAGCCCGTCGAAGTACGGCATTTTACCGGAGTTGTTTCGCGAGGACCAGCTGCGGCCGGTGAATGGGGCCGTGCAGATGACGACCTTTCTGGCAATTATTTTCGGCATGGTGGCCGCTGGGATTGCGCTGGATGAGATTGGTGAACGGCTGTGGATTGGCAGTCTGCTGGCGACCATTCCGGCAGTGCTGGGAACACTCACAGCAGCGTTGATACCCCCGGTACCTGCGGCCGAACCAACGCTCAGATTTCGCCCGGAGAACATCTTCGTGCCGGGTTCTGTGGCGGAGGTTTTGTGGTCCAGTCGGGATTTGCGGGCTGCGATTGCGGTTTCGGCACTGTTCTGGTTTCTTGGCGGAGTGACCCAGATGGCCGTCACGACGCTGGGTGAGCAGACGTTGCTGCTGAGCAGCACACGTTCCAGTCTGCTTGCGGCGGGCATGGGAATTGGCATTGCGGGGGGCTGCGTCGTGGCGGGTTTTCTGGGCCGTCCCGGCAGTGGCGGGGGCTGGACGACTGCAGGAGCGTGGCTGCTGGTGGTTTCCATGTCACTGGTCGCGATGCTGGGTTCGGGGCTGCTGGGGCGTCCGGCAAGTTCGGGCGTGGAAGCCAGTGCAGAGAGCATTCTGCGGCGGTTGCTGTCGGCCGACGGACTGGAATGGAGTCTGCGGGGCAGCATGGTACTGCTGGGATTTGCGGCGGGGATTTTTGTTGTCCCTGTGCAGGTCTATCTGCAACAGGCGCCGCCTGCGGAAATCAAGGGACGCCTGCTGGGCGTGCAGAACCTGGCCACCTGGATCGGGATTCTGTGCTCGGCCGTGTGGTCGTGGGGAGTGGGCGGTGTGCTGCGAGCGGTCGGTGGCAACAATGGTGACCTGCGACTGCAGTGGGTGATGTTTCTGACACTCGCTGCGATGCTGGTGCCCGTGGCGCTCTTCTATCGGCTCCCGGAACGTCCGCAACCAAAATCCCGCTGACGACTGCTCGAAATCCAGTCCTTGCCCGGTTATCATGCCAGCGGTCCGACCGCCTTGTCCCTGGAGCCTCCCATGCCTGACGCTGGCATCCTGGCAACTCTGCTGCTGCTTGTTGGCCTGTTTCTGCTGGGGCTGGAATTTTTTATCCCCAGTCTGGGCATGATTCTGGTGCTGGCGGTGATTTCGCTGGTGGTGTCCTTCTGGTCGGCCGTCCAGGCGTGGTGGGGGACAGATCCCACGTTTTTCCGGACCTACGTGATAGCGTTGATTTTTGGCATTCCCTCCAGTCTGGCGGCTGCGTTTCTGGTGCTGCACAAAACCTCTGCCGGCAATCGACTGGTGCTGCAGCCGCCAGCCCCTGAACCGCTGGTCCGCCCTGAAGAGCTGTCGTTGATTGGCAAGGTCGGCAAAGCGGCCAACCTGATGACCCCCGGCGGGCTGGTGGTCGTCGACGGCCAGCGTCTGCACGCCGAATCGCAGGGCATGCTGGTCGAACCTGGCACTCCGGTGATTGTGATCGGCACAGTCTCCAATCGTGTGGTGATTCGCCCTCTGCGACCGGAAGAGCTGGAAACGGCCCCCGATTCCCCGGCAGCCCCACCCGCAGAAGTCGCCCGCCCCTCCCCCACCGAAAATGCTCAGCCGCTTGACTTCGACCTGCCCCCCGGATAAACCGTTGCATCACCGCGTCATTCTGCGATCACACAGGAGCGTTCCATGCAATTCCCGCTGGTCCTTGCGCTGACTCCCACCCAGTGGTACCTCTTGATTTTCTTCATGGTGGTTCTGCTGGTGGTCGCTGTCGTCTGTATCCAGTTCGCCAGTCTGTGGCTGCAAAGTCTGGCCACGCGCGCGGGAATCGGTTTGTGGACGATGGTGCTCATGCGTCTGAAGCGAGTCAACCCGTCGGTGATCGTACGCAGTCGCATGATGGCCGTGCAGGCCGGGCTGCTGGAAAAATATTCCCTGCCGACCCGAGCGATGGAGTCGCATGTGCTGGCCGGTGGCGACGTGCAGAAAGTGATCAAGGCCCTGATTGCCGCCGACAAAGCTTCGATTGAACTGGACTGGAACACAGCCCAGGCCATCGACCTTGCCGGCCGCGACATTCTTGAAGCGGTGGCCACCAGCGTCAACCCAAAGGTGATTGACTGTCCTGATCCGCGGCGGAACACGGGCACTTTGTCCGCGGTGGCAGCGGACGGCATTGAACTCCGCGTGCGTGCCCGCGTCACGGTGCGGACGAACATCAAACAGTTGATTGGCGGGGCCACAGAAGAAACCGTGATCGCTCGCGTCGGCCAGGGCATTGTTCAGGCCATCGGCTCAACATCTTCCTATAAGCTGGTTCTCGAAAACCCCGACTCCATTTCCAAAACAGTCCTTGAACAGGGTCTTGAGGCGCAGACGGCTTACGAAATCGTTTCGATTGACATTGCTGACATTGACGTAGGTGAAAACATTGACGCACGGCTCACCGCAGACCGTGCCGAGGCTGAAATGCGAGTGGCTCAGGCGAAGGCCGAGCAGCGCCGCGCGGCCGCTCGCGCCCGCGAGCAGGAAATGATCGCCCGCATCCAGCAGAACCGCGCCGCCGTGGTGCTCGCCGAATCCGAAGTGCCCCGCGCCGTCGCCGAAGCATTCTCCAGCGGCCAGCTCGGACTGCTCGATTTTTACGAGCTCAAAAACGTTCAGGCCGATACGCGCATGCGCGAATCCATCGCCGGTGAAGGTTCCACCCGCGCCGGCCGCACCACTGAAGGCTGAAATCATTCCCATCATGCGGTCCGCGCGACCGCGTTCACCACGTTACCCCCACGGAGCACCCATGCGAACCGGGAAATTGATGTTTGGACTGGCACTGGCCCTCGTTGCCTGCAGAACTCTCTGCGCAGATGACTGGCAACAGATCTTCGACGGCAAAACACTCAACGGCTGGGACGGCGATCCGCGAGTCTGGTCCGTTCAGGACGGCGCCATCACCGGAAAAACCAGCAACGAAGTGAAACTGGATGCCAATACCTTCATCGTCTGGAAGGGGGGCGAAGTGGATAACTTCGAACTGGAACTGGAATACCGCATCGTCGGCGGCAATTCAGGCATTCAGTACCGCAGCTTCGAGCTCCCCGGAAAATGGCGCATCGGCGGTTACCAGGCCGACTTCGAAGCCGGTACCACCTATTCCGGCATTCTCTACGGAGAAGCCTTCCGCGGCATTCTGGCTCAGCGCGGCCAGTCAACCGAACTGCTTCGCACAGATGGCAAATTCGAAGTCAAAGTCACCGGTTCCGTCGGTGACTCCGCCACCATTCAGAACGCCATCAAAAAAGAAGATTGGAACAAGTACCGCGTGGTGGCCAACGGGTTCAGCTTCCAGCACTTCATCAACGATCTGAAAACCGTGGATGTCACCGACAACGATCTGCAGGACCGCCGCGCGGTCGGGCTGCTCGCCTTTCAGGCCCACGTCGGTCCGCCCATGACCGTCCAGTTCCGCAACGTGCGTCTGAAGAAACTGCCGGCTCCCAAAAAAGTCGCTCTGATCGCCGGTCGGCCAAGCCACGGCTACGGCGCCCACGAACACCGCGCCGGCTGCATGCTCCTCGCTGAAGCACTCAACGCCGCCAACATCGGCGTCGAAGCCACCGTGTACACCAACGGCTGGCCCACCGATGAATCCGTCCTCGACCACGTCGATTCGATCGTGATCTACGCCGACGGCGGTGGCGGACATCCCTTTAATCAGCACCTCGACCGACTCCAGGCCATTCAAAAACGGGGCGTCGGCATGGTCTGCATTCACTATGGGGTCGAAGTTCCCAAAGGTGCCTCCGGCGACGCCTTTCTCAAATGGATCGGCGGCTACTTTGAAACCGACTGGTCCGTGAACCCCCACTGGACCGGCAACTTTGCCAAATTCCCCGCGCATCCCGTCACAAACGGCGTACGCCCGTTCAGCATCAACGACGAATGGTACTATCACATGCGGTTCGCCGCAGAAAACTCCCGGCTCATTCCCGTGCTCGCCGACCTGCCACCCAGCGGAACGCTGGTTCGCGAAGACGGCAGCCTCGCTCGCGGTGACGGACCCCACAGCAACAACGCCGCCGTTCGCGCTGCCGTGCTCGAACGCAAGGAATCGCAAACCGTCGCCTGGGCCGTCACTCGCCCGGACGCCGGACGCGGTTTCGGATTCACCGGCGGACACGTGCACTGGAACTGGGGCAATCAGGACTTCCGCACACTCATGCTCAACGCCATCGCCTGGACGGCCTACGCGTCCGTCCCGGAAAACGGCGTCCCCTCCAAAGAACTCACCGCAAAGGACCTCATGGCCAATCAGGACTTTGATGTGCCAGGTGACTTCAATCCCGCACGCATCCAGGCCATGCTCGACGAATGGTCGGCCGCCCGAAAGAAATAGCCCGTCACTCCCGGCACCCACAGGAGCCCACCATGTCTGCTGCGTCACCGTCCACGCCCGACACCGTTCGCCGCTGGACGACCGCAGACTTCTCACAGATCCCCGGCGTGCCCTGCCCCTGTGGCACGGCGCGCCGGGCGTTTCATGGCGTCACCGAGTTTCCCGGGACGCTGCATGTCACCGAAATCAGTGAAAACGCGCAGCGTCACTACCACAAATCGCTCACAGAAACCTACGTTATCCTCGAATGTGGCGATGACGCCCGGCTGGAACTGGACGCAGAAATCATTCCCGTCCGGCCACTGCAGGCGTTTGTCATCCCGCCCCTGGTGCGGCATCGAGCCATCGGTCGCATGAAAGTGCTCATCGTCGTGCTTCCGGAATTTGACCCGGCCGACGAATGGTTCGACTGAACCATTCACGCGGCCCGCAGCGGTCGCGCATTGGCGGCCCACTGAATCCATTCGGTCACCTCCTGCAGATCAGGCCCTTCCTGACTCCGCAGCACTCGCCGACCTTCCGCCGTTTCCAGAAACGGTTCCAGCGCCGACAGCAGCTCAGCCGGGGTGCGGCTGGCGAGTGCTTCCGGCGTACTGATTCCGCAGGCTGCCAGAATCTGAGCGTCGTGTCCGCGAAGTTCGGGGATGCGGCACACCAGCTGGGCCTGGACCTGCCAGCGTCGGACCACGTCGGCGGTGAGTCGTTTTTGGTTGAGCTTTTCAGCGATGCGTTCGGCCGGGACATTCAGCAGCTCTTCAATTGTCCGCACACCGGCTCCATGCAGAATTTCTGCCGTCTTCGGACCGATGGACGGTGCCTGAACCACGTCACTTGTGCGGCTCAGAAAGAACCGCATGCCGCCGATGCGTTCCACGGGCGGACCGTCATCCGCAGCAGCGGGCTGCGGATCCACTTTCAGCTGGGCCGCCAGTTGTTCGCGTCGAGCGACTCGACGCTCGCGTTTGGCGCGATTCGCAGGCTCCGTCGACGGCTGCCTGCGGCGACGTGTGACGATGACTCGACTGCCACTGGAGTTGTTCGCTGCTGAATCCTGTGCCAGCGTTTCTTCGGCATCCTCAGCAGCAGCGTTCGCCGCGGCGTGCAGCTGCGATCCTGGGGAGGCCCCAACGCTCGTTCGGTGAACACCCCCCGCAGCGGGCGCCGCCGCCTGCCGCTGCAGCATTCGGGTCGCCTGCAGTTCTTCCGGGGTGCGTGAAAACTGCCCGAAACGGGCCCAGTTGAGTGCCTGCTGGCGGTCAATCAGACGTCCACTGCGACGCCACCGGACTCCTGCTTCGGATCGCTGGAAGGCTGTGACCTTTTCATAGACCGCTTCGGGTCTGAGCTTTTTCAGTTCATCAGCGGACGTGATTCCGGCAGCGAACAGGAGTGCAGCATCTCCACGGCGAAGCATCGGCACGCGAGCAGCCAGCTCAGCCTGCCCGCGAAGCGCCTGCAGACGCTCCACCGGCACCAGATAGCCCCGCAGCCGTATCGACTCCTCCAGTTCGGGAACAGTGCGGTCCAGCAGATCAGAGACACGGGTGAATCCGGCAGCCCGCAGCGCCTCCAGTTCTCCCAGACTCGTCCCGGCCAGATCTTCCACCCTGTGATCCAGCTCAAGATAAAACAGCCAGTTCGCGCCGCCACGGAGGGCGGTCTGACCAGCAGCGGGCGAGTCCTGAACCGGCAGCGGAATCGGCACCATTGGGGCAGGCGCGTTCGTGGGGGGCTGAGCAATCACGGGGATGGCTGTGACTGGTTCCGGTTCAACGGTTTCCACCGTATGCAGCACGAGCCGTGGTGGAGGTGGGGGCAGTTCGCGAGCATCGATCGCCGTAATCAGCCGGCGAATCTCGGAATGCTGACCTGGCGGCAGGACATTACTCAGAGAATCCTCGATCAGCCAGAGCACCTGCTGGCCCTGCTCTGCGGATTCACACACCACATCGAACAGGTTCTCGGCCAGTCGCGGTTCCTGTCGCAGCAGTTCGTCGGTGAGCAGCAGCGGCACAATTCCATCAGTGGCTCCGCACACCTTCAGGAGCGCCAGTCGCAGGGCAAGACCTGCCAGCAGCCGCTGCGGTCGGGAAAGACTGACAAGTCTGACGGGCGGGGCTGCAGGAACGCCGTCCGCAACGGCGCACAGTTCACCGGCATCGAGCCGCAGACTGCGAAATTCACCCTCGCTGAGTCGCTGCAGAAGAGCGCCCGCGACTCCGAGCACACTTATCCCGCGAGTCCCCGACAGCTGCTCAATGGCCTCCCGAAGTCTTCGCTCAGCCCCATCCAGCTGTCGTCGCTGCTGCTCCAGCCGCAACACCTCAGCATCCAGTTCCGCAAACTCTGCCTGCAGCAGATCCAGCTGTTCCAGAGCGCGCGGGGGAAGCACAACGGGCGGCGGTGACTGAAGGGCCGCGCTGAGTTCAGCGATTCGCTGCCGCAGACGCAGTGACTCGTCAGCCAGCCGGCTTCGCTGCAGCTCCAGCAGCTCCATCTGTTGCGACGTGGCCAGCGCAGACGCGGTCACCCGGGATCCGGGCTGATCCGATGTCTGCGTTGTGGCGGTGCCCAGTTCCGTGAGCACCGCATCGAAGGCTTCCAGCGCCTGTTCGATGAGCCGCGGCAGCGCCCCATCCGGCTGTTGCTCTTCCAGCTGCTGTTCGTAGTCCGCCAGCTGATGATTGAGGGAAGCCACTTCCTGACGAACCTGCTGCAGTGAGGAACCTGCCAGCCCCATGTCCGTCTCCTGAAGTCCGCCTGCGTGCCCCGCGTCCGCCAGTCTCTGAAAGCGTTCCTCCATCCGCAGAATCGACTCCCGCATGGCGTTCAGCGAACTGCCGCTGAGCAGCAGGCAGCTTTCGCGGACGGAACGCAGCGATGCCAGATCCGCTGCTGCTTTCGCTCGCATGCCCTGCCACCGCTCCAGCATTCCAGTCGGAGGATCATACGGAACGGGCACGTTCATGGTGGCCGTTCGCTGCAGCTGCTGACGCTCCGCCTCAAGCCTCGCAGAACGTTCCGCCACGCCGGTCAGCTGAGCTTCGCAGGCAGCCAGTTGCTGACGAATTTCTGCCGTGCGCTTTGCTGCCGCAGCACCGGCCTCCCGAAGTGTGGAAATTCTCCGATGCAGTTCCCCCTGCTGCCGCCGCAGTTCCGAGATGCGATGCACCACACCGCCCTCCAGACCATTGCCATCACGGTCGCCAAGCACCTGGTTCAGTGCGGCCTGAGCCCGTTCAACTTCGCGGGCAGCCCCGCAGATGGATTCGCCGGCGGAAGCGAGCCGGGCCAGCATTCGCAGGTCATCGACTTCGACCGCCTCCACCCTGCTGAACCGACTCAGCTGCTCAGCTGACAGCCAGCGCGGCAGTAGTCCGCCCACTTGAGCCCCCGTCTCCACAGGCTCCGCCAGGTCGCTGCGAAACAGTTCTGCGGCGGAACCTGGCAACCGCCGCAGCAGATACTGGCGAGCCTGTGAATACAGACGCAATTCACCCGCAGTCCCTTCCTGCCGCCCCGCAGTCTGCAGCGGGAGCACAGTCGCGCGACTGCGATCTTCAGCGGCCTGCAGACAGCTGAGCAGGTCTGCGGTGCCCTGCAGCCACTCCTGCAGCCGTGTCAACGAAGCGCCCGTGAGCACAGTAAGTCCCCGCGAAAGCGACTGAGCCGCTGTTGTGTTCACACCTGGGATCTGGTCAATCCGAATGTCCTGCAGATACATTGAAAAACCCCATTCTCATGGTTCTGTCAAATCAGACTCAGGCAACGCGCTGCAGCTGATGCAGCAGCTCAGGGATCTCGTTCTCCGGTCCCAGACCCAGCGGCCCGCGACCACTGATCCCCGCCAGCAAACGCGAACTCCCCGCACACAACTCCACTTGAAATCCATCCGCAAACCGCAGACGGTAAGGCCAGACACCCGCATGGCCTGCATTGAGCAGCTCCCGAAGTGCCTGCAGCAAATCCCGCTCCCGTAATGCTCCGTCATCCCACAGCGACACCCGCAGCCGGCCATCAATCTGCCAATCCAACAGCCGGACGGAACAGCCGGAAGGCAACCGGCGACTGTGATCAGCCAGACGACGGAGCAGTTCGGGAGGTGTCGTGCCGGGCTCGCAATACTCCCGAAGACTCTGAAACTCCAGCGACTCCGTCGCCCGGTACTCAGCCCATAGCCTGCCCGCAGACAGATCCGCCGAGATAACCAGACACCCACTGCCGGACGCCGATTCCTCAGCCGAAAGTCGCTGTGGCCGGAGTGCAGGCACGCTCAATAGGCCGGCGACAGCTGAAACCGGCCCGTCGGCTGCTGATCGTGCCTGTGGGGTCTGGCTCAAGTCATGCACCCGACAGCACAGACCAGCCGACGCTGCACACGCGGCAGACCCGAATTCCAGCCGCCAGGCTCCCGCTGACGGCATCGCTGAAAACGTGACACCCGAAGCCGTGCTCGTTACCCAGACCGCGCTGTCGGACTGCAGGGCCACCACGTCCAGAGGGGCCAGCTGACGCAGTTCGTCGACATCATGCCCGGTCACCGCAAGACGCACCCCACTGCGAAGAAACAGATCCGCACGCGCCCGCAGCCATGCAGCCGAATGAGCAAAGCTGTCGGCAGGTGCAATTCGTCCGGCAACAAGAATGAAGTGGCAGTCGGATGCCAGAGCAATATCGAGCAGATTCTGCACGGACCTGCGAATTGCCGACGCCGCAGCCCGCCGGAGCCATTCAGGACTGTCCGTAATGCCAGTCAGGCCGCAGCCAAGCCGCCAGCCACCGGTCACTAAAAATCTGGTCTCCGACATCCCTGTCTCCGCATTGCCGCTTTGTGCCAAAGCACAAAAAACAGCAAATGATCTGCCAAAACATCTGCCCGCAGTCCCTGCGTGGCAGTTTTGGCCGAATCATGACACATGCCGTCGGCAATTGCCAGATGAATTTTCGAGCTTGAAAACCGTCAGCCGATAAACTCCGGAATCACCAGTCGGGGAATCACACCCTGCTCGTAACCACGCCGCAGAAGGAGCCGCACGGCTTCGCGACCACGGGCACCGAAATCCAGTGTCCAGTCGTTGACATACATCCCCACAAAACGGTCGGTTTTCGCCGCGTCCAGATCCCGGCCGTATTTCATCGCGTGCTTCAGTGCGGCTTCGCGATGGTCCAGACCATATTGGATGCTGCGCTTCAGCAGCGCTGTCACTTCCAGCATTGCCTGAGAACCAAGATCTCGGCGAATCGCGTTGCCCCCCAGAGGCAGCGGCAGACCTCCGGTCTCGTCGTACCACCACTTGCCCAGGTCCACAACCAGCTGGAGCCCCTGACTGGCGTACGTCAGCTGGCCTTCGTGAATAATGAGACCCGCGTCATACTTGCCCTGTTCCACCAGATTCAGAATCTCGTCAAAGGGTTCGACTGCATAGTCGAAAGTGTCACCCAGAAGCAGCTTCAGTGACAGAAAAGCACTGGTGAGCGTTCCGGGCACGGCAATTTTGCGTCCCTTCAGGTCAGCAATGCTGAGCGCTCCGCGAGCGACCACCATCGGGCCGTAATTGTCACCCATGCTGGCTCCGCAGGCGCACAGAGCGTACTGGTCGTCGATGAAAGCGTAACCGTGAATACTCACGGCCGTAAGCTCCAGTTCGCCGCGGAAGGCACGGCGGTTAAGCGTTTCGATATCCTGCAGCTCGTGCACGAACCGATAGCGTCCCGTGTCAAAGGCATCATTCGCCAGTGCGTGGAACATAAAGGCATCGTCGGGGTCCGGGCTGTGTCCGACACGAATGAGCAGTTGTTCGTCGATCATGGAAGATGTTTTCGGAGGGGCGGTGGACGTAGTCACTTTGGATTCTCTGAACCGCAGTATTCTGACAAAGTTGGGCGGAGACTTCGAGCGTCCCTCGCTGCAATGCGGTGATCCGCAGAAGACAGCTGGAAATTAACACGTTCCGGCAAAGGGCTCAGCCGGGCGGGCGAAGCTCCTGCCGAGCCGCGCCCCGCCATGTCACACCAAAACGCAATCACCGAGCCGCGCCCGTGAGGAAGCGGGGGCCCCGGGACCGGACTGCGTTTCGAAGTGAGAAGTGGGAAGTTGCGGAGGCGTGCGGGGAATGCCAATCCCCC
>JBJTOM010000408.1:0-21404 GCA_046074585.1 Planctomycetota bacterium | reverse complement strand
GTGGTGTTGCACGGGCGTTTGCTGGGCTGTATCCCGCGGACTGCCGTCCTGCGGCTGAGCGGTTGGGCGGCAGCCCCCGGCTGTGATTTGGCACCGGAGGTGCGCGCGCAGCGGAGTGCTGTTGCACGGGCGTTTGCGAGGGCTGTATCCCGCGGACTGCCGTCCTGCGGCTGAGCGGTTGGGCGGCAGCCCCCGGCTGTGATTTGGCACCGGAGGTGCGCGCGTGGTGGAGTGATGTCGCAGGGGTGTTGGCTGGGGCGTAGCCTGCGGACTGCCGTCCTGCGGCTGAGCTCCCGGCAGCACTCCTTGCCGGAAGTCAGGCTCCTGGGCGGAAGAGCCCATGTGCAGCGGTACGCTGTCTGCGGGGGGGATTGGATCGAACAACGTCAGCACATCGACGCTGATGTCGCTGTCGACGTTGAGGCCGAAACGGGGTTCGCCTCGACCAGATTCCATGGGGAATCGCTTCGGAGTGTTTTTGGGATAGTAAAGGAGTGAGAGAGATGAAACGCCTGAAAAAGATCCTGCGAAAGCTGGTGGTGAACGAACAGGGTGCAGCACTGGTTGAGTATGGGCTGCTGGTGGCGCTGATTGCTCTGGTCGCACTTGCGGCGATCCAGACAGTGGGAGGTGGCATCAGTGCGCTGTTCAATCAGGTGGCCGGTCAGCTCCCGGCCCCGGCCCCGTGACGTGTGGAGTCGCACCGGGCATGTCGTGCCGGGGTAGTGTTGCCTGCAGACGGAGCTGCGGGCAACCTTTGTGATGTGGTGATCGGAATCAGCTTCAGGTGGATTCGACGATGCGGAGGTCCTGTCTGATGGTGCATCTTTCGGTGCCTGCGCTGGTGTTCCCGATGTGTCTGTTGCTGACCGCGGTTGTTACGGACGTGCTGTGGCGCAAAGTGCATAATCTGGTGACCATTCCTTTGATCCTGTCCGGTGTGATCCACCATGCTGTGGAGTCGGGTATGCCGGGGCTGCTGATCAGCGGAGCGGCTGTTGTTGTGGCGATCGGGTTGCTGATCGTGCCATTTCTGCTGGGCGGTCTGGGAGCTGGCGACGTGAAGCTGTTGGCGGGGATTGGTGCGTGGACATTAGTGTTGGATGTGATCTGGGTGTTTGTCATCGCGGGATTGCTGCTGGGCGTTCTGTCGTTCTGGCAGCGGCGATTGGATTTCAGTCGGCTGGTTGGGTCGCCGAGGCTTGTGCCGAACGGCCTTGAAGTTCTCAGGAATCCGTCGAGAAGGCGCGTGACGACGTGGGAGGGCGAGGCTCCTGCCGAGCCGTCGCATGCTGGCCCGTTTAATGAGACTCCGCCAGTGTGTTTGCGGGGTGGCGCGGCATGGTGCGGTGTTTGTGGCAGGGATTCGGCTCAGCGGGAGCTTCGCCCTCTCCGAAGTGCACTTTGCCGCACAGTCGGGGCCACAGGGCTTCCGGCGTGGCTGGGGGAGCGGTCGCGGCCGGGTATGGTTCCTTTTGCGGTGCTGCTTGTGATTGGCGTTGTGGTTCGGTTTTGTGTGACGTGTGGCTCAGGGGAACTCAGCACGGTTCTGGAAATGCAGGTTTGATATGCGACGACAAACACTCCTTCTGTCCGGATTGGCGTTGCTGGCCGGGATCGCGGCGGCGATTGGCGTTCACAGGCTGGCGCGGCAGTGGGAGCCGCAGCCTGCGGAACCGACTGTGGCTGTGGTAACAATGGCCGCCGATGTGGCGCGGGGGGATCGGATACCGGATCGGGATCTGACTGTGAGTCGCTGGCCGAAGAGTCGTGTTCCGGCCGATGCGCTGCTGGATCGTGAGAGTGCGATCGGTCGGGTGGCGGTTGTGCCGCTGATTGCGGGGCAGCCGGTGTTTCAGAGTTTTCTGGCACCGGTGAATGCGGTGCCTGGGCTTGCCAGTCTGGTGCCGGAGGGCATGCGGGCCTTCACGATTCGCACGCCGACGATTGCTTCGGGTGTTGCGGGTTTCGTGCTGCCTGGGAATCGTGTGGACGTGCTGTTGACGGTTGGGGCTGTGCAGTTTCATTCCCCGGGAACGACCACAGTGACGCTGCTGCAGAGCGTTGAGATTCTGGCGGTGGACCAGTCGATGGATGCGGAGGAGGTGCCACCATCGCGAACGACACAGCTGAAGTCTGTCACTCTGCTGGTGACACCGGAGCAGGCTTCAAAGCTGAGTCTTGCGCAGAATGGTGGCACACTGGAGCTGGCATTGCGGAACCCGGCGGACCGTCAGCCTGCGGAGACGGCTCCGATCACGGTGGCGGATCTGCGTCTGCGTGGCGAATTGCCTGTGGCTGAGCAGTCGGATCGGGAAAAGGAAAAGCAGGAACTGCTGGCCAGTCTGCAGCAGCAGATGAATCAGAAGGTGCGTGAGCTGCAGAAGGGTCTGGAGGCGGTGAACCAGCAGTTGCGTGAGGCGACGGCGGCAAGGGCGCCGCGGAAAACGGTGCGGCCTGAGGTGCGCATCCGCACGTTGCGCGGGACGTCCGGGGGTCTGGTCCTTGTGCGTCCTGCCGACAGTGCGAATCTGGCGGAGTCGGCGAGGCCGGTGCGGGAGCCGTGACGGCAACTGGCGGGTGGATCAGCATGGGGATTTGGCGCGGACATTCGAGACAGCGTGTGGAAGGAACGGGGACAGAATGCGAGCGGTGGTGATGAGTGCAGACAGTTCGGTTACGGCGCGGATAGAAGCTGTTCTGCAGACGTGGTCGTGGGATTGCCGCAGTGCGTCGACAGCGGACACGCTGGAGGTGAAGAAGCAGCTGGGGCCATCGCGTATTGATGTGCTGATTGTGGTGCTGCAGCCGCAGGAGGATTTCGAGGTTCGTCTGCAGGAGCTGAAAGGTCAGTTCAAATCAAAGCTGGTGGTGATCGGACCACCGGATCCGAAGCGAATTCTGCATTTGCTGCACAACTGTGGTGTGGACGAGTATTTGAACGAGGAGGATCTGGAGTCGGAAGTGGAGGCGATGCTGCGGCGATCGCGTGGTGAGGCGAAAGGGAAGGTGATATCCGTGCTGTCACCATCCACCGGTGGCGGTTCTTCGGTGATTGCGGCGAATCTGTCGGCTTGCATTGCGGCGGCTGGAAATCGGTGTGCCCTGGTTGACCTGAATCTTTCCACGGGTGATCTGGCTGCATTGCTGGATGTGAAACCCAAACACAGTATTGCGGACCTGGCGCGAAACATTGCGGATCTGGATGAGCTGCTGCTGACGCGAACACTGACTCCTGTGGATGGTGGTGTGCTGCTTTTGTCGGCCCCGCTGCGTTATGAAGAGATGCCGAGTGTGACGGTGCGGGCGGTGTCGACGGTGATTGCCCTGGCTCGCGTCGTATATCCGTATGTGGTGCTGGATATACAGTCTTCGCTGCATGAGGAGCAGGTAGCGGCTCTGGAGCTGTCGAACGTGATTCTGCTGGTGTTTGAGATGGATTTCTGTTCGTTGCGGAATGTGATTCGGGTGCTGGAGTATTTCCAGTCGCATGGTGTGCCGAAGTCATCGATTCGTCTGATTGCGCATCGCGTGGGTCAGGCGGAACAGTTGTCTCAGCGTCAGGTGGAAACTGTGCTGAATCAGGCGATTGATGTGTTTTTGCCGGAGGACCGCAGGGTGGTGATTCGGTCGGCGAATACCGGGATTCCCTTTGTGAAGGGCTTTCCCCGTTCTCCGATTGCACAGCAGATCGAAAGATTCACAGCGACGCTGCTGAGGAATCTCTGATTGCGGGAGTGAGAAGTGATCTGGTCGATGTCGGGCAATGGCGGTGTGGCAGACAGCGCTGATGAGTTTCGCCGGATCAAGGCAAAGCTTCATCGGCAGCTGATTTCGGCGATGGATTTTTCTGCGCTGGGTTCGCTGAAGGACGACGAGTTGCGGAGGGAGGTTCGTGCGGCGGCAGAGCAGTTGTGCAATCAGTCCAGTGAGCTGCTGAGTCAGGCGAATCGTGAAGCGCTGATCAGTGAAGTGATGGACGAGACGTTCGGACTTGGGCCCCTGCAGTCACTCATGTCGGACCCCGAGATCTCGGACATTCTGGTGAACGGGGCATCGGACATTTATGTAGAGCGGCGTGGGCTGCTGGAGCATGTGGAGGGGCTGGCGTTTTACAACAACGCGCATCTGCTGCAGATCATTCAGCGAATTGTGGGTCGGGTGGGTCGGCGGGTGGATGAATCGAGTCCGATGGTGGACGCGCGTCTTCCGGACGGCAGTCGAGTGAATGCGATTATTCCTCCGCTGGCTCTGGATGGTCCGCTGCTGTCGATCCGGCGTTTCGGCACAAGGCCGCTCACGGCGGACAGCCTGGTGGCCAATCATTCGCTCACACGTGACATGCTGGCGTTTCTGACGGCCTGCATTGAATCGCGACTGAGTGTGTTGATTTCGGGGGGGACAGGTTCCGGAAAAACGACATTGCTGAACGTGTTATCCGGGGCGATTCCGACGACGGAACGTATTGCCACGATTGAAGATTCGGCTGAGTTGCGGCTGCAGCAGCGGCATGTTGTCCGTATGGAAACACGGCCACCGAATATTGAAGGTCAGGGCCAGATCACTCAGCGGGACCTTGTGCGGAATGCTCTCCGTATGCGTCCCGACCGGATCATTGTGGGCGAATGTCGTGGTGGTGAGGCGATTGACATGCTGCAGGCCATGAATACGGGTCATGAAGGCAGTCTGACAACGATTCATGCCAACAGTGCGCGGGATGCCACCAGTCGTCTGGAGGTGATGGTGGGGATGGCAGGCTATGAAATGCCGATCTGGGTGGTGCGTCGTCAGATCGCTTCGGCCATTAATCTGGTGGTGCAGGTGGCGCGACTGTCGGGAGGATTGAGAAAGGTGGTTTCGGTGTCGGAGATCACCGGGATGGAGGGTGAAGTGATATCGATGCACGACATTTTTCTGTTTAAGCAGACGGGAATTGATGCGCGGCGGAGGGCGCTGGGGTATTTCTGTTCGACGGGCGTTCGCCCGCATTGCCTGAGCCGGCTGGAGGCTTATGGGATCAGTTTTTCACCCAGCCTGTTTGAGGCGCGGATGATGACTGACAGTGAACCGCCTCGAAACTGTCAAAAGGGAGCTGTCGGATGACGACACTGATAACAATCCTTGCCTTTGCGGCTGTTCTGCTGGCAGTTGCCGCATCCGTTGCCTTGCTGCGTGACTTTCAGCAGAGCGACGCGACACGAATCCGCCGACGGATATCGGAGACCATCACCAGCCCGACGATTCGCGGTACGCTCTTTCGAAACCTCAGCGCAGCGACCCCTATGGCTGCTGAAGAGGGTGAAGAGACGCTCAGCTGGTGGGGTCGATTTCGACTGCTGGTGGATCAGTCGGGTCTGCCGCTGAGGGCTCACGGGGTGCTGCTGCAGTCCGTGGGGGTTGCATTGCTGCTGGGGATCCCGGCGGCGTTTCTGACTTCGTTTGTGGTGATTCCGCTGCTGTTGTCGGCTGTCGGTTTTGCGCTGCCGATTCTGCGGGTGCTGTATGTTCGGCTACGGCGACTGGAGAAGCTGCGGTCGCAGTTGCCGGATGCCTATTCCATGATGAGTCGGGTGATGCTGGCCGGCCAGACATCGACTCAGGCGATGCAGCTGGTTTCAAGTGAATTTACCGATCCGATTGCGCGGGAATTTGCGTACTGCACGGAGCAGCAGAATCTGGGGTTGCCGGCGGAAGCGGCGATGATTCAGCTGGCGCGTCGCACGGGGCTTCTGGAGGTGCGGATGTTTGTGGTGGCGACGACAGTGCAGCGAGAGGCTGGCGGAAACCTCGCGAGTATTCTCGAAAACCTCTCAAAGGTGATTCGGGAGCGGTTCCGGATTCGCGGGGAAGTTCAGGCGCTGACGGCGGAAGGGCGGTTTCAGGCTGCAGTGCTGCTGTTGCTGCCATTTGCGTTGTTCGGTTTGATGTATCTGCTCAATCCGGGGCACATGGCGGTGTTGTTTGAGTATCCGCAGCTGATTGTGGCGGGTTTTGTTTCCGAGCTGATTGGGGCAATCTGGATTCGTCGCATCATCAATTTTGACTTTTGAGGCGGTGATGAAATGGACTTGATTCTGCTGATTGCAGCCTTTGTGACGTGTGCAAGTCTTGTGGGGCTGGTGGCTGTCGTTTCGACCAGTCTGAAAAGTCGGCTGACGGCCCGACTGGAGGAGCTGAGGCGGAGCGAGGAGGACGCTGTCTCCGGCAGTCGGCTGGTGGGTCGGCTGATGGACGACGTGATTCCGCGGCTGGGAGTTCCGCTGATTCCTGGGAGTGTGGAGGATCAGGATCGACTGCGGACGCAGCTGATTCGAGCGGGTTTCTATCGTGAGCAGGCGCCGCTGATTTTTCTGGGTACGAAAATGCTGCTGCTGGCGATTCCGGCTGTGATCGTTCCGGTCTGCTGGGTGATGGGTGTGTTGCCGTCGTGGCTGGCAATGCTGCTGGGTGTGCTGGCCGGTTCCGCCGCTTTTCTGCTCCCTGATTACTGGCTGAAGTGGTGTGAAGCCCGGCGGCAGACGGAGATCCGGCGGACGTTGCCGGATGCGCTGGATATGATCGTGGTTTGTGCCGACGCGGGGCTGAGTCTGGATGCCGGGATTCAGCGGGTGGGATATGAACTTCGTCTGGCGCATCCGCTGCTGTCGTCGGAGCTGCGTGTTGTGAGTCGTTCGATGGAGCTGGGCATGTCTGCCCCGGACGCTCTGGCGCAGCTGAGCGCGCGGTTTGAGATTCCTGAGCTGCGATACCTGGCGACGATTGTTCGGGAAGCGGAGCGGTTTGGTTCGAGTGTGGCGAAGTCGATTCGTCTGCACGCTGAGACGCTGCGAGTGGAGCGGATTCAGCGTGCCGAGGAAGCAGCCCGGAAATCCGCTGTGAAGATGCTGTTTCCCACGATCCTGTTTATTTTTCCGGTGCTGCTGCTGGTTGTGCTGGTGCCATCCATTCTGCAGATACAGCGTGTCCTTGGAGAGGTGATCAGAAGAGGATAGCAGGAATGGTATGCCGTCAGACCAGCAGTTCAGCTCTGCCGACGTTGCAGGCGTCATGGCAGGAATGGATGGGGATCTTGAGTCGATTCGCCCGCCATGGGGTGCACACGGGGGAATTCAGTCGGCAGGGTTATCGCGAGCTGCATGCGAGGCTGCAGGGGGCCATCGATCGATCGCTTGAAGAGATGACAGCGGACGTCTGTGTGCTGCGGAGTATGCAGGAGTTGTCTGCACCGTGGCCCAGTCTGGAGTCACTGGCCGTGGCTGACAGAAAGCTGCTGCAGGATCTGCTGGATCGTTGTGCAGCCCTTCAGCAGACGTGGGGCGGAGTTTCGGATGGAGCAGCGCATGGTCGGAAGACGGCTACGGGGGTGGCGCTTCGGCTGCTGAGTCTGGCGGTGTGTGTCGCCGGGATTTTGCTGCTGGTGACTCGCCGCATGCCTGGCGAAATGTCGCTGGATGCCCGATTGCCCTTTGCGGGAGTCCTGCGAACACTCATGAGGGGCAGCTGGGATCTTCAGTCGGGAATTGCGGTTGCCTGCGTGGGTGTTGTTGTGGTGATGATCACCTGGCTGGTGTTTCGTCCTCCGAGGCGTTACTGAAGGAAGTCGAGGGTTGAGATGCGGATTGCAGAACGACCAGCTGACCGGAATCGCAGGGGCGTTGCCGCCATAGAACTGGCTGTTGCACTTCCGCTGCTGGTGCTGCTGCTGCTGGGGTGCGTTGACGTGGGGCGACTGACGCTGAGATATATTTGTCTGAGCAATGCGGCCAGTGAAGCGGCGACGTTTGCCAGTCTGAATGCGCCGGGACAGTTTGGTGGCGTTTCGGGCTGGATTGCGGCTGTGCGGCAGCGCGCGATTTCAGAGTCAGCGCTTCTGAGTCCCCCGTTGACGGTCGCAGAGATTCTGGTGGATACTTCGGTGCTTGGTGATGGACTTGTGAGCGTGCAGGTTGAGAGTTCGTTTGAAACGATTGTTTCGTGGCCCGGGCTGCCGCAGACCTGGATGATGGTTCGGAAAGTGGTGCTTTCACAGACCGCCTGAGCCGGGGGCTGTTCGGGGTGCGGAAAGCGGCAGGGGGAGGGGGGGGACCGATGAACAGGCGGGAGATGGCTTTCCGATCTGATATGATGAGGTCAGTGCCTGAAATTCCTGACCGCAGGGGTGCGACGCTCGTCGAATCAGCACTCACGCTTCCCCTGCTGCTGCTGCTGATTTTCGGGACGATCGACCTTGGAATTGCCGTTCAGCGGGCTGCACTGTGTCACGAGGTGGCGCGGATTGGTGCGCGGATGGCGGTTGTGCATGGAGCGGATGCGCGTGAGTCCGGGGTGTGGTCGGCGGATCAGGCTGTGGAGGCGATTCATGGGCGGATCGATCCGATTCTTGAGGCTGCGGCGATCGACCCTGCCAGTGTGCAGGTGCTGGTGACGTGGCAGAAGGGTGGAAGCGGGCCGTACCTGAATTCGCCGGGCAGTTTTGTGACGGTGCAGGTGTCGATCCCGCACCGCAGTGCTGTGTCTTTTCTGCGATTGCCGGCGTTGACGGTCAGCAGCGATTCACGGATGGTCATTTCCAACTGATGTGCAGGTGTGGTCATGAAGAAATCCCTGGTCTGCCCCTCGGTGATTCTTTATCGTGCGGGCTATGTGCTGATCCTTGTCGCACTGCTGCTCCCGCTGCTGATTGGCCTTGTCGGGCTGACGGTTGACGGTGGTCTGCTGCTGGCCAGCCACGAGCGGGCGCAGAACGTTGCGGATGCGACGGCGCGGAGTGTGGCCAGTGCGCTGAAAAACGGGGCTTCACACAACTCGCTGCAGGCCTGGGCTGAGACGGTGGCCTTTGGTCTGAACGCGCTGCCACGGGACAGTGAGCCTGTCGGAGGTCGTCAGGTTGTGGTGCACCATCCGCCGATATCGGGGCCGTTCACGGACGATCCGGCGTTTGTTGAGGTGCTGATCAGTCATCCGCTGGACACGCGGTTCATCCATGTGCTGAGCAGGCGGGCCACGCATCACAGTCTGCAGGCTCGTGCGGTGGCCGGGTTTCGCAGCCTGCCTGTGGGGGCCGGAGTTGTGATTCTGAATCCGACCGGCAATCCGGGTCTGAGCGTTTCCGGGACGAATTCGCGGCTGATGGTGGACGCGGCTGTTGTGGTGTTTACGAATCGCCAGGGGGAAAACGAGTTTGGTGCGATTGTCGGTCAGATTCCGGCCGGGCAGCCGTCGATCGTGATGGGTGGGAGTGGTTCGACACTGCTGGCGTCCAGCGTTTATGTTTCCGGCGGGGTTGATGACGACGCCAATTATGTCGCTCCTGCTGTCGGCGAGCTGCATGCGGGCACAAACGATGTGGTGAATGACCCCTATCACGATAGCAGCGTACCTTTGCCGATACCGACGACGGCCAATGGTGTGATCAACCGGCAGCTGGGGAGTGTGTCTGTGACTGTGGGCGCGCCCGCGAACCTTGTGGTCCCGAATTCTTACAATTCATCGACTGGAGTGACGACGCTGAATCCGGGGATCTACAGCAACATTACGATCAATGGTGGCAACGTTGTGTTTCTGCCCGGTATTTACGTGCTGCAGAACAAATCGGGAGAAGGCAATATTATGACGATCACCGGGGGCACGGTGACAGCGAACGGGGTGATGTTTTACAACACAGGATCCACCTGGGATCCTGTGACGGGCGGTGATGACCAGGCGGATCCGGCAATCTCCAGCCAGACAGCACCGAATGGGCAGCGGACAAAATTCGCCGGCATCACTCTGAACGGCCCGAATGTGAACATGACACCGATTCATGTGGCTGCAGATTCGCCGATGTTTGTTTTTCAGGACATGGTGCTTTATCAGCGGCGGATCAACACAGAGAGCCTGAATATCAACAATGGTGCCTCGTATCCAGGAGGCATTTCGGGCCGGATCTATTCCAAGTGGGGGTCGCTCAATGTGAGTGGCAACGGCACGTACAACTTTTCGATTGTTGTGGGGAGTATGTCCAGCAGCGGAAATGCGGCGATCACGGTTCGGGATCGGCTGCCGCTGACATCCCGGATACGTCCGGTGCGGCTGGTGGAGTAGCGGGGGGCGAATGCTTCAGGATTTGGGGAGGGGCAAAAAAGTCGCGGTTGCAGGCCGCGACGATGGAATGCCTTCGAGCAGTTTGTTGAGAAAATCAGAATTCGCCCACAACTTCGCCATCGCCTGGATTGCAGATGCGACGGATGATCTGTCGATCGAGATTTTCTGAAAGGAAGCGTACAGATCCGTCAGCCAGAACTGCCTGGCAGCCACCTGTGTGCAGGCTGAAAGGCTCGTCGTTCGGTCCGCAGTTGTTGACGTTCCATGGGCAGTCAGCAGGTCCGCCCTTCGGAGTGCTGTTGTTGTTGATGATATTCTTTGAATTGGTTGCTGTCATGTTTGGCGGACCGGAGATGCCGCTGCTGTTATCGGGGTCTGCCCAGCGATTGGGGGCCGTGACGTTGCCCCCAAAGGTTCCCGGAACCTGATTGGTTGCGGAAAACATCTGAGTCGTGTCGAGCCCTGGAGCACCACCGTAAGTGAATGCGGCTGCGTTGTAGCTGCCCGCGGTCTGACTGGGCCGTCCGGAATCTTCAATCACAATCAGTGTGTTTGACGTCCCGTCAACAACATCCCGCATTTTGCGGCAGAAGCCGAGTGCACCGGGGCGGTCGGCATTCAGCTGGCGAGCCGCGGTATTTTTGGGATTTCGCAGGCCCGTTACCGGATCGATATCCACGTAGGCAATCGGCATGTAGTCGGTAATACCGTACTTCAGGCTGTCGACTTTTGTGGTTGCGTTGCTTGGACAGAGGTAGCCTGGGATATCCACTTTGCACAACGGAGCGTTGAGTGGATTGGAATAGTGAAAGTTGAAGTTCCACTGGTTGTAAATGTTGGTTTGCTCGACATACGGCAGGATTGCCACATGCATTGAGACCGGGAAGAAACGGCGGTCCACCAGCGTTTCATCGGTTGACTCCCCGGAGGAAGGGAAGCATGTGTAGGTGGATTCGTAATTGTGACACGCCAGACCAATCTGTTTCAGGTTGTTTTTGCAGGACGTTCGTCTGGCGGCTTCGCGGGCCTGCTGGACAGCTGGCAGAAGCAGTGCCACCAGAATCGCGATGATTGCGATCACAACCAGTAACTCGATCAGTGTGAAACCGCGTGCGTGCGACCGTTTTCCCGGACCATTCAGCATTGGTAGATTCTCCGTGAGTTTAAAGGGACACCGCCCGAACTGTGCAGGGCAGCCCTGCAAGCCGGAACGTGTGAATGTTTTGTAAAGAATGTGAATTTCCGGTTAACGTAAGAGTTTTTCGATGAACGGAATTTGTTTTTTCGGGGATGGGTTTGCTGCTGGCAGTCGGGGCGGAGGAACTGCGAGGCTGCCAGTAGTCGTGAGTTTGGTCAGGGAGGGCGTCGAGCAGCACAGCGAAACGCGGGTAATTGCTCCTGGAATCATCGCTCCGGTGACGTTGAGTTGCTGATCGCACCTGAGGTGCCGGGGCGGCGATGTCGAAGATCTCGTGTCCAGAGAGTTTCGCGTTGATGCACGGTGTTTTTCGATGGAGCGACCAGCGTGAGCAGGGATGATTGCAGGGGGATTCCAATGTGGCGAAGGGGGAGGCTGGTGGTGGTTGGGCTTGCCTGCTGGCTGTTGGCGGGGTTCTGGGTCAGGCCTGTGTGGTGTCAGCAGCCTGGTGGTGTTCTGGTGGACGCTGCGTTTGCGGGAACTGAGGATTCGACGACGGAGCTGGTCCCGGAGCCATCGCAGCCATTGCGGGACCTGATTGAATCTGTTCATGGTACAGACGGCAGGATGGAGGTAGTTGTTGGTCAGGGTCGGTTGCTGTCGCTGAATCAGCGACTGGCGACGGAGGAGCGAGATGGAGCGGTGATAGCGCTGGGCGATCCTGCTGTCGTGGACTTTGAGGTGATTGGACTGACACGAATTCGGCTGACGGGTCTTCGGATTGGAACGACCGATCTGTCATTAACGACAGCAGACGGACTCAGTCGTTCCATTGAGATTCACGTGGTTGCAGATCTGCGGACTCTGCGTGCGCGGCTGGAGACGATCTTCCCGGATGCTTCCGTGACGGTGACTCAGGTCGCCGACCATTTGATATTGCGAGGTCAGGCGCGCACGGCGGCTCAGGCGCAATCCATTTATCAGCTGACGGAGGTGTGGCTGAAATCGGTGCAGAGTGCTCAGACGCATCGCGTGACTTCCGGAACGCCGGCAGCTTCCGGATCGGAGAGTGCGGCAGCGGGGACTGGCGGTGAGGCTGCCGCGACTGTGGAGACGGTGCGGAAGCTGGAGCCGGATCTGCGGGCGTCTGCGGGTGCGGTGGAGGGGCAGGTTGTGAATCTGCTGACCGTTCCGGGTTCTCAGCAGGTGATGCTGAAGGTACAGATTGCGGAACTGAATCGGACGGCGTTGCGTCGACTGGGGGCGAGTTTTCTGTTTACGGATGGTCAGGCGGTGATTGGTTCCAACGCAGCCGGCGCGAATCCGGGATTTCCGTTTTCTGGCACAGCGTCTTCGCGGGTTGGCGGCGTGATTGTGGATGGTGGCGGGTCGCTCGCCTATATCATCGATGCTCTGCGTGCGAACTCGGTGCTGAAGATTCTGGCGGAACCCACACTGGTGTCTTACAGCGGTCACGAAGCCACGTTTCTTGCTGGCGGCGAGTTTCCGGTGCCGGTTCCGCAGAGTTCCGGTTCGGGAACGAACACGGTGACTGTGCAGTTCAAGGAATTCGGAGTGAAGCTTGGTTTTCTGCCACAGATACTGGACGGGGACCGCATTCGACTGACGGTGACTCCTGAAGTCAGTTCGATTGATCGGACTCTGAGCACGACACTGGTGCAGAATGGTTCGCCGGTTCCGGGTCTGAATACGCGGCGATCCACGACCACGATGGAAATGATGCCGGGACAGACGCTGGCGATGGCGGGTCTGCTGCAGTTGACGATGAGCAATGAGACGCGTCGGATCCCGGGAATCGGAGACCTCCCGGTCCTGGGCCCCTTCTTCAGCAATAACTCGGGTGAGCGCACCGAGAAGGAGTTGATTGTGTTGGTCACTCCGTACATGGTTGAGCCGGTTGAGGAGTCTGACGCGGGGCTGTTGCCCGGAGAAGAGGTGCAGGAGCCGAATGATCTTGAGTTTTACCTGCTGGGGCGTGTGGAGGGCCGGACGGGTGCGGACTTTCGTTCCACGACGAGCTGGGATGATCCGCTGAACCTGGTGGAAAGGATGAAGCTGCAGCGAAAGTACCTCACAGGTCCCTCCGGCTATTCCCGCTGACGTTCCGGGCTTTGATCAATGCATTGGTTGCCGTTTCCTTTGAAGAGACATTTACGATGAACTCATCCATGCGTGCAGTGGTGTCGGTTTTCGGCGTGTTGAGGGCATTTCTGGTGGCTGTGTTGCCTGCGATGGCTGCTGGTGGAGAGCCGGTGCAGGAGTCTGTCAGCGGCGAGGGGGTGCAGTTGGAGATTACCGAAACTGCTCCGGAACCTGGTGGCCCAGTGGCGGCACCTGCACCGCGTGCGGCGGGCTCCGGTCGCTGTGAATGCCGGGTTTGTGCAGCGCGGCGGGGTTCTGCATGGTCGCGATACAAATCAAGAAAACAGGAGCAATACTGGGGGTATCCAGAGTATTTCGAGGAGGTGAGTTTCGGGGGGCTGTCGGCGGATCTGATGCGACCTCAGGTGCTTCGTGGTGAGCTGGCGCGGATGACGCTGTATGACTGCGATTTCGTGCCTGGCACAGCCCGCCTGAATCCACGTGGTTTTCAGCGATTGCGGCAGCTGGCCGGCAGAGCGGCGATCACGGGTCAGACGATTACTGTGGAGTCAACCGGCAAGGGTGTGGATGACTTTCGTTATCAAACCGTGCTGGCCATTGCGACAGCTGCCCATTTGAATCCCGCCCAGGTGGTTTCGGGGCAGCCGATCGCTGGTGGACTGGATGGCGAGGAAGCATTGATTCACCGGCAGACGGGACTTGACAACGCTCGGGATTACGGGGTCCGTCAATTTGAGTTTGGATCGGGTTCCGGTGGTTTTGGTACGTCCGGCTTTGGCACATCGGGGAGTGGTGTGAGCAGTGGCGGGAGGTAAGCGGAGGATGGTGCGGTGCGAGCTTCTGTGTGTGAGTTGTCAGAGTGTGGGTGGTTTAAACTCGTGCTTCGGAACTTCAGCGCGGCGTGCGCGCATCTTTGTACGACGGACTTCCAGTCCGTCGGTCGGAGTGACGGCCTGGAAGTCCGTCGTACCTTTTGGTTGCGGCCCTGCCGCGTTGGGGAGAAGGCAGCGTGAGAGTCGGAATACTGGTGTTTGCGGGGCTGTTGTTGCTGGCCGCATTGTGTGGGTGCAGTGGTTCGGGGGCGGTGACGCGGGTGGGAATTGGATCGCTGGGGGGACTGATGCAGGGCAGGACGCGGGTGTCTGAAGAGGACGAGGCGCGTTCTCAGTTTGCGGCTGCGAATTCGCGGCTGGCTGAAGAGCGGGGAGATGTGCAGAGCGCTGTGGCGATGTATCGAGAGGCGATTCGGATCAACCCGGAGAACTCCGATGCCCTCTGGCGACTGGGGCTTTTGCATATCCGGCAGAACGAATTCGATCTGGCGACGGATGCCTTTGAGCGGGCGGTTGACCTGGATCCGCAGAATGCTCTGTTGTGCGCGGATTTTGGTTATCACCTGTATCTGTCCGGTGATTTGAAGCGGGCCGAGAAATATCTGCGGGGTGCGGTGAGGGGAGCACCGAATGATCAGCGGGCCGGCAACAATCTGGGTCTTGTGCTGGCTGCTCAGGGCAGGGACGAGGAGTCGCTGGCAGCTTTTCTGGATGCGGGCTGCACGGAGGCCGAGGCGCGGGCGAATCTGGCCTTTGCGCAGGCGATGCGGCTGGATGTGTCTGCTGCCGGGGAATCGCTGAAAGCTTCGATGGCGCTTGACCCCACCAGCACACGGGTGATCTCAGCACAGCAGCAGCTTGCTGCGGTTGATGAAAGGACATGTTCTGAAGGAGTGATCAGGAGCGGGTATGCGACGATGGAGCCGGGAGTGCGGGAGGAGCGGTAATTGGGTGCGGAGGGGCTTTCGTTCAGCAGGGCTTTGCGATCCCGGTGGCCTTGCTGTCTGTTGGTAGTTGTTTGTTGTGAGCGTTATTTTTGCTGGTTGCGGGCGTTGACGCACTGGGCGACGACGAGGTCGCCGACAACGTTGACGAGGGTGCGGGACATGTCGAGGAGGCGATCAACTCCGAGGATGATCGCGATGCCTTCAGCGGGTACGTTGACGGTTTTGAGCACGACGATGATCAGCGGAATGGAGCCACCGGGGACACCTGCGGTGCCGACTCCGGCCAGCACGGCCATGAGCACGACGATGAACTGCTGACCGAAGCTGAGGTCCACATTGAAGACCTGAGCCAGAAACAGTACCACGACACCCTCGAACAGAGCGGTACCGTTCTGATTTCCGGTGGCACCGACGGTAAGGACAAAGTTGGAGGTTTCGGGGGCCAGTCGGAGTTTGTCCTGGGCCACTTTCATGGACGTGGAGAGGGTGGCACTGGAGGAGGAGGTGCTGAAGGCGACGATCATGGCATCCTGTATCAGCCGGAAGAAGTTCAGGGGATGAATCCGGCCGAAGAGTTGCAGTACGGAGCTGTAGACCAGCAGCAGTTGGATGAGCAGTCCGACGATGACGACGATGACGAAGACGGCGAGTGCCCGCAGGATTTCAAAGCCCATCTGGGCGGCCACACCGAAGACGAGGCACCCGGCACCGAGGGGTGCGAGTCGGAGTGCCCAGCCGATGATGGTCATGGCGATTTCGTAGAGTCCGCGGAGTGTCGCGGTGAGGGTGGCTGTTTCGGCAGGTCGGAATGTGGCTGCGATGCCGCAGAGCAGTGCGAAGGTCATGACGGCGAGCATGCCGTTTCCGGGTGAGGACCCATCGAGAGCACCGGCCATTTCCTGAACGGGGTTTTCGGGGAGCAGGTCAACGAGGATGCGTCCGAGGGATTTGGCGGCTGCCGCCTTTTTTTCGCTTTCTTCGGCTTTTTCGGCGTAGGCTTTGGTGAGGCGATCACGGGTTTCGGCGGAGAGTGACTTTCCGGGCTGGACGATGTTGACGAGGCCAACGCCGATCAGGACAGCGGAAGCGGAGAGGATGGCGGTGAAGAAGAGCGTGGTGAGTCCGATGCGGCCAAGTCTGCGAAGATCACCGACGTCGACGACGGCCAGGTAGAGGGCGGAGATGACGAGTGGCAGGACAACCATCTGCATGAGTCGCAGGAAGAGTCGGCCGAGAGGTTCGGTGAGTCCGGTGGTGACCTGGAAGAGCGACGATTCCTGGCCGGCGGGGCCTTTGAAGGCGTGGACGATGAGCCCCAGCAGAATCCCGGTGGTGAGTCCGATGAGGATCCGGAGGTGGCCGGAGGCGGAGCGGGGTTCCGTGGCTGGCGCATTCATGCGGCGAGTTCCCGTTTCGGGCCGGAGAAAAATGGATTAGAAGGGGGTCCAGACTTCTTCGACGAGGTCGGCGTCCATGGTGTAGACGGGGGCGAAATCGTAATCCTCTGGGGAGCCGCCTTCGCCTGCCTGGGGGTTGGCATGGAGAATGCCTGCGACGGCGACCATACCGATGAATGCCTGGGTGGTGAGTTGGTTGGGGTGTGCGGCGCCGAGGGCTTTCTGTTGTTCCGGGGTGAGTTTTGCGTCGGACATTCCGGGGGCGCGGCTGGCGAGTGGTGGGCGGGCGCCGTTGGGGTAGGACTTGAGGGTGACGGTGATGAAGTCGTGGGATTTGGGTTTTCCGCCGAAGCAGCATTCGCCGTTATCCTTCAGGAGGATAAAGCGAGGGATGCCATCGCTGGCCTGGGTAGCCCACATGAAGCCTTTGATGTAGAGTGGTTTTCCGACCAGTTCAGCGACTGTGGGGGGAATTTTGCGGCGACCATTGATATAGATGAACTGCTGGTCTGCAATCTGGCGGGGGAAGTGCACGCGCTGAAAGCCTGCGGGGACTTCGGAGTTGTAGGCGTGGGCCATTTTCACGCTGCCGCCGGCGAGGCTGATGATGGCGAGCAGCAGGCCGGGGATGGCCATGGCTTTGCCTTTGACGGTGCCACCGCCGCTGCGAATTTTGGCGAGTGCGGCGAGGCTGACAAAGATACTGAAGCCGGCGACGTAGAGGCCGAAGAAGCCCATGAATCCGGTGAGTGAGAGCAGTCCGAGAGCGAGCGAGACGGGGGCCCAGGGGGAAACGGGCACATAGTCGAATTCGCCGTCGGATTGGTTATCGGACCAGGCGCGACGAATAGCTGAGGGGGGGGCGGGAGCCGGGACTTCCTGCTTGGCCGGGATTTCCTGTTTGGCCGGTGCCGAAGTATTTTCGGGGATCGGCGGGCGTGTGGAGATGCCGACGGTGGGGGAGGGGGCATCGGTGGGGGAGGGGGCATCGGTGGGGAACGTTTGTGTCATTGTGTCTGGCCCTGGCGACCCGCTGCAGAATGGAGGAATCCTGACCGCCTTAGTTTACGCACGGTTGGGCGAACGGGTGAAATCAAACCGCTGGAAAAGGAGCAGATGGGAAAAAATCGTGCGATTTCCGGGGTGGTCCTGTTTTTCTCGGAGGAATGGGGGCATTTGGGCGCAAGAATAGAGGGGTGTTGCTGGATCGCTGTCCGCACCCGGGCAACCAACTTCCGTCCGACGGCGTCTTTTCAGTTGCCTGCCGGGGGAAAGTTCGAGTATCATGACATCCCGCTTTCGTCTGCTCGCCGATTTCCCGCCCAGCCCTTATTTCCTGCCAGAGGTGCCCATGTTCGCAGGCTCATCACCGCTGCGTCACCCGGGAATCGCCCGCCGCACTGCTGTGCAGGCGGGCAGTATCGGCATTCTGGGGCTGGGGATGAACCACGTCACCGGTCTGCAGTCGCTGGCGGCATCCTCTGGCCCGGGGCCTTCCTTCAAGGCCTGCATTTACATTTTCCTTTCCGGGGGTCTTGGGCAGCACGACAGTTTCGACCCCAAACCTGCTGCCCCGGCAGAGATTCGCGGTGAATTTCGTGCAATTTCCACGGCTGTCAGTGGCCTGCAGATTTGTGAACATCTGCCTGGGCTGGCACTGCGAAGCCAGCATTGGTCTGTCTGTCGATCGCTTGGTCACACCACCAACGACCACTCCGCCGGCCACCATATGATGCTCACAGGCCGCTCTGATCTGCCCCCGGGTTTCAACCCCAGTGTTCCCCGCGGGCAGGACTGGCCCTGCATTGCTGCGGTCGCCGGGGCGCTCACCCAACCCCGCAACAACCTCCCAACGGCCGCCGTGCTCCCTGAACAGCTCGTACATTACTCCGGTCGTATCATTCCCGGACAATTCGCCGGGATCATGGGAAACCGTCGCAATCCGTGGTTTATCGAGGCGTCTCCGTTTCATTCCACATCCTATGGTGCCTACCCCAGCCATCAGTTTGATCATCAGGATCGTGGCAATGCGGATCGCCGGCTGTTTGAAGCCCCCAGTCTCAGTCTCGCTCACGACCTGACGCACCCGCAGCTGCATCGTCGCGTCTCGCTGCTTTCCAGCCTTGAGGATCAGTGTCGGACACTGGATGCGGCGGCGGCAGCCGAGAATTTCGACCGTTACCGTCAGGGCGCCGTCTCACTGCTCACCGACCCCAAAGTCCGCCGGGCTCTGGACGTCACGCGTTCCCCCGAAGGCACTCAGGACCGTTACGGCCGCAACGCCTTTGGCTGGTCTCTGCTGATGGCTCGACAGCTGGTTGAAGCCGGTGTCAATCTGGTGCAGGTGAATCTTGGCAACGACGAGACCTGGGATACGCACGGAAACGCCTTCCCGCATCTCCGGGACAATCTTTTCCCACCGACCGATCAGGCGCTCAGTGCACTGCTGGACGACCTCGCCGACTCCGGGCTGCTCAGTCAGACCCTGATCGTCATGGCGGGTGAATTTGGCCGCACACCGAAAATCAGTCTGCTCCCCAGCCATTACAAGTTCCCCGGCCGCGATCACTGGGGCGCCGTGCAGTCGGTGTTCCTTGCCGGCGGAGGGCTGCAGGGAGGAAGGATCATCGGTGAATCGGACGCGATTGGTGCCTATCCCGCTGTCGATCCGCAGCGACCTGAAAACCTTGCGGCCACCATCTATAACTGTCTGGGACTCCCGCGCACGGTTGCCTGGGAAGATGACTTTGGGCGACCGCATCATGTGTATCATGCTGAACCGCTGCCGTAGTCAGGGACGATGAATTCGCAGGACGCTGAAATCCGGAAGACAGGATCGATGTCAGGCACGAAGCCGAAGCAGACGCTGCGCATCGCGTGGGTGGGGTTCCATCAGGAAGGCGTACCTGCGCTCCGCTGGCTGCGAAGTTCCGGCATCCGGCTGGAAGCCATTCTGACGCTGGCTGAGAGTGCTCTGGCGAAACGCAGTGCAGGAGTCAGCTACGACGACATCACGGCTGGCTGGGACGTGCCTGTGTTTCGGATTTCCAGCATCAACGATCCGGACGTGGTTGTTCTGTTGAAAAGTCTTTCGCTGGATCTGATTTTCGTGATTGGCTGGAGCCAGATTCTGCATCGCGAGGCGCTGGCTGCAGCGCGGCTGGGTGTGATCGGAGCCCACGCATCGATGCTCCCACACAACCGCGGCAGTGCGCCGATTAACTGGGCCCTGATTCGGAATGAAAAGACGACAGGGAACAGTCTGATCTGGCTGACTGAGGACGTGGATGATGGTCGATTGATTGATCAGGTTGCCTTCCCGATCACGCCGTTTGATACCTGTGCGACATTGTATATGCGGGTAGCGGAGAGCAATCGGATCATGCTTGAGCGAGTGCTGGCGGAGTTGTTTGCAGGACGAGTTCCGGGGGTTTCGCAGGCGCCGACCAGTGAGCCGCTGCTGGCACGTCGTCGGCCGGCGGACGGTCTGATCCAGTGGGCGGGAACGAGTGAATCCGTGTATCACTGTGTTCGGGCGCTGACGCGGCCGTATCCGGGGGCCTTCAGTTTCCTGGACGGAGTCTGCTGGACTGTTCAGACATGTGCCCTGCTGCCCGGTGGCGTCAGTGCGGCGGCAGCGGGGCGGCGTATCGGGGAAGTTGTCGGGGCGAGTCTGAGTCCGTGGGACGATGCGTGCGGACTTGTGGTGCAGTGTGGTGAGGGACAGCTGCTGCTGCTGGAGCTGGAGAATGCAGAGGGGCGTGTGCTGCGGGGTCGGGAACTGGCACTGCGGGGGCTTACGGAGGCTGCTGACGATTGCTGGACAGGAAGGACGTGGTTGAATGAGTAACGGACCAGTGCTTGTGATTGCTGCTCATCCGGACGATGAAGTGCTGGGGTGTGGTGGTGCGATCGCGCTGCATCGGGATGCCGGGGATGCTGTGACGGTTGTGATTGCCACGCGTGGCAGGACGGCTGAAGACAGTTCCAGCGGTCAGGCGCAGTTCACGTACACAGCTGCGGCGATGCGGGTGCTGGGAGTGGTTGATTTTCGTTTTCTGGGGTTTCCCGATCAGAAGCTGGATACGTTTGGCCTGACGGAGATTATCACGCCTCTGGAGGCTGTGGTGCGGGAGATTCGTCCGCGTGTGGTCTACTGCCAGTACGGCGGAGACATCAACCATGACCACAGCGTGCTGTTTCGGGCTGCTCTGGTGGCCTTAAGGCCGCAGGAGGAATATCTGCAGTCGATTCTGACGTTTGACACGGCCAGCAGCACCGAGTGGGCTTACCCGCGGACATTCATTCCGGATACGTGGCTGGATATCAGTCGGGGGCTGGAGCGGAAGATTGCGGCGATGCAGTGTTATGAGCCGGAGCTTCGCGCGTTTCCGCATCCTCGATCGTGCGAGGCGCTGCGACATCGTGCTGCGGCGTTTGGAAGTATGTGCTGCATGCCGGCGGCTGAGATCTTTATGACTGTCAGGCGAGTTCTTCGGGATGGCAAAACGCCTTTTTGATTTTCTGGCGGCATTCACTGCGCTGATTCTGTTGTTACCCGTGCTGGTGACAGCAGCACTTGGTATTCGGCTCAGCAGTTCCGGCCCTGCGCTGTATCGTGCGCGGAGAATTGGCTGTGGCGGGCGTGAATTTGTGATGCTCAAGTTCAGAACCATGCATGTGGCTGCTCGTCCCGGAAGCGCGATCACTGCAGCTTCAGATTCCCGTGTCTTCCCGCTGGGACGCGTCCTGTGCCACGAGCGTTGCCATGTTGACGCGCAGCAGTTGCGGAACTTGTTGATGCAGCGGAGAAGTTGGATGAGGTGCGTCGTGATTTCTAATTGTATATTTGTGCAGCCGGGTTTTGGATCTTGCCCATTGG
>JBJTOM010000407.1:0-41669 GCA_046074585.1 Planctomycetota bacterium | reverse complement strand
GTTTTTGTTTGTTCTTTTGCCCCTCACCCTCGACCCCTCTCCCCGGGGGGGAGAGGGGGGGTTGGGTTTTCATCGGAAAGCTGGCGGTCTAATCTACCGGAATTCGGGAGCAGGTCCAATTCGAAAATTGGCTGCAGGGCTGATGTTCGGGTGAATCGCTGCAGCCGGAAAACTCCTGGAAATTCCATGTCCAGGGCTTTCACGTCCACCTCCGGGGAGCAATGTGATGTCAACTGCGGGTCTTCCGAGACGCTGGTTTCTGGCTGCAGGTTCCGTGGCGAGTGTGGCCGCGGGTGGGCTCTTGTCGCAGCCGTTGAATTCGGCGATGCCGGGGCGCAGTGGTGCAGCTCTGGTAAACGCTCCGATTCGGATTGGGCAGATCGGTACGGGGCATGCGCACGCGAGTAAGCTTTCGGTTTACCGGCAGTCTCCGGACTACGAAGTCGTGGGGATCGTGGAACCGGATCCGCAGTTGCGTGAGGCGGCTGAGCGAGAGGCGGCCTTCAGGGATGTTCCCTGGATGACACAGGAGCAGCTGCTGAATCAGCCGGGGCTGCAGGCGGTGCTGGTGGAGACGCGGGTTCGAGACAGTCTGCAGGCCGCGGCGGCGTGTGTGGCGGCGGGTTGTCACGTGCATCTCGACAAGCCTGCTGGTGAATCGCTGTCGGCGTTTGAAACGCTGCTGCAGTCGGCCGAATCCGCAAAGCTGCTCGTACAGCTGGGCTATATGTACCGTTACAACCCGGGATTCACGGGACTGCATCAATTGCTGGAGGCGGGCTGGCTGGGCGAGATTTTTGAGGTGCAGGCGGTGATGAGTAAGGTGGTGGGGGCGGAGGATCGGGGGCGATTGGCGGAGTATCCCGGCGGGATGATGTTTGAGCTGGGCTGTCATCTGCTGGATCAGGTGATCCGAGTGCTGGGAGCGCCGCAGCGGGTGCAGGGCTATGCGCGGCATTCGGGAAACGCGGAGGATTCGTTGAAGGACAACATGCTGGCGGTGCTTGAGTATCCGCGGGCCCTGGCGACGGTGAAATCCACGGCGCTGGAGATTGAAGGTGGAAGTCGTCGGCATTTCACGGTCTGCGGAACGGCGGGAACGCTGCACATTCAGCCCCTGGACGCTCCATCGGCAACGCTGACACTGAATGTCCCGCGGAACAACTGGAAGGCGGGAGTGCAGCAGATTGCTCTTCCGGCTTACACGCGGTATGTGGAGGACGCAGCAGAGATGGCGCGGATCATTCGCGGCGAGAAGGCTGCAGACTATTCGTATGAGCACGATCTGCTGGTGCAGAAAACGCTCCTGCAGGCCTGTGGACTGGTGTGAATTGGTTCGGTGTGGCGGCTTCAGGATTGAGGATCGGGCAGGATCACGGTGACAGCATCGCCGACTCGGATGCACCCGGGAGTGTGAACGATGGCGGTGATGCCACCGTGTCCCAGCATCGCGGCATAGCCGCCGGGTCCGAGATTTTCTTCCATGCGTGAGCAGGGCGGGCAGTTGCCGGAGCCTTCGAGGATGGCATCGCCGATGCGGAAGGTCTGGTAGCGGAGTGCGGCGAGGCAGAGACCGGAAACGACAATGTTTCTGCGGAGCAGTTCGGGGGCGATGCGATGTTTTCCGAGGAGTGCGGCGACGACGGGCAGGTGTTCGGCCTGAATCAGCGTGACCTGTCGTTTTGAGGTGCGTTTGGGGCGGCAGTGATGATCGCCTGCGATGCCGCCGGGGACGAGTTGCACTTCGGTTTGTGGCTGAAAGATGCCGCGGGACACGGATGCGAAGCCGATCCAGTCAACGCGGCCGGTGATTGACTGCTGAGCGGCAAGGAGTTGGTGCAGGATTTCCATGGTCCGGAGAATTCTTCTGAGCAGAGAGGATTTTCAGTTCAGCAGAAGGCGGGTGCCAGACTATGATTGCAGCTTACTGAAAACGTCCGTGGGGTGCGAACCATGCCCGCGGCCACTCCTCTGCCCGCAACGCCCGCCCGGCTGCGAAAGTTTTCCCGCTCCATGAACGAAACTGCTCCTGCCGACTACGTTATTCGCGAAGCCTGCCAGGCTGACATCCCGCAACTGGAAGAATTCGTCAACCGCTTTGTGCAGGCCAATCGGCTGCTTCCGCGCACAACCGATGAACTCTGCGACCTGATTCCCTTTGGTTTTGTGGCTGTTTCCGAGGGTCGGATCGTCGGCTTCGCGGCGCTGGAAATCTATTCTGCCAAGCTGGCGGAAGTCCGCAGTCTGGCGGTGGATGAAAGTTTTCAGGGGCGAGGCATCGGTCGCGGACTGGTGCAGCGATGTGTGGAACTGGCCGTCAACCGCAACGTGCTCGAAGTCATGGCCATCACGTCCTCCGATCGTTTCTTTCAGGCCTGCGGCTTTGACTTTACACTCCCGGGTGAAAAGAAGGCGCTCTTCATACAAACCCGCGAACATTTCTGACTTCAGACAGGCATGCCATGACTCCCCGCCCATTGTTCCGATCCGTCACGCTCTGCCTCACAGTCCTGCTGGCTGGCCTGTTCATCGGAACGGCCTCCGCAGTAGCTCAGTCGCGTTCCGCCGGACTGCTCAACTTCAACGCCGATGGTTCCCGCTTTGCCTGCTCCAATCGGGACAGTGGCAGCGTCACCATTGTGAGCTGGCCCGATCTGCAGGTGCTTTCTGAAATCCCCGTGGGTCTGCATCCGGAGGGTGTAGCATGGCTGGGCACTTCACAACTGCTGGCGTGCTGTGTCTACGGCGACGACGAAGTGGCAATCATCGATGCGGCTGCCGGCAAAGTGCTCCGGCGGGTTGCCGTGTTTGATGAACCCTACGGAGTGGTCAGCAGCAGTGACGGTCGTCGCTGCTACGTGACGCTTGAATATCCCGGCAAACTGCTCTGCATCGACCCCGCAAGCGGCAGCATTGAACAGGAATGGGCAGCGGGAGCCATGCCTCGGGGCATCGCCATTACGGCCGACGATGCGTCGCTGTACGTCACTGAATATCTCACCGCCCGCGTACTGCAGCTGAGCACCGCTGATGGCAGCATTCAGTATTCATGGGACGCGGCTTCCACCGATAATCTTTGTCGCCAGATTGTGCTGTCCCCGTCCGGCAACCGCGCCTACCTCACGCACATCCGTTCCCGCATCACAGCCGCTCATGGCAATGGATCCATCTTCCCGTACGTCTCCATCCTCAGAACGGGCGGTGAAAAAAAGGGCACGCGGCATCGTGTCCCGATGGATACCATCCGCGGCACTCGCGTCACCGCCAATCCCTGGGACTGTGATGTGACGCCGGACGGCAGGGCATTGTGTGTTGCCTTCGCCGGGACCAACGACATGTATGTCTGTCGCATCGTCGGCGACGACTATGTCGAGCTGGATTATCAGACTGGCTGGAGTCTGGGCAGCAATCCGCGTGGTGTGCGCTGTGCTCCGGACGGCTCCGCAGTGCTGGTGTATAACTCGCTGGATTTTGAGGTCGTCGCTCACAGTCTTCGCGATGGCCGTCCGGTGGGCAAAGTGGCTGTCACAAAAAATCCGCTCCCGGCTGACGTGCTGCTCGGCAAGAAACTCTTCTACACAGCGCTCCCGCCAATGACGTCCCGCGGCTGGATCTCCTGTTCCAGCTGTCACCCGGACGGAGATGCGGACGGCCGCACGTGGCAGCAGCCGGAAGGACTCCGGAGCACCCAGCCTCTGGCCGGGCTGGCATGGACTCACCCCGTGCACTGGTCGGCGGACCGCGATGAAGTCCAGGACTTCGAGCACACAATTCGCGGTCTGCTCATGCAGGGCCCGGGACTGCTCAAAGGAAACCTGCCGGATGCGATGGCCGAAAAAATCACAGGGCGCAGTGAACGTCTGGATGCGCTCGCCGCGTACACCAATTCGCATCACTTCAGTCTGAGCCCCCACGCCAAAGGGGGACTCAGCCCCGCAGCCCGACGCGGACAACAGGTGTTTCTGTCCTCTGAAACCCGCTGCGCCTCGTGCCACAGCGGCGCCTTCTACTCCGATTCTCAGCCACTCCCCAATGATCAGCTGAAGCTGCATGACGTTGGCACGGGCGCTGACGACAAAACGGAGCTGATGGGGCCCAAATACGACACCCCCACACTGCTTGGACTGTATCGATCTGCTCCCTACCTGCACCACGGACGCGCAGCCACGCTTCTGGATGTGCTCACAACCAGCAACCCCAATGACCAGCACGGTCGCACCAGCCACCTTTCTCAGCAACAGCTCAGCGACCTTGTGGAATTCCTGAAATCGCTGCCTTTCGAGGATCCGGAACCGGCTGCGAAAGCGGGTGGTTTGCTTCGCGTGGGGGCCGTGAAGGAATAAGGGTGTCAGGCACCCGGTGCAGTCACCGGAGGATTGACGTCCCATGCACGCCAGACACAGTCCGCATTCGCCATGTTTCCGCCGGGTCCCATGTCAGCATCTCCCGACACTGCTCCCCCCCCTGTCCCGACTCCGGCCCCTGCACAGCCGGCTCTGGAACGCAATCGCATCTGGAGCATTCTGCGGTTTCTGTTTCGGATCTTCTGCAGCACATGGCTGCGCGTCAGCGTGTCCGGCACTGAACAGCTGAATTTTCAGACGGGTGGCCTGCTGCTGCTCAACCACCAGTCCTACCTTGATCCGCTTGTGGCCGCGGTCCGGCTGCCTCGTCCGGTCTGCTATCTGGCGCGTGATAATCTGTTTCGAATTCCGTTGCTGGGACGGCTGCTCAGACATGCGTTTGTGATTCCGATCAGTCGTGAAGCGGCGCGTACCAGCAGCATCCGAGCGGCATTAGCGCAGCTGGATCGCGGATTTCTGGTCGGCATCTTCCCGGAAGGCACTCGGTCCGAAACCGGCGAAGTCCGTCCCTTTCGTCCCGGCTTTCTTGCGCTGGCCCGCCGTACAAATCAGCCGATTTACCCGGTTGGCGTTGCGGGAACCCTGAGGGCCCTGCCGCGAAAAGGCGTCTGGATTCGTCCCGTTCGTATCCACATTCATTTTGGCCCGCCGATGACGGACGACGAACGCAGACGACTGCAGGAGAGTCCGGACGCTGAACTGTGTGAATGGATGCGGGGCAGGGTGGCGGACTGCGTGCGGGTTGCGGAGGAGCGTTGTTAGCGGGGGGGGGCTACAAGACATCCTGGTTAATCTTGACAAAAATGTCTTTTGTGGCAGGCTGACGTTGCAGTGGAGGTCGGGGTGTTGATTCCGGATTTTAACGCTGAAGGCGTTCTTCCCGCAGGCGACTACGCGATCACTCTTGCCCAGTGACAGGATTGCCTTCTGGTAAATGGTCCGACCGGAAAGGACGAAATACCAGGCTGGGACACGGGCTGGCGCATGCACCTGGCAGAGAACTTCGCGATCCTTTGTCGGCAACTGTGGCAGGCAGGAATCAAAGGCGTCTTTCTCGACGGTTCGTTTGTCGAGGCGAAATGTCACTTGAGTTTCCTTCAGCATTCAGATTAACACGTGATCAGGGTTTACCCAGGGGTATCATCAGGATTGGAGCTGCTCCATGATCAGAAGCGAGGCTGAGTATCGGCAGGCATTATTGCGATTGAAGGAACAGGGTCTGCGTATGCGACGGCAGGAGCAGGAACTTCGCAGTTTAAGACTTTCGGAGGATGAGATTCAACGTGTCCTGAATCCGATTGAGTGTCTGCATCTGCAGCTCGCCGAGGAGATCAGCAGCTATGAACGGCTCCGGCAGGGCGAATTCGAGGAGATTCGGAACTTTGAAGGCATGGGCCGTTTGTTCACAGCACTCAGATTTTCCAGGGAATGACACAGCGACAATTGGCAGAGCGGCTGGGGGTCCATGAATCGCAGGTATCGCGGGACGAGCGGAATGAATACCACGGCATCACTCTCGACCGAGCGGCTCGGCTGCTGGATGCACCTGGGGTTGCGCCCCGAACATCAATCAACAGGGTCAAGCCCGCGGAAAATGCGCAGGCACCTGAGATGCAGACGGGCTGACTGCCATTTGCTTTCACCTCCGCATCAAAGCGTCCTTCACAACCGGAAGGATCTCTTCCGCCAGCTTTGCATGTCCTGCCGGGTTGGGATGGCACTGATCGGTAGTCCAGGCTCCGATATCCGTACCAGCGGCCGCTGCGGTGCTCCAGATTCGATAGTGATCGACCAGCGGCAGTGAGAGTTCGCTGGCAACCCGGCGGGTCCGTTCCATGTAAAGACTGAGCCGTTTATTCGGGTGTTCACCAGCGCCATTGAATGCTGCGGTCCCGCCCCAGGCCGGTTCGGTCATCAGTACTGGCTGAATGCCACAGCGCTGCAGTTCAGCGACAATTTTTCGGAGGAATCCATCGAAGTCATCCGCACTGATGCGGCTTTCCTGTCGGCCTTTGTCCACATAGCTGTCGTTGGTGCCGTACATCACCGTCACCAGCTGCGGTTCGAGCGCAAGGACATCGCGTGCCAGTCTCAGCAGAGCCTGATCGGTGCGTTCTCCGCCAATTCCGCGGTTGATGACTTCGCAGTCCAGTCCCTGTTCAGGCAGCTGTCGCTGCAGCACGGCACCGAAGGTGTCTTCGGCAGTCACACCGCCACGCACACCTTTCGTGATGGAATCTCCGAGCACGACGATCCGAGGTTTTGAAGCGGGTGTCCGACTCTGGCTGGGCTCTTTCCAGCGGACGCGGGCTGCGAAGACGCTTCCATCGGCTCCGCGCGGGTGTGCAGTGTCAGCCATGATGTACTCCGCGTCGGTCACCCAGGATTCCTCCGCCGTGACCGTCGCCGCTCCAAAGTTCCCCAGCATTACGCCCCGCTCCGGGATGAGCACCTGTTCGGTGGATCGCAGCACGGTCAGCGTGGCGGGGTCGACCTGCGCGATGAGCAGGGGGGCGCGGTGGCGGGGGATGTGGTCATTGCTGAGTCCCCGCCGCGTGTAACACAGAAACAACCCGCGATCGTGCACCAGCCAGTGCTGCTGAGTGTTGTAGCTGCCGAGGTCACTGCCGTCGTCGAACTTCCATGGTCGCGGTTCTGAAAACTGCAGCCCATCCTGGCTGACAGCCACAAATCCACCGCTGTCATTTCGCAGTGTCAGAAAGTACTGCCCCTGAAAAAAAGCCAGCGACGGTTCCGCGAATCCTCGGCCACCCGGCGTTGACAACACACGGCCTTCACTGATGAGCCGCAGTTTCTGACCATCAAAGCGACACCGATAAACGGCCGCTGAGTAATCTTCACCCGCAGGGCCGCGAATGTAGAGCGGCAGGAGCAGATCACCGTCGGGACGCACCAGCCACTGCACGCAGCCCGCGGCAGCAAGGTAATGCCGCCCCGTCTCATCAGGCAGTTCCAGCATCTGCCATGGCGTCCACTGGTCCTGCTGAGGATCCCAGGCGGTCCAGGCGCATTGATGGGACCGCGGCTGATCGAGCCGTTGTTCACCGGACTGGCTGTACCGCAGCTTTGTGCCGATGGCGAGGAGTCGTCCGGAGGGTGCGTGCCAGCCAGGCGTGACGTCACAGACAGCGATCGTTTCGCCATTTTCCGTCTTCCAGTCCAGCGCGGGGGGCAGCTGGGGAGCTGTCCATGTGCGGCCGAGATTCTCTGAACGCATGATGTACAGGCCGGAATAGTGATCTGAGGCGCGCAGGTGCTTTTGCAGGGTACAGATCAGCCTGACCGAATCCCCGGGCTGCGCACCGGGGATCGCGGCAATGCGCGGATGAAACCAGCAGAAGTCCGGGTTGAGCTGTCTGTGGATTGTCTGCAGTTCTGTTTCAAAGCCGATGACAGGAGGCGATGTCTGAGCGATGCCGGGAAGCGGATCAGAAATCAGCAGCAGTCCGGCGAGGGCAATCCACGAACGCAACATGAAAAACTCCTGGTTATTGGTGAACCTGGGTGCTGTCGCCTCACGACTCCACTTTGGGCGGTTCGGTGGGTGTCGGCGGTTCGGTGGGTGTCGGCGGTTCGGTGGGTGCCGGCGGTTCGGTGGGTGCCGGCGGTTCTGTGGCGGCCGGTGTCGCTGGAGTATCCGCTGCGGGAGGAGGTCCTGGCGGGCGACCGGGCGTGCCACCACCGGGCGTGCCACCACCGGGCCCGCCTGCCGGAGCTGCCGGGGCTTCCGGAACATCTCCTTCGAGTTCAAACAGGACGGTATTTTTTGCGGGATTTGAGGTGACTTCGATGGTGAGTGGGGTGCTTTTGAGATCGACGTAGCTGGCGGGGACGAGGGGTCGCGGGGGGAAGCCCGGGGCCATGCTGCTGATGATGACTTTGTGCAGGCCGGCGCTGGCGCCGGGTTCGCCATTGGTTTCGAGGCTGAAGCGTCCTTCGGCATCAAGAAGGCCGAGTGCTGCATCGAAGTTATCTCCGACGCGTTGTGTCATTACGGATCCGGTGGTCACGGGTTTGCCTTTGAACAGGACCTGACCTGTGAAGGGATATTTTGCGGGCGGGCCCTGCAGTTCCCCCTGGAGCAGCCAGGCGCCGCCACCGAGGAGGCCACAGACGAGCAGAATCGTGAAGACTCGCACGATGCTGAATCCTGGTGCAGGGTTTGGGGACTGGGGGCGGGATTGTTCAGACACGAGGCGACCTTTGCAAACGGGTGTGGGAGGATGGGGCTGCATGCGATCAGCGGAGTGCTGATCAGAAATCACTGAAGACTCGTGGAGCGGCTTCGGGGTTGGCATTCTGCACGATAGTGAACCGTTGGCCGGGTGGCAAATTCTCGATGACGCTTTCCTCACCGCCTGGCCAGCGGATGGTGAGTCGGGTGGCTGAATCGGGGGAGTGGCGGACGAAGAGCAGTCTGCGATCGCTGGCGGATGCATAACTGCCGCCCGCGAAGATCTGTTCGGTCTGAGTTCGGTCAGGCTCCTGCAGAACACCGACCGCGCCTGTGGGATCGCGAAGGACTCGTGTGCCGATGAGTCGCAGCATGAGCGGCTGGAGTTGGCTGCTGGAGGGTGGAGTGTCATTGCGGAGCAGTTCCGGCGGGGCATCCTGATGGCAGACCACCACGTCGGTATCTGTATCGCCGTCAAGATCTGCGCTGGCGAGGCCGCGCCCGCAGTGACGTGCCGTGAAATAGGGACCAGCGCCGGGAGCCAGCTGGAAGGTGCCACCGGTATTTTTCCAGAGCCCTGGCGGCTGGAGATAGTCACCTTCCTTGCCGAATTCCGCGAGGTTGTTGTCGGTGTGTCCGTTGGTGACGATCAGATCAGCGCGGCCGTCGAGGTCGAAGTCTGCGAAGGCATTTCCCCAGCCAACCCAGGGCATGCTGCCTTCGGGGATGCGAGTGAGTCCTGCTTCCAGAAATGCCTGATCGCCGAGATTCAGATACAGCGCGTTGTGTTCATTCTGGTAGTTGGTGACGAACAGTTCGAAACGCCCGTCACTGTCGACATCTGAGGCGGCCAGTCCCATTCCGGCCTGGGCCTGACCGAGGTGATCAAAGGCGATTCCGGAGGCTTCTCCGATTTCTCTGAACCCGTTGTTGCTGTTGATCAGCAGAAAATTCGGATGAATATCGTTGGCGACATAGAGATCGGTGAGTGCATCACCGTCGAAGTCACCGGCCAGCACACCCTGGCCGCGCCCCGGCGCGACACTGGCGCCCAGCTGCTGCAGCTGATCTGTAAAACCTTGACCGTTGTTCACCAGCAGCACATCGGGCTGCGGAGGCACATGTCGAGGGCTGCAGAACATCCGCAAATTTCGGGTTTTGTCACCGCAGTACTGACTGGTTTCGAAGGTCCACTGTCCGTAGTTGCAGACATAGATATCTGCCAGTCCGTCATGATTGGCATCAAAAATGGCGGCGCTGGTGGCCCAGCCGTCGTCGTCGGCTCCCAGTTCCGCAGCGAGTTCCTCATAGGTGCCGTCGCCCAGATTGCGATAGAGCTGATTGCGACCGTACCGTGTGACGTACACATCCGGAAAACCGTCGCTGTCCACATCGCCGGTGGCAATGCCGCAGGAGTATCCCGGGGAACCGATTCCGGCAACGGCGGTGATGTCCGTCCACTTCCAGTGCCCCCGATTGCGGTAGAGGCGATCCCACGGACCGGGCTGTTGCGGATTCAGCGGAAACGTGGCACCATTGGCGAAGTACACATCCGGGTGGCCATCGAGGTCCACGTCGACCACACCACAGCCGGTTCCGTTGGCAGCTGGAAAAGGCTTGTCTGCAGAATCGCCACTGGTCTGCACAAAATCAATTCCCGCGTCAGCATTCATGGAGGCGAAGCGAAAGGGTCCGGGCGGACTGGCGGGCTGAGCCGGCGCGGGTGCAGGATCGACCGTGGCGGGTTCGCTTTGGGCAGTGGCAGTCGCGGGAGTGCTGCTGTCGGAGCGATCGCAGCCGACGAACATGGGGCTGCAGAGGAGGACCGGAAGCAGCATCGGGACGAGGGAATGCAACCTGAGACGCCACATCACGGAATGACCTCCTGAGCACCACCTGCATTTGAACCGTGTCCCTGCTGCGTATCCGGGGCCAGTTGTCGCCGCACGAGGGCGGATGCTTCCGGCCAGCGTCCGATGAGGTGATCCCGGAGCAGTGCCTGGATGTTGCCGCTGGCGGTTTCCATGCGGACCTGCGCGTCTCTGCGGGCCGGCATATGACACTCCACACAGCGACTTTCCGCGGGCGTTCCCAGCATGCGAACGTCGGGGCAGGCGGACGGCTGATGGCAGCTGGTGCAGGTGGTTGCGTAGGCTGCAAGCTGTCCCTGCTGACTGCGATGCGGATCGTGACAGGTGACGCAGCTGAGTCCTTCCGGGGAGGTGAAGCAGCGGCTTTTCATGAGTCGGGCCAGCTGATTGGCACTGTGCGGGTCGGCATTGTCTGCGCTGTCTGTTGCGAGTTCCAGCTCCATCCATTCGCCGAGTGCCTGGCCGGGGCGATAGCCGAAGGCGGAACCGAGGACTTCTCCGGCGGAATGGCACTGGGCACAGATTTCATTTTGTCGCTGTACTGACAGACTGCGCGGCTGCACGATGCGGCGTCCGATGTGTTCGTCCGGAAACTGACGATGAAATTCGACATGTTCGTGTCCGGGCCCGTGACAGCGGACGCAGCCGATTCCGGCCACCAGCGTGCTGCGATCAAATCGATTCACGGATTTCACATCAGCAGCGATCCACGTCGCATGACATTCGATGCAGCGAACGGGGATCGGGCGGGCAAAGTCTGCGGTCCCGTCATAATATGGTCCGGGACTGTTCACCCACCCGTCCGACTCTGTCAGGTAGCTGACATGGAGCTGATAGAGCCGATCGTTGTCCCAGTAGAGATAGGACTGACCATGGTTGCCGGATCCAAGGACCAGATCGATCGGGAAATCCCGCTGATATCGTGTGCCGGTTGAGGAATCGTCAAGCTGCAGCCGCTGCAGAAACCGACCATCCTCGGAGAGCATTCGAAACCGGAGTCCTGGAGTGGCCGTGGAGAATTCATTGCGGCCGGGCTGGAAACTGCCGAGAATGGTTCGGGGGGAGGGCAGCATGGAGGTGCGGGCATGCGCCGTGTGCACATAGGTGTCGTACTGTTCGGCATGGCACTCCCGGCAGGCATCGGCTGCCAGAAATCCGCGTTCTTCAGGCTTCACCGGCGAAACCCAGGCAGGCTGATCTGCTGAAGGCTGTTCCGGCAGAAGCACCCAGCCGTTTCCGCCAGGACCACCTCCCACAGCCATGGTCGCCCAGTCTTCCGCGGTGACCCTGTGAACGGCAGCGGATGCTTCCAGGGGCTGAACAGCCGGCGGTGTGCCACTGGGGTTGCTGCAGCCCGTGCAGAACAGGCCCGTGCAGAACAGCCATACGATGGAACAGCGCGTCGTCGCCGAGTTGTGAATTGACATAGGCGGGCAAGTCCGCGAGTGCCGGCAGCAAAACACTGATTTTTCCCGTTGGGATGAAGGTCGTGGCCCGGGCGGTATTCTAGCCCGTCGGGCAGCGGAAACCTGAGACGAATTTGCCTGAAAAAATGGAAATAACGATGAGATCAGATGATTCGAGCCTGTCAAGCATACGAAATCAGTTTTGCTCAATTTCTTTTCTGATTTCTCCGAACTCCGATCTGGCCCTCGCTGCGCTCACCACTTATGCTTTGAGGCCTGTTTCCTGAAGCACGGCTGATTTGGAAATCCGCCCTCCACTCCATGGCACGACGCCAGCAGCTGCGAATTCTGCCATGACCTGTTTTCGGCTTTTGCAGTCGCTCGCTTTCCTGACCGTTCTGGTTTGTGTCACGGGTCTGTCGCCCGCGGTTGCTCAGTCAGACACCAATTCCCGCAATGGGGGTGGTCTGATCTGGGTGGCGGGCACAGTCATTTCCGCAGCGGGCGAGGTGGCTCGGATCGACCTGGGTGAAGTTCACAGCATTCTTCCGGGCGATCGTCTGGCGGTATTTCGTTCGCAGGACAACCACCATGTGCCCATCGGCACGGTGATCGTGGAAGAGACCTCTGCGAACTGGTGTCGCCCGCAGGTTTCGGCGCTCACACCGCTCCAGACGGGCGATCGAGTTTTTGCCATCCGCATTCTCAATCAGTTCGGGACGCCCCGCGAATACCGACAGGCGTTTCTGGAACGTCAGCTTGTGAGCACGACGAATCGCAACAGTTACTCCACGCTTCGCGACGCGGAAGTGGCGATGAGTCTGCACGAGGTCAAACGCCGCCAGCAGCTCTGGCTGCGAGAGCTCAAGGTGAACGCCGGTCGCATTCCGTCGGCGTCTGTGAGTCCTGAGACATGGAAGAGTCTGCAGCCGTTGCTGCGTCAGGTGCGTCGTCTGCAGGACTTTCGAGCCATGGGACTGCCGATGGATCGAGCGGTCGGCAAGGGCTGGGACAGTGTCCTGACCACGCTCACACCAGACACCGCGCAATCGTCGCTGCCGACCGCCACGGAGGCCAAGCCGAAGGAGACGTCGGCTGCAGCGGACCAGTCGGCGACAGTTGACGAGCCATCTCCGGCGGAGGCCGAGCTGGAACGCAAAATTACGCTCATCCGACAGGAAACCGAACAGCGTCTGTTTACTCGTTTTCCTGAAGAGCGTCATCTGGCCGTGGTGCTGTGTGCGGCGATTGACATCGAGGGGCCCAAAAACGAGCTGCTCTGGATTTCGCTTGAGTTTGCCAAAACGCAGTTCCCGCAGCTGGCCGACGACCGTGATATGCTGGAGGAGATGCCGGTGATTCTTTCCCGCGTCCGCCAGAAGCTGAATCCCTGATCCATGCCGGCGCCTGCGACCATCACAGCTCAGCTGACTGCAAACCTCGACGACATCCGTCAGCGAATGTCTGCGGCGTGTCAGCGGTGCGGTCGGGATCCGTCTTCCGTCCAGCTTGTTGCGGTGACGAAGTATGCTGCCTTTCAGTGGGTGGAATTGCTGGCGGCATTGCATGGGGAATGTGGTGAGAACCGTCCGCAGCAGCTTGCGGAGCGTCAGCCCCGGCTTCCGCAGGTGCACTGGCATTTGATTGGTCAGTTGCAGCGAAACAAGGTACGTCTGGCCGTCCGCCACTCGTCTCTGATTCATTCGGTGGATTCATTGAAGCTGCTTGAGGCGATTGCGGACGCTGCTGCGCGGGAGCAGCGTTGTCCGGGGCTGCTGCTGCAGGTGAATGCTTCTCTGGAATCCTCGAAATCAGGCTTTCTCCCTGAAGAGCTGGTGGAAATCTGGCCACGGCTGCTGGGGGTGGCTGGTGGCCTGCCGATTGCCGGGCTGATGACGATGGCTGCGGAGACGGATCGCGCCGAGGAGGCTCGTCCGGTTTTCCGGCAGCTGCGTCATCTGCGGGATGTGCTTCAGGGCCGACCGGAGACTGTGGTGGCGGGTCTGGAGTTGCGGGAGTTGTCGATGGGGATGAGTGGTGACTTTGAGCCGGCGATTGAGGAGGGCGCGACGCTGGTGCGGCTGGGTACGGCTGTATTTCGGGGTCTGTCCGGGGACTGACGGCGGTTTGTGTCAGTGATCGGATCGACTTTGGAGGGCATTGAGTCGGTGGATGCGAGCGAGGTGTTCGTCGATGTGTTTTTGCGTCATGCGGACGAAGGAACCATCGGTGAGTGATTCTGAGAGACCTCCGGGGCGACCATCCTGGAGTCGGTCGAGTTCTGAGGCGAGTCGCTGCATCCATTCGGGGGGTTCGAGCCCGGAGCCGATGCGGGAGCCCATGAATTCGGAGATGGTCTGGCGGAGTTTGCTGAAGCTGGCTTCGGCTTCTTCGGGGGAGGTTCCGGCGACTCCGGGGCAGGAGCGTGAGATGAGGGCTGCCATATGATTTTGAGTGAGGCTGCCGACGACGCGTTCGTGGATGTGATCATGAAGTCCGGGGAGTCGTACGCCGTATTTTTCTTCGAGCGCCGATAATTCCTCGACGAATTCTTCGGCGACATCCTGACATTCGCTGGTGAGTTGTTTCTGGACGGAGGCGGCGACGTCGAGTTCGTTGCGGCGGAGGAGGACTTCGTGGACGATTTGCCAGGGGACGGCATTCCATTCGAAGCGATCGTAGAGGGATTCGACGCGGAGAAAATCGAGGAGGCAGTAGAGTCGACTGCCGTAGTCGGAGTAGGTGGTGGTGGTGTTGTATTCGAGGAAGCGATCGAAGTTATCCACGACGCATTCGAAGACAAACTCGGAGAGTTCGATGGCATCATCGCGGTCGATGATGCTGGCTTCGAGATCTTCGAGGATTTTTACGTTTTCGGTGAGAGCGATGGTTTCTTCGAGTTCCTTGAGGAGGGATTCGGCGCCATGATGGAGGATGGCGCGGGCATTGCCGAGGGTGAGCATGCGGGTGTGGAACAGGTCATCGCCGTAGGTTTCGATGAATTCGCGGACATCTTCGGCAAAGTCATCTTCATGAAGATCTTCAACGACGGACAGTCGCATTGAGCTGCTGTGACTGATCCAGAGATCGGCGTAGGCGTTGAGCAGTCTGGAGACGCGGCGGAAGACGCTTTGGGTTCTCTGGGGTCCGGAGACTTTAAGCCGTGTGGCGGATTCGATGATGGCTTCGACGCTGTTGCTGAGCCCCATGCGGTAGAGGCGATCGAATTCGGTTACCGCCTGCCCTGGGGGGCGGATAGTGCGTTCCATATGGAGCGCGGTGAGCAGGAGTTCGAAGGTTTCGGAGAGCAGTCCGAGTCTGGGGAGCTGGCTGAGGAGGACGCGAATGATGGCCTGGAGGGTCCGGGCTTTGAGGATGGCGGCAGGTTGCCCGCCGTGCTCGAAGGGGATATACAGGAGTGGGCGTTTGCGAAGATCGCGGAGCAGTGCGGGGAAGCTGGTGCAGGCGAGGTTGACATCGCCGCTGAAGATGGCGGTGAACATGCGGGAGACGTGTCGATCGAGTGATTCGGAATCGGCGTCCTGGCGGGGTGGTTCGGCGATCACGGCGGCGATGAGTCGTTCGGCCATGAGGAATTCGACGGTGGTGGAGAGTGCATTCTGCATGAGCAGGAAGCGGCACTGCATCTGGATGTCGTATTCGAGATTGGCTTCGAGGCCGCTTGTGTTTACGGTGATTTCATAATCGCGGACTTCGGTGACGAGTTCGCCGAGTCCCTGCAGGCGTCCGCGGATGGCGGCGAGCCATTCGCGGAGGGTCTCTTCGCGGGATGTGCCGGCGTGTTTGATACCGGCGGTACGAGACACCCAGAGGGCTGCGATGCTCCAGAGTGATCCGACGGTATGCAGAAACTTGAGACGGGGTTCGATCTGTCGGTAGAGGATTTCGAATTCGGTGGTGCCGGGTGTGGGGGCACCGTCCATGGTTTCGGAGGCGTTGCCGTCATCGGTGGAGTCACGATAGGTGACATCATCCCATGCGGCGCTGAGCACATCATCGGGGTCTTCGCTGTCATCGAAGAGGTGTTCGAGGTCGATTTCGTCCCCGGGGCGCTGGCGTTTGTTTTTCTGCAGGGCGAGGAATTCGCTGAGTTTGGGGATTTCCCAGAATTCGCCGGCGTTGGCTTCCATGAAGGCGAAGAGTCGACGGAGGCTGTTCCAGCCCTGGACGGGATCGGCGGATTCGCAGACGCAGGTGAGCAGTCGATTGAGGAGTCGGTGGATGGAGTGCGGTCCGGATTCGAGGGGGACGGAATCTGCACAGCTGAGCCACTGCATGAGCAGTCCCATGGCGGCGACATGGTCACGGCGTTCGAGGAGGATGGAGACGACCTGTGCGAAGCTGCCACTGGAGCTGAAGTCCTGGACGTGTTGGCGCCAGAAGGAGATATCGCCGGCGGATTCACCGGCTTCCCGCCAGAGTGCAAGGACGCGGGACACACTGACAGCGGCTTCGACGCAGCGCACACCTTCGATGTGGGTGAGATCGTGCACGGTAGTGGTGGCGTAACCGTCCCATTCTTCGGCGAGAGTGCGGAAGTCGGCGAGCACGGCATCGTGAAGATCGGGACGTCCGCTGGCAGCCGCCTCGCTCATGGTGAGCGTGCAGGCATCGAACAGGTGACCGATAATATCGAGGAGCACTTCAACGCGGCTGTCGACGATGGAGTCTTCGCGGTTGGAGAACAGTGGAAAGAGCCCCTGGAAGCCGAGAATGCACCAGGGATCAGCGAGGCCTCCGCAGTGAATGCCGCGGTGCCAGAGTTCGATCACTTCGGAGATGAGTCGTCGGGCCTGGTCAAGTTCGGCCTTGCGGACGAGCCGATCGATGGTCACGAGCCGGGCCTGGATTTCTGATTCGATGCGGGCGGAGAGGCAGGGAATAACGGTGGCTTCTTCGCGGCTGGCCTGTTCGTAACCCATCCGGGCGAACATCCATGACAGGTGTCGGTGCTGGATCTGGTCTGCCCCGTACTTGGAGAGGAACATGTTGAGGTCATGTCGAACATGTCCGAAGGGCTGGCGGGATTCGGCGGCGAGTTTTCGGAGTCGTCGGCCACGTTCTCCGGTGGCCAGTTCAAGGAGCCTCTGATAGAAGATGTCACGCTGACGGGCGACGACAGGGAGCAGGGTTGTGAGTGAAACGCTGGAGTCCCAGACACCGGGCCCTGAGCCGCTGATGGAGGACGCCATGAGGATGGTGCCGGCGAGGACGGCGGAGGCGTCATAGAGTCGTTCGGGATCGAGGATGTCTGTGGCTTTTCCGCCGGAGTAGCCGGCCCATGCCTGGAGTGCATCGAGGATCAGTCGGCGAACGATGAAGCGACGATAGAACCCTTTGGTATCGATCTCATCAGGATCCCATTCGCCGAACACGTAATTGGTGCGTTTGGTGACGGGGTGGACATGATCATGGGCGCGGAGGTCGAGGCAGAGTTCCTGGAGGCGGTCGAAGGAAAAGTGGGTCCCGTTGAGGAGATCCGGGGGGAGATCGCGGAGGAACCGGATAGTGGCCGAAACGAGAGGTTCCCAGGGTCCTGCGGCGACTCCGACATCACTGATATACAGCGGCAGCGGGCAGAAGCGTTCGTGCGGGTAGACCTCGGACCGGCGGCCGTTTTCGAGCACGGGTACAGGACGGTAGCCGACGTAGACGTTGAGTTGTCGGAGGATGGCGGGGATGGCGGAGGGGTGTGAGAGGCTACCGGATTCGGCGCGGAAGGCGAGTGTGGCTTCGAACATTTTTGCCAGCAGCAGGGAGCTGAAGAATTCGTGTTCGGCGACGTGGGCGAGGAGATCGGAGTGATGCTGGCGGAAGGCAGGGAGCAGTTGATCGAGGGTGAAGCGGATGATTTCTTCGGCCTGGGAGCACTGTGAGAAGGCCGGTTCGGCGGCGGCGACGAGTTGCTGGAGGGAGTTGAGGAGAGAGTTGCGGAGGGCATCCGGGGAGGATGTGACAGGCGGGGTACGGAAGAGGTCATTCAGGCAGGTGCGAAAGCGGGCGTTGGGGGCTCCCTGAGAGAAGTTCAGGTAGCCCAGCAGGTCGCGCAGGGCCTCATTTGGGAATTCGGGTGGATCTGGAACCAGGGGTTGCCGTGTGGTCACGCGAGTGCAATCTGAGTCGTGGGCTGAGGAGACGATGTGGAACAGCGGCGCTGTCGCCACTGGAAAGCGGATCAGCGGGCAAATTCGATGTTGCGGGTTTCCCGAAGTACGGTCACTTTGATTTCGCCGGGGTAGGTGAGTGATTGTTCGATGGCGGACGCGAGGTCTCGGCAGAGGCGTGCGGCCTGTCGATCATTGACGCGGCTGGAGTCGACGATGACGCGAATTTCGCGGCCGGCCTGAACGGCGAAGGCATGTTCGACGCCGGGGAAGCCGCAGGCGAGCGATTCCAGTTCTTCGAGGCGTCGGACGTATTTTTCGAGAGTTTCGCGGCGGGCTCCGGGGCGGGCTGCGGAAACGGCATCGGCGGCGGCGACGAGAACCGTGTAGATATGTTCGGGGCGAATGTCGTCGTGGTGTCCGGCGGCGGCGTGCACAACTTCGCTGCCTTCGCCGTAGCGTTTGAGCAGTTCAGCGCCGACGGCGGGGTGTCCGCCTTCCATTTCATGATCGGCGGCTTTGCCGATGTCGTGGAGGAAGCCGCAGCGCCGGGCGAGAGTGCCATCCAGTCCGAGCTGTTCGGCCATCATTCCGGTGAGATGCGCAACCTCGATGGAGTGCTGGCGGACATTCTGGCTGTAGCTGACGCGGAAGTGGAGTCGTCCCATGAGATCCATCAGTTTGGGGTGCAGACCGCGAACGCCGGCTTCTTCGCAGGCCTGCAGACCGAGCCGACGGATATGTTCTTCCATCTCACGGGTGGTTTCATTCACAATTTCTTCAATGCGTGAGGGATGGATGCGTCCATCCTGGATGAGTCGAATGAGGGAGAGTTTGCCGATTTCGCGGCGGACGTTGTCGAAGGCAGAGACAATCACGACGCCTGGGGTGTCATCAACGATCACGTCGACACCAGTGGCTTTTTCGAAGGCGCGAATATTGCGACCTTCGCGTCCGATGATGCGGCCTTTGACTTCATCGCTGGGGATATCGACGGTGGAGACGGTGGTTTCTGAGGTGTGAGCGGAGGCGTAGCGCTGGACGGCCATGCCGATGATTTCCCGGGCGCGTCGTTCGCATTCGGTTTTGATTTCAGCTTCGTGTCGCAGGATGATGGCGCCGGTTTCTTCGGCGAGTTCGCGATCGAGTCGTCTGAGGAGTTGTTCGGAGGCCTGGTCACGGGTGAGTTCACTGATGCGGTAGAGCTGTTCCTGTTCGTCGCGGATGAGTCGATTGAGTTCGGCTTCACGGGCATCGAGAGAGCGGGAGCGATCGGCGTGTTTTTGCTGAGTCACCTCCAGCATTTTCTCTTTTTTGCGGAAGCCTTCCTGCTGTTCGGCGAGTTGTGCGAGTCGTCGGTCGAGTTCTCGTTCGCGATCGCGCAGCTGATTTTGTCCCTCCGCGATCTTTGCATCGAGAGTTTCGCGGTGTTTGAGCAGATCTTCCTTGAGTCGGAGTTCCTGATCGCGCCGGAGGCTGTCTGCCTCACGCTGGGCCTGCTGGAGGATTTCGTCGCGAGATTTCCAGGCCTGCCCGCGGATCATGCGATCCAGAAAAAAGCCGATAGCCCCGCCGATGGCTCCGGCGAGTGCGCCGATGAGCAGTTCATTCATGGACTGTTCCCTGAAGATTGAACGGTCCGAGCCGGAGTCCTGTGTGGGTGCGGTGCGACTGCATTTCAGGGGCAGAACGCTGAACGGAGCAGGAAGGGGATGTCGAGTTTGAGTATCGCAGCGGACTGCATTGCCAGCCGTCGCCGAATCACAGCGGGCCGAAGCCCGATGCAGGCGGCGCGGATCGATCTGACTGAACTGACCAGCGTGTGGCTGAGCAGTGACGGGGGATGAGAGGTGGAAACCGGACGGGAATTTCCGGAAATCTGCACCCCCACGGCAGCCTGAAGACTGCACGTGACCTGACGACACTGAACGGCGTGAATGACCGCGTGTCTGGAACACGGCACACATCGCAGCAGCAGAGCCAGCAGTATCAGCAACAGGCAGACAGACATAGTCATCAGAAACCGGGCACCTGACGCAATGGAATCCTGACCGACAGACAACGCCACAAACCTGACACACACCATCCGAAACCGTGACCGCCTGCACTGTGCCAACCCCGTGCTGGTGACTGCGGGAGTGGCGAGTGACGGGCCGGCTGGGCCGATTGGTTAAGAGCAGAATGGACAGCCCCCTGACCTCCTTACATGAAGGATGGTCAGTGGGAACGTGCAAACTGTATCAGTTTGGGGGCCCAATTCAACACTCTGTCAACAATTCAGGCGGCGATACTGCGGGTTTTTTCGACTGGCGGAGGGCAACTGCATATTCTGCACGCATTCTCAAGTTTCCTTCGCTTTCCCGCCGCCGCAACCCCGCCTGGGTTTGACCAGTAACGGCGTGCTGCCTATTTTGTGAGCGTTTGCGGAGGTTCCGTGGCTCGCTGCGACGCCTGCCGCCGCTCCGTTCCGTATCAGGTCCCGCCTTCCCACCGTTTCCTCTTTCTTCCCAAACCAAGGATGATTCGCATGCTTCGCCGCGCGCTCCTGCTCCTGCCAGCCCTCCTGCTGGCTGGCTGTCAGGTCCAGGACTCCCCCAGCACCCCCGCACCGCCCACATCCACAGAGACTCCGCCCGCAGGTGCCACGCCCACAACGCGCGGACCATCCATCGCCTTTGTCACCAATCAGATCGCGGATTTCTGGAAGATTGCCGAAGCCGGCTGCATCGCTGCCTCAAAAGAGTTCGGCCTCGAAGTCCAGGTGATCATGCCCCCCGAAGCTTCCGCGGTTGTCCAGAAACAGAAAGTGGAAGACGCGATTGCCACCGGGATTCGTGGCATCGCCATCAGCCCGCTTGACGCCGACAATCAGATTGACTGGATCAATAGTCTCTGCGAGAAGATGCCGACGATTACTCACGATTCCGACGCACCCGCATCCAATCGCCTGGTTTACATCGGGATGGACAACTATGCCGCCGGCCGTGCCTGCGGTGAGATTCTCCGCTCTGCACTGCCCGAGGGCGGACAGGTGCTCATTACGATCGGCCGGCTTGAACAGGACAACAGCCGATACCGTCGGCAGGGTGTCATCGACGTCCTCATGGGCCGTGACCGCACCATTGATTTCTACCGCGACCAGCCCAATTCCTTCGATCCGGTCGAAGGGGAAATTAAGGGTGATGACTTTACCATCGTAGCAACGCTCACCGACCAGGGCAAACCCGAGGTCGCGCTGCAGAAATGCGAAGACGCGCTTGTCACCTGGCCGGAACTCAAGGGGATCGCCGGACTCTTTGAGTACAATCCTCCTGCCTGCTATCAGGCGCTCAGGAAGGCCAACAAGCTCAGGCAGATCGCGCTCGCCGGATTCGACGAGAACGATGTGACCCTCCAGGCCATCAAGGACGGCGAGTGTGCCGGAACGGTTGTGCAGAACCCCTACGAGTACGGCTATCAGTCCGTCAGGGTGCTCAAGGAGTACCTTGGGGGCAACACATCCGTGATTCCCGAGGCCAGATACATCGACATCGCGCCTCGAAAAATCACCGCTGAGAACGTCGATACCTTCTGGGAAGAACTCAAACGGCTCAAAGGACAATAACCCTGAAATCCAGCGATCCTCCACCAATGACCACATCCAGGGAATTTCCGGCCCGACTGGAGGTACAGGGCATCAGCAAATCCTTCCCCGGCGTCAGAGCGCTCAAGGGCGTCAGTCTGCGCCTGCTGCCGGGTGAGGTGCTGTCTGTCGTCGGTGAAAACGGGGCCGGCAAGAGCACTCTGATGAAGATCCTTGCCGGCGTCCATGCTCCGGACACCGGATCCCTGCTGGTCGATGGTCGTCCTGCAGTGCTCCGATCCGTTCGGGACGCCATGGACCACGGCATCGCGCTCATCCACCAGGAACTCAATCTCGCCGATAACCTGGAAATCGGCGCCAATATCTTTCTTGGTCGCGAACCGCTCCGACGAGGACTCATTGACAACGCCACCATCAACGCCACTTCCGCCGAACTCCTGCAGCGAATCGGCCTGAACGTCCCCCCGACAACGCTCGTTCGCAGCCTGACAACGGGCCAGCAGCAGATGGTTGAGATCGCCAAGGCGCTCTCCATCAATGCCCGCGTGCTGATCATGGACGAACCCACATCCAGTCTCTCTGCCGGAGAATCCGAACGGCTCTTTCAGGTCATCCGGGATCTCCGCAGGCAGGGAGTCAGTATCCTCTATATCTCGCATCGCCTTGCCGAGGTTCAGGACCTGTCCGACCGCGTGACGGTTCTGCGAGACGGGGAGAACGCCGGAGAGCTGGTCCGCGGTGAAATCACTCACGACAGTCTTGTGCGGCTGATGGTTGGGCGTGAAATCTCCCGATTTTTCGCTCGAACGCCCCATCAGCCTGGCCCGGTCATCCTTGAAGCCAGCGAACTGAGCACGGCAGCGTGGCCCCGGCAGCGTAACAGCTTTTCCATTCGCAGTGGAGAAATTGTGGGCATCGCCGGCCTGGTGGGAGCAGGCCGAACCGAAATGCTTCGCGCGCTCTTTGGCATCGACCAGCCGTCCGGCGGACAGATTCGCGTTGCTGGTCGGTCAGTCTCTCTGAAGTGCCCTGCAGACGCCATTGCGGCCGGTCTGGCGCTCGTTCCGGAGGATCGAAAACAGCAGGGAGTCGTGCTGGATCTTTCCATTCGCCGCAATATCAGTCTGGCCTCCGTCCATCAGCATGCGCGGGGGGGCTGGCTGAACCGTACGATCGAGCGTGCGCAGTCGACGGAAATGTTTCAGCGGCTGCAGATCCGCGCGCCGGCTGATTCAGCCCGGACCGGCAATCTCTCCGGCGGCAATCAGCAGAAGGTGGTCCTCGGCAAATGGCTGGCGCTCAGACCCCGAGTGCTCCTGCTGGACGAACCCACTCGCGGCATTGACGTGGGCGCCAAACAGGAGATTTACCAGCTCATGGACGATCTGGCCCGGCAGGGTCTGGCAGTGCTCTTCGTCAGCAGCGAACTGGAGGAAGTGATCGGCATGAGTGACCGGGTCCTGGTGATGCACGAGGGCCGAATCACAGGCGAACTCCCCCGCAGTGAACTCACAGAACAGTCGATCATGCATCTTGCCACCAGCGGTCGCTGAAGACCGCCGCAGGCTTCTCCAACGACAGATTCCATCACCCATTCGAGCTGCCCATGAACGGAAAAATTGCCGGCATTTTCACGGTCCTGCTGATGCTCTGCCTGATGCTGGCAGCAGCGACTGCAGATCCGTGGTACAACCTGCTGCAGTCACAGTTCCTGAACCTCGACAACCTGATGAATCTGCTGAGCCGCCTGGCGCTCTACGGAATCCTCGGCATCGGTGTTGCCTTCGTCATCATCAGCAGCGGCATTGACCTTTCCATCGGTTCCCTTGTCTGTCTGTGCGGGGTACTTCTGGCAATCCTGCTCAAGGTTGACTACCAGCCGGAACGGCCACTGTCCGTCGTGCGCATCGAAGCCGCCAGCCGGACGGTCACGGTCGCTGATGCGTCTGAACTTCCGTCCCCGGGGACCGTGGTGCGGTTTACCGGTGGAGTCGGCTCGGGCCTGGTGCTCACAGTGGATTCTGTGGCTGGCAATCAAATCACCGTCCGCGAAGCGTTGAAACGCGACGAGCGCGACGGACGGCTCGTTCAGGCAGTCGCACTGACATCCATGGCAGGTGACGGACTGTCACTGCAGCTGCCGCCACTGGCGTCTGCCGTGTCGGGGGATCAGCTGCAGCTGTTTCTTGCGGACGGAGCCGTCACCACTCAGAAAATCACCAGCGTCTCCACCACCGAAACTGGTACCACGCTGGGACTGGCACGAGACCCTGGCAGTAAATACCGCAGCGGTGCGTCCGCAGTTCTGCTCAAACGCAGTCAGCGCACTTCCATCCCTGTGGCCATTCTGCTGGTGCTCATCACAGCCGGCGGGCTGGGGCTGGTCCATGGTCTGCTGATTACCCGGCTGCATCTGCAGCCGTTCGTGGTCACGCTCTGCGGACTGCTCATTTATCGCGGCGTTTCCCGCTGGCTCACCAATGACAATCCGGCGGGGTTTGGCGAACTCCAGCAGGTGCTCGGCCCCGTCGCATCGGGACGCGTGGGTCTGGCATACCGCGGTGACGAACTGGTGTTCGGCATTCCGATTCCATTTTTTCTGCTGCTGCTGACTGCCGTGCTGGCCGCGGTTTTTCTGAATCGCACCATCTGGGGCCGCTATCTGCTGGCATTGGGTCGCAATGAAGAAGCGGCTCGCTTCAGTGGCATCAATACGGCACGGATCACAGTGCTTGCGTATGTGCTCTGTTCACTGCTGGCCGCAGTTGGCGGCATGCTGTTCGCCCTCGAATTCAGCTCGATTTCCCCATCCAGCTTTGGGAATTCCTTTGAGCTCTACGCCATCGCCGCTGCAGTGCTGGGAGGCTGCAGTCTGCGGGGCGGTGAGGGCAGCATTGCCGGGGTGGTGATTGGCACGGCCGTCATGCAGGTGCTCAATAATCTCATCGTGCTGCTCAGGATTCCACAGTCACTGGAGGCGACCATCATCGGCGCTGTGATTCTCCTTGGAGTGCTCGGGGATGAACTGGTTCGACGTGCCGCCGCCCGCCGCAGGCTGAAAGCCTGAGTCTGCCGAAAGTCCGGCGGACTGCTGTTTGCGAACAGATCGAGACTCGCAACGCCGCACGGCAACGCCCCTGCAGAACGCTGCTGCCTCAGGGCATCCCGCAGAGCATCAACATCTGACGGGGTTGCCCCGCAAAAAACACTCAAACCTGCCCCAACCCTCGACTGCTCACTTGTTTCCCTGCCTGTGGCTGCAGAAGATGCGAGGACACTGGCGAACGGTCGCCGGAACAACAGAGTCAGTCAGTTTTCAGGGAGCAGTCGGATGGTGGAGGGGGATCGGCAGGTCATCAGTCGTCGGGGTGTACTGTGCGGTGCGATCGTGGCCGCCTCAGCGGGCCTGCTGCGGGCTGCCGATGAACCGGCCGCTGTCAGGGACAGCTGGCAGCAGCTCTTTGACGGCAAATCACTGCGGGGCTGGGACGGTGATGCCGCGTGGTTCCGGGTGGAGGACGGGGCGATTGTGGGAGGCCGGCTGACGGAAAAAATCCCGCACAATTTCTTTCTGTCCAGTCAGCAGGAGTACGGGGATTTCGAACTGCAGCTGGAGTTTCGGCTTTTGGGCGATGGCACCAACGCCGGGATTCAGCTGCGAAGTCGACGAATCCCGAATCACCACGAGATGATCGGCTACCAGGCGGATCTCGGCCAGAATTACTGGGGCGCCCTTTACGACGAATCCCGTCGCAACCGTATTCTGGCGTCCCCGGACAAAGACCAGCTCGCAAAAGTGCTCAAACTGAAAGACTGGAACCGTTACCGGATTCACTGCGAGGGGCGTCGCATCCAGCTCTGGATCAATGACTTCCAGACGGTGAACTATGTGGAGGAGGACGTGGCGATTGAGCAGCGGGGGCTGCTGGCGCTGCAGATTCACGGGGGTGCTCCGGGAGAAGCGCATTACCGCGGCCTGCGAATTCGCCGTCTGGGGCCGGCCTGATCCGACGGTCGCAGCGGCATCAATACGGGGACCATTTTCAGGAGCAGGGCATGTCGAGTGGTAGCAGTTTTCCGGGAACACGATTGCGCAGAAATCGCCGCGCCGACTGGTCTCGGCGACTGGTGCGCGAGCATGAGCTGTCAGTGAATGATCTGATCTGGCCAGTGTTTGTCGTTGAGGGTGCGGGGCGGCGGGTTCCGGTCGCATCAATGCCGGGTGTTGAGCGATATTCGGTGGACGTTCTGGTCGAACAGGCGGCGCGTGCTGAAGCGCTGGGTATACCGGCTCTGGCGATTTTCCCGGTCACTCCAGGGGATCGCAAAACGGAGGACGGTGCGGAGGCATGGAATTCTGAGAATCTGATTTGCCAGGCCATGCGGGCGATCAAAAATGCCGGGCTGAAGCTGGGACTGATCGCCGATGCGGCACTCGACCCTTACACAACCCACGGACAGGATGGTCTTGTTCAGAACGGTTATGTGGTCAACGACGAGACGCTGGAAGCATTGTGTCGTCAGTCGGTCAATCAGGCTCAGGCGGGCTGCGATGTGATTGCGCCGTCGGACATGATGGACGGCCGTGTGCGAGCGATCCGGCAGGCTCTGGACGCAGCTGGCTTCCCGCTGGTGCAGATCATGGCCTACTCCGCGAAGTACGCCTCGGCGTTCTATGGTCCGTTCAGAGATGCGGTGGGGTCGGCTGGAAATCTGGGAAGCGGTGACAAAAAGACCTATCAGATGGACCCGGCGAATGCGGATGAAGCGCTGCGGGAGGTGGAACTGGATCTTCAGGAAGGAGCGGATATGGTGATGGTGAAGCCCGGAATGCCGTACCTCGACATTGTCCGACGGGTGAAGGAACAGTTCGGTGTGCCCACGTATGCGTATCAGGTGAGCGGAGAATACGCGATGATTTCGGCGGCCGCTGCCAATGGCTGGCTGAACCGTGAATCCGCGATGCTCGAAAGTCTGATGTGTTTTCGTCGGGCCGGTGCTGACGGTGTCCTCACCTACTTCGCTATGGAAGCTGCAGAAAAGCTGCGTTTGCTTCGAGGCTGATATTTTTCGGCGTCAGTCACGGAAATGCTTCAGCTTGCAGCTCGTGTGCGGGAACCATCTGCAGAGTCGGAGCATTCGGTACGGTTGGACAAACAGGCTCAACAGGCGTTGCAGGTCGTGGATGGAAGGACAGGACTGCCGGCCGCCCTTCCCTCGCTGAGGAACAAAAAAGTGCTCAGCCTGTGGAAGTTATCTTTCGATATTCCGGGTGTCTGCAGTCGGGAACTGGCTGCCGCAGACTGAGGCTGCGTTTGAAAGTCATGGATGCGGTTGCTGTGACCTGCCGGTCATTTGTCAGGGTTACCCGATGTCGATTGAAGAGCTGCTTGAGCAGATGGAGCAGTATCGATTGCGCAGGGAACAGCGGGATTACCGTCCTGAGTGGTTAAGACGGTTTGTGGAAGGCGCTGCGCTGCTGTTTGAACCGCTGATCTCCGTTGGCCGTGCGGGCTACGACTGTCAGCTGGACGAACGGGGCTGGCTGGTCAGCCTGTACCTGGGCACCACGGAAATTGTCGGTGGTCCGCGGGATGGTCAGGTGGACCATGTAAGTTTTTGTCTGGATCTGCTGCGACTGCAGGCCATGTTTTCAAGGTTGACACGACTGGAATGGTACTCCGTTTCCCCTCACGGCGACGGAGCAGGGGCAAGTTCCCGAGGACTGCGTTCGGTGGTATCGGTCCACGGTGAAGTTGCAGGTGGTGGTGTGGTTCGCCTCGAGGTTCTGGGGGTTCCGCCGGATGTCGTCCGTCCAGGACTGCATCTGCGGACGGACGGTGTGTTCTATGAAACGCATTGAGGGCAACCGCTGACACGGAAAATGCTGTTGGGTTGGGCTGTGGCGCTCCGGGAGAACTTCTCACTCTCCCGGAGCGCCGCTTTTTTGTCGGGGAGCGGGACAGGGTTCCGCCTGCTGACGCGCATGGCCAACGGCGCAACAGGAGCGATTCTGCCCGCAGGGGCCTCCGCTTCCTCACGGGCGCCGCTCGGGGGGGCGTGCGACTCGGCGGGGGCGCGGGGCGGGGCTGGAGGTCGGTCGCCTAACTTCTGCAGAAACTGCGATTGCCGAATGGCTATTGCAGCACAGCATGCGGGCGAGTGTGTGTTTCTGCCGACCGATGACAGCGGGTTCGGTTGAAAATGCCGAACGCGTCGTGAAGCCGTGGAATCATCAGATTTCTGCGTTTCATCCATCTGGACTTTGGAAACACGCCTCCGATATCAACCGCCCGTCCCGGTGCAGCGGTGACCCGTCAGGAAGCGGGTGGCTGCGGTGTCGGGACAGAACTCTTATCGTCACCGGTTCCATTCGAGCCATGCTGCTGCTCTCTGCTGCTTCGTCTGTCGGAGAATCAGAGAGTTGTGACAGGGCTGGTCCAGACCGGGAGCAGAGCATCGAAAGCGGGCTGCGGCGAATTTCGCCGGAGTATCGATGTCTGTTTTCCGAGCGGTCTCAGAAGGGAACCGTCATCACAACGCAACACAGGAAGCAACGAACATCTCTGCGGTGCTCGCGATGCGGCATCTGCAAAATCAGAACATTTTCAGGCGTACATTCGAGGTTTTCAGGTAAGGCAGCGATTCCGCTGCCGGTGAAACCGCGGTGACTCCAGGCTTTGTGCTGATTGTGCTGATGTCGACGGGCCGACTCTGCCGATATTCGCTGTTACCGGTTATATCGCTGCAGACGCAACTGCTGTTCGTCACGGAGGATTGAATGGCTACTAGGGTCAGTGAAGATGTTTCTGACGTCTGGATCGCCTACAAAAAGGACCAGACAAATCAGGAACTGCGGAACCGCCTCATGGAGCGGTATCTGCCGCTGGTCAGATACAACGCCGAAAGGGTCTGGGCCAAACTGCCGGAAGGCGTTGACCTGAACGACCTGATGTCGGCCGGAGTGTTCGGCCTGATGGATGCCATAGAGGCATTCGACATGGATCGTGGTGTGAAATTTGAGACGTACTGTGTGCCGCGAATTCGTGGAGCAATGCTCGATGAGCTGCGCACCATGGACTGGGTACCTCGACTGGTCCGCAGTAAAGCCAGCAAAGTCGAGGCAGCCCGCAAGGCCGTCGAGGCGCGCGTCGGCAGGCCGGCGACCGAAGCCGAAATCGCGGAACAAATGAGTCTGTCGATTCACGAATTCGAGCGACTGCGGTCTGAAGCCAGTGCCGTCAATCTCGTCAGTCTTGAAAAGAAGTGGTACGAGACAGACAGCTACAAGGACGTCCGCGAAGTGGACGTGGTCGAGGACGTGCGGTGCGAAGACCCTACGGACGGCATTCAGCGTACCGACCTGATGAAGCTCGTCACCAAAGGTCTGAATCGCAACGAACGCCTGATCATCATCCTCTATTACTATGAGGAACTCACGATGAAGGAAATCGGCAGTACACTGGGACTGTCCGAATCCCGCGTCAGCCAGATGCATTCCAGCATCGTCTCTCGACTGAAGGAACAGCTTGATCGACGCCGGCCCGAGTTTGGCTGAGCTCAGGGATACAGCAGAACTCCGCTGCGGCGATCCCGAAATCGCCGCAACTCGTCCTGCCAGATCCCGGAAATCTCCTGTGGCGACTTCCCGGCAAGCACCGCATCCCGAACGCGACTGCTGGCCAGCAGTTTATTGAGATTCTTCACATCCCAGTCCTGCGGGTACAGCGTTTTCAGAGTGCACATCAGCTGAATTCCCAGTGCAATCGGGTCCAGCTGCTCTCGACTGGTGATGATCAGCTGCACTCCTCCGCATGTTTCGCCCGGAAATCTGGCTGCTGACGGAGTGAACCGGACGGGCACAAAACGAATTCCCGGCAGTCCGGCTGCATTCAGCGCTGTCGCCAGCTGACGCTCCTGAATCCACGGCGCACCGAGCACCTCAAACGGCGTGTCAGTTCCGCGACCGACAGAAATGTTCGTCAGCTCCACCAGTCCAACGCCGGGATACAGCAACGCCTGATTCAGATTTCGCATGTTGGGCGAAGGGTTGGTCCATGTCAGGCCGGTTTCATCGAACATCTGTGATCGTTTCCAGCCCTCGCAGGCAATGACCTGCAGATTCAGACGGGGAAAGAGTTCCCGCTGAAACAGCCTGGCCAGTTCGCCCGCCGTCATTCCATGCCGCACTGGAATCGTGTGACATCCCACGAAGGACTGCAGCCCTTCTTCAAGGACCGGCCCGGAAACCGCCAGCCCTCCGACAGGATTGACCCGATCCAGCACCACGAACTGCAGGCTGTGCTCCGCTGCGGCCCGCATGGCGTTCTGCATCGTCGATAAATACGTGTAGAAGCGACAGCCGATATCCTGAATGTCGAACACCAGTGTATCCAGGCCCGCCAGACTCTCCGGTGTTGGCGTTCGCGTTTCGCCGTAGAGGCTGAACACCCTGAGCCCTGTCGTCACATCCTGCTGATCGCCGATTTTGGGGATGTCGAGCTTCCCTTCCAGACCATGTTCCGGGCTGAACAGCGCTCGCAATTCCACACCGGGAGCTTCTGCCAGAAGCCGAATGGTGCCCGTTCCAATCCGATTCAGCCCCGTCTGATTGGTGATCAAACCCACCCTTCGCCCCTGCAGCCGGGCAAAGCCGTCACGTTCCAGCACGTCAATTCCATTGAGTACATTCCCCGGTTCCGCTGTCGGCCTCGGGGACAACGGCTCCGGCTGTCTGTTCTCCAGTGCTGCAGCAGCCAGTGTTCCCACACGACCGATCAGCGGATTGACCAGTCCTTTCCCATCCGGATGCACCCGATTGCTCAGAAAAATCACGAACAGATCCCGCACCGGATCGATCCAGATGCCTGTTCCCGTGAAACCGCCATGCCCGAACGCGGAGGACGACATCAGATCACCACGGTTGGACGAATAGCCGGTGCGCGCATCCCAGCCAAGTGCCCGGCGCCCGCGCGGAACCTCGACGGAGGTGGTCATCAGCTGCCACGTCGTCTCGTCCAGTATGCGTCTGTCTCCGGCAATCCCCCGGCTCAGCATCATGATCGCATACCGGGAAAGATCATCGGCGGTTGAAAACAGACCCGCATGCCCGGCCACCCCACCCAGTCGCCATGCGCGTGGATCATGCACCTCACCCTGCATCCAGCGATCCTCACGCTGCTCCGTGACTGCCGTCCGCCCCCGCAACAGCTCACTCGGCAGATAACCAGTCTCCCGCATTCCCAGCGGCTCGAAGATCGCCCGCCTCGAAAACCCGTTGAGATCCTCGCCGCTGATTCGCTGCACGAGGTGTCCAAGGACGATGAAGCCCACATCACTGTAGATGAATTCCGTTCCCGGCTGCGCTGTCAGCTTCAGTGCAGCAATCTTCTGCAGGCTTTCGTCCGGCGTGCCGGAATAGTCATTGATGGAGTTGTCAGCGATCAGACCACTGGTATGGGTGAGCAGGTGGCGAACACTGACCTGCTCCTTTCCGTTCTGAGCAAATTCGGGCCAGTAATGAGACACCGGAGCCTCCACATCCAGTCTGCCTTCACCCGCCAGGATCAGGATACTTGTGGCCGTCGCAATCGGCTTGGTCAGCGATGCCAGATCAAACACCGTGTCGACAGCCATCGGCACCTGAACAGGAATCGTCTGGCGAAATCCCCACGCTCGTTTCAGAACAACACCGCTGCTGCGTCCCACGACCACCACACATCCCGGCATTTTTCCCTGGCTGAGTCCCTCACGGACAATCTCATCGATCACCTCCAGCCGTTCAGCATCCATCCCGGCGGCCGCCGCAGGTATCAGCGGAACAGGATCCGCCGGCTGAGCAGCCGCGGGGGGGGTAATCGGCAGCGTGAACAGCAGTGCCGACAGAATCCCGGAGAATCGCACCTTGAATTGTCGCATGGTCAGCCCTTCGTGCAGAAACGGTTTTCCGATTCCGGAATTTTAGCGGCGGGAAAGGCAAAGCGCAAATGATCGCCGCGAAACTGCTGCAGCCACAGCCCCGTCGGCTGGCGTCAGGAACGGTTCTGAGCGAGCAGCTCCAGCGTTCGCAGCGTCAGATCTCTGACGCGACATTCATTGACGGTCACTCCAAGCCCCGCTTCCGTCAGTCGCCGGCCACGACCTCCGTAACCAAAGGTGATGTCGGGTTCCACCAGCGTATCGCGGACAAGAAAACGATCGAAACTGCCTTCCACGTACCGCAGGTTTGGAACATGGCAGGCAAAGTGTCGGCCGGCAGCCGAAAGAATGCCGGTCTCACCAACCTGGCAGCCCAGCTGGCAGAACACGCCGTGCTGTCGCGCCAGCTGCACAAGTTCGAGCGATCGCACGAGCCCGCCACATTTGGACAGTCGAATATTGAAGGCATCGCACCACGCTCCCGCAATCGCCCGTTCAGCATCCGCACGGCAGCAGAGCGATTCATCGAGCATGATGGGAACCGAAAGCCGCTGGCGGACTGCAGCAAGCCCCGCAACGTCTCTGTGGGGCACCGGCTGCTCAAGGCACGATGGTCGAAACGGCAGCAGCGGAGCCATCCGGGACTCCAGCTCCTCACAGTGCCACGCTTCATTCGCATCCAGCCGCAGATCCACGGCCTGTCCGACCACCAGCCGTATCCGTCTCAGGCAGGCCGCGTCGGTAATCCCCTTCGTTCCCACCTTGACCTTGATCTGCCGAAATCCGAACAGCCGCATCTTCATCGCAGAAAGCCACTGCTTTCGCGGGGATTCAGAGGTGATGGCACCACTGTAAAATACCTGATCACGGCAATCTGCGAACGCTGCGCTCTGCGGCAATTGTCCGATCAGACTTCCCAGAGACACGCCGGCACTGCGACAGGCTGCATCCAGAATCGCCAGCTCCAGTGCGCACCGAACCGCGTTACCAAAACATTCCCGGGCGATGACGTGCGGATCCGCAGGAACATCGGCCAGAACGAGGGCCTCCACCGCAGCGGCAGCAGCAGCCGGCGAATCAAAACGGGCCTCGCGAAGCGATTCAAACCGGGTCTGCTCCAGCTGCCGCCATGCAGAATCAATCGACTCCCCCGTCACATACGTACGCGGCAGACCTTCCCCCCACCCAACACTGCCATCGTCCAGCACGCAGCGGACGATGAGTGTGTCATTCGAGGTTCGCTCATGCGAGGCATGCCGAACCGGACGACGCAGCGCAATCGGAACGTGGAACGCCGTCAGGCGATGAATTCGCATGGTCCGTCATTCCTTCAGGGGGGCAACTGCCGCGGAGAGAGCGCCGCGAAACCAGCGACTGAAGAATTCAGCAGCCGATTCCTCCCCAGCCACCACCTGAGAATCCCGGTTGCCGACCGTCAGAAGATCCTGATGCCGCACCATCCGATCCAGCAATTCCAGATCAGCGACCGGCAGATCCGCAACGGGCTGCAGAAGCGCAGGATGCACCATGACACAATCCCAGCCGTTGCGGCCAAAGTCCAGCGACCAGTTGAAGAGCCAGGAGAGCGATCGCAGACGCTGCTCATCAGAGTCCGCTGCCAGCGGGAGCGGCACGGTGAGCAGCACCAGATCAGGCTTCGCGGCGCGCACACGCTGCCTGGCGTCGGACTCCAGCTGTGACAATGACAAACCGGCGATGTTCCAGCCAATGACCTCCAGGCGTTCTGCAATTCCCGCATCAGACGCCGCCCGCTCCAGCAGCGGCCGCAGTGGTTCCATTACCAGCACCTTTAAGGAGGCAGCGGTTGTCAGCCGGGAAGCTGTACGAGGGAGCAGTGGCAGGAGCGGACCGTTGATTTGCAGCCGCACTTCCGTCCCGGTGAGCGTAGTGCAGAGCGTTTCTGCCATCCGCCGATGTCCATCCAGATTGGGATGAATCTCGTCACTGAGCGATTCTCGCCAGGTGCGAGGAGCACGTGCCCGCAGACGCTGTCCGGCAGCATACTGGTCGCAAAGCGGCACAGACAGCTGCTCCGCTGTTTCGCGAATCACCCGGCAATACTCTTCCAGCTTTGCAATCGGACGACCACTCGTTTCCAGAACCGCGTTCGGCGTACACAGGACAGGCACCGCCCGACTCTTTCGGCAGCGCTGCACCAGCTCTGCCAGTCCATCGTGGAATTGCTGCTCGCTGAGTCGGGTGAGGTCATTCAGGCCGAAGCTGATCGTCACAATCTGCGGCTGATAGCGAAGCACGTCGCGGTCGAGTCGGGCAAGTCCGTCGTGGGTGGTATGCCCGCTCACGCCCGCATTGATGACCTCCACGGGCTGGTCGGGGAGCGCCTGCTGCAGCGCCTGCTGCAGAAGCTCCGGCCATGCTCGACGACCACCGGTATGGTAGTACACACCGGTCACACTGTCGCCAAGACAGACAATCCTGAGCGGTTCTGAGGCTGACAGTCCGGCGATGACAGCCGTTCGCAGCAGACTTTGTGCCGCGAGTTCCGCCTCCTGACGCTTCCAGTGATTCAGCACAAACTGAAGGGCTTCGCTGGTATCCGCAGCATTTGTCTGATGCCCGCCATCAGGTCGATGCAGACTGAGGACCGGAGCTCCCTGCTGCTGCAGGACAGCTGCCAGACGCAGCACGCTGTCAGGCGGTACCAGTGTGTCCCGTCCCCCGGTCGTGGCAGCCACGGGCATCGTCAGACGTTCCGGGAAAAACTCTGCCGATCGTGAACGATAAACGTCCGGCTGCTCCTGTTGCGTGCCCCCGTAGGCTGCCTGAATGGCATCCTGAAAACCCTGATACTCCAGCATGTTCGCAGTTCCGTTGAGCGATACCACGCCGTCGACGCAATCCGGGTGCAGGGCAGCAAAGGCCAGGGCGGCAGTGCCTCCCATGGAACCACCGCACAACAGCACACGACGAATCGGCCGGCGGAGATGCAGTTCATCGAGCAGCTGGAGCAGATCGGCTTCGGCAGCCGGCCCAAGCCATGAAGCAGGCGCACGGTAGTCAGGTGACACCAGCAGCATCCCGGCAGAGTCAGCAAAACGCCGCGTTTCGGCACATTCCGGGCGATCCTGACGGATGAACTGCCAGCGATCAGAACCGTGTCCGTGCAGAGCGATCAGCAGATCAACGGGCTGACCCGGAGACAGCGAAGCCGGTTCTGTCAGCACGTACTTCTGTGCGGAACCATCGACTCGGGAGACAAATGTTTCATCGCGAGGCTCTGCGGCTTCCTGGAGGACCGCGCACGCAGCAGCAGTGGCCACGCCCTGAAAACCATGGACGGCCATCAGGCTCAGACAGACACCTGCGGCGAACACTGGAGCACGAAGCCACTGCAATTTTGACATCTCAGGCATCCCTACACCGCATCCTCTTCAATCAGTTCCAGTGAGAACATGCCGAGGTCCCGATCGCTCCATTTGATCCGGAAACGGACTTCCACGTCTTCCTGTTCGAGGTGCACTGTGCACGCACCGATTCGCTCACCTCGTTCCCAGTCGGCACGGATCTCCCGGTAACCGTCTATGGATGTAATTTTCAGATCTGCAAATGCTTCTTCAAGTAATTCCTGCAGCGCGTCCCTGATCTCCTGACTTTTCGGACCAGGCACTACAAATGACCGCACCACATACTCGACTCTTTCTCTGCTGTGCCAGCGCACTGCAAATGGCACCACAATATCACCCGACTCTGTATGCACCACGCACGTGCACTCACGTTGCTGGTTCTGCTGATCGAATTCAACCTCCCGAAAATCATCGATTCCGGTGATCGCGAATTCTTCGAGCTGCCTTCGTACCTGCGGTTCGACCAGTTCAATCACTGCCGGGGAATTGGCCTGAGGCAGCAACAGCAGAGCAACCAGAAAGATGCCACGTTTCTGATCATTCCATTCCACTTTATAGGGCACTGGAATGCGTTCGTCATCCACCAGCACCGTACAACTGCCGCGACGCTGCTGCAGATTCAGATCAGCGACGACCTCGCGCAGGTCGATGACACCTTTCACCCTTCGACCGGGGAACTCACGCCCTGCGAGCTGCTGAATCACGCGAGCCACCTCCTGCGAATCGCAGGCGGGCAGTTCGGGTGGTTTGAGCCAGGCAGTGATCAGCGAGGGCAGGAACAGAAATGCCGCGACGGCCCCCACAGCAGTACCCCGCATGTCGGGACCGCAAATCGCAATCCGGCGGAAATACGTCAGGGGAAAAAAGACAATCCAGAGGAGAATAATGCCAAACAATGTCCGCGTCGGGCTGGCAGAGAACTGGCCATGCGGATTCCAGCGGACAACACTTCCAATGTCGATAGCCAGGAGCACTGCAGTCAGCAGGATTGTTCCGATCACTACCGCCAGACCAGCGGCGTCGGGCAAAAATGCCTGGATGATTCCGGCGACGACGGGCAGCACCAGCGCCAGCTTTGCGAGGATCGGGCTGGGAGGCGGCTCTGAGGGCTGGTTGTCGTCAGCCCACTCTTCACCTTGAGAAGCGTCTGCACTTTGAGAAGCGTCTGCTGCCGATTCCTCATCCGGAAATCCGGCTGGAAAGGATTCGGCGTCAGAGAAGGCATCGTCTGCAGGAGTGTCGTCCTGTTGCGGGAGGTCCGTCATCGGTGGTCTCCGTTGAAGCTCACTACTGTTCTGCACCACCTTCGTACTCGGTCTGAATCGCCGTTGCCGCCAGTTGCTTCTTCAGTTCAGCGACTGCTGTTTCGGAGGCTGCGAGGGCAGTGCGAGTGATTTTGAGGTCCTTGAGTGATTTCAGGTGCAACAGGGCGGGAGCAGCTGCGGCAGTGATCTGCGTCGATCCGAGGTGCAGAAAGGTGAGCTGGTGCATGTCTTTCAGAACCGGCAGGCCGGCATCCGACAGTTTGGTATTGTCAAGGTTCAGCCATTGCAGGCTGGTGAGGGGTGCGAGAGCAAGTGCGCCCGTGTCCGAGATCTGCACGCGCCAGAGATTGAGTTTCCTGAGGGATGACAGGGTGGCGAGGGAGGCCATGCCGGCATCGGTGAGCGTGGAGATTTCGCTGAGATCCAGCTCTTCCAGCTGTTTGCAGGCGCTGAGGCTGGCGAGTGCCGCGTCCGTGATATTGGTGCGGGCCAGTCGGAGCTTTCGCAGGCGGGGAAACTTTGTCAGCACAGACACGGCCTCGTCATCAACAATCGTGGCTGCAAGGTAAATTTCTTCCAGCGATTCCAGTGCCGTTAAATGCTCAAGTCCGGGCTTGCCAATCCAGAGGTCATCGAGGGCGATGACTTTGAGTGACTTGAGTGGTGCGAGTGCGGCCAGACCAGCATCAGAGACGGTGGTGCGATTTTCCTTGCCGGACAGACGAAGCACTCGCAGGCCGGTGCATTTGGCGAGCTCGCTCATGGCAGCGTCGCTGAGTGCACAGGAGCGGACGTCGAGGCTGGTCAGATTTGGAACGTGGCTGACCAGCAGCGGAGCCAGCTCGTCGCTGAAGGCCGTGCCAGCCAGGTTGAGCGATCGCAGGGTGGTGAGTGGAGCCAGCAGCCTGAGCAGATCGCCGGTCACCTCGGCTTTTCGCAGGTCTGCTTCGATGACATTGCCGTCCGGACCTGTTTTGACGAATTCAGCCAGTTCCGCGGGCGGTTGAACTGCAGCCGATCCGGGAGCCGGATTGGCCGACGAGGATGGAGCTGGGACGGGACCGGAAGATTCCGTGCAGCCTGTACACAGCGACAGCAGGAACAGAATCGTGGCGGAACAGCACAGTGAACGCATGGGCAGGATGGCTCCGGGAATGGCGGGAAGGCAGAGGGGCGTTTGCAGAAGTGTAGGAAAATGCGAAGCGTTCGCAATTCCCAACCGCTGGAGGGCGGTGCATTCACGGGACATTCAACGCAAAACACCCCGCATCCGATGACTCGAATGCGGGGTGCTTCTGCGAAAATGAAGGCTACAGCATCGTGATCAGTCGCTCAGCCAGCCCCTTGTCGCCAAGGATGATGTTGAGCTTTCCGGCAGCAGCGATCTTTTCCAAAGTTTCCAGCTCCCGAAGGCGCATGAGAGTGGGGCTCTCAGCCAGCAGCTTTGCGGTGTTGGCCTGACTGCGGATAGCCGCTGTTTCCTCACGGCGAGCAATCAGGTTGGCTTCGGCTGCCTTGCGAGCCTCCGTCACCCTGTTCATCAACTCCTTCATATCACCCGGCAGGATCACGTCCCGAATCCCCACAGCCGTGATCTCCACTCCGAGATCACCAGCGCGACGGCGGACCCCTTCATCGATCTCCCGAGACACGCCGTCCCTGTCTGTCAGGAAGCTGTCAAGTTCCCGGGAGCCGACAACACCACGGAGCACCATCTGAATGTCGCGGTAGAGCGCCTGTCGGGCGTCTTCGGACTGGCTGAGCATTCTGCGGGGATCTGTGGCCTTCCAGGTCACCACGGCGTTGATTCGCAGTGTCACCTTGTCGGCCGTCATCATGTCCTGGCCGCCGACATCGAGAATCGCTTCCCGCAGGTCGACCTCCACAACACGAACGTCCGCTGATCCCCTCCAGAATGCATATTCACCCGGCTGCAGCACATCCGCACAGCGGCCATCGATGAACAACACACCTGCTCGCTCACGCTGCACCGTGCAGATCTCCAGAGCTCCGGACGCCTGTGGCGAACGCACAATCGTCCGCAGCTGTTCATGCTGAAACCGGATCGCACGCACATCCTGAATCTCGACGCGAATCTTCCGAATCGCTGTCCAGAAAGCATGCTGCCCCGGCGGCAGCACCTGACTGAAACGGTCGTCAATCCAGACCAGTGCCCGCTGATGATCCTGCAGATCCAGCACCAGCGCACGACCTTCGAGCGTTCCGGAGCGGATGATCAGGTCCAGCTTTTCATGGGTCAGCGCGGGTTCTCGCTGACTGACAATATCCACCTGCAATCGCCGCATCGGGTCGAACAGGAGGTGCGTGCCTGCAGAAAGCAAACCCTGGAACTCGCCATCACGAAACAGCAGTCCCATTTCCCAGGTACGAATTTGAAATCGACGAAAAGGAAACATCTTTCACCTCGAATTTCTGAACAAACTCATGGAAGACGGAACGACTGCTGATCGCACGGAAATCGCGGAGTGACGTGGTGGCTGCGACCTGCCGAGAACTTGCGCTGGTCATCGAAGACAGTCCGGCGAATGGTTTGCCGGGAGCCTGTGCCTGTCTAATTCAGCGGTGTGTTCGAGCCAGGATTCGCAGTCCGTTCGCGTCCTGCAAAGCGCTTCAGCGTGCTGTCCCAGCGGCGAATGATCGCTGCAGGGACCGACTTCACAATCGCCCGCCCCCCGGGTGAGTTTAATGGGTTGTCGACACTGACCTGGTCGACAGGAGGTGCGGGAGTCGAACCCGCCGGAACCAGTTTGCGCACTGGTGCTCATCCACTGAGCTGGCCAGCCTTCTGACAGACCGCGGGAACCCATGTTCGGCACAGGCAGCGACAAACCTTCTCTGGTGTCGCGACTGCCGCTGGACGGTTCTGTCCGATTCAGCTGGCAACACTCAGAAGACAGAGCAACGGCCAGACGGGTTCGCGAAATCAGGGAAAATCGGGGAAAGCAGCGCACTGAGTTTGCGCGTGGTTCCGGCCGGACAGCTGACGATGCACCAGTCAGGAGCACAGCGGGGGTCAAAAAAGGCAGGTGTCAGCAGTAGCCGAACAGCGGATCATTCGCGAATGCAGAACACATGACTGCCCACACGAATCAGCAGACTTCCGCTCACCGCGGCAACCGCATACTGCGTGGGCCCGGAAAACATCGCGTTGGCCTGTTTACGCTCCGCGCTGGTGTCATCCACTTTCGGAGCTCCGTTGTCCGTGGGCGGAACATCCGCCGGCCACAGCTCATTGACCGCCAGCTCGCGGAATTCCGGTCCGGCCGCCAGCACCGTCGTGGTGCCTTCCTTTCCGAAAAAGTAAATCCGGTCACCCACCGGCAGCGGTGTTGCCCAGCAGGACTGTTTCGTGCGCTGCGCGTACTTCGTTTCACCAGTGACCACATCGAGACAGTAAACGACACCCACGCGATTCACCCAGTAAGCATACCCCTGATGAACAAAGGGAGACGCCCAGGATGGCGTGGCTTCCGACGACATCCAGACTTTCTTCACGCTCCACTGTTCGCCGTCACGAGTCACCTGAAGCAGAGCATTTGATTTTTTGGCACCTGCAGAGTTTTCGCCGGATCGGCCAGGAGAAGCAGCCACAAGGAATGCATCGGGACCGGCGGGAAGCGGCGTCGTCCCGGTGTTGCCGCCAATGTCTGTATAGGTCCACAGCTGCGCCCCCGTTGCGGGGTCATAGGCATCCACGGAGCCCGCGGAACTCACAACGACCTGTGGCACCCCGCCCAGCGTCAGCAGGGCCGGACTGCTCCAACTGGTGCGGCTGCTGCGGTCGGTTTTCCAAAGTACACTGCCATCCGCCTTCGAGATCGCCGCCAGATACGAAGGGCCCTCGTCGTCCACCAGCACGATCACGGCAGCATCTGTCTGCACGGGTGATCCGCTGAGCCCGAACTTGTTCACAAACTTTCCATACTGCTGAGACAGGGAGATCGTCCAGACAGACTGGCCGTCATGCGTCAGCGCAACCAGATCGCCACACTCGAAAAATGCGTAAACATGCCGGCTGTCGACAACCGGCGTGCACGCTGCACGGCTGATGTAAACACTGTTGGGGTCCGGTGCGGTCGAGGTGTGCCTGTGGTCCCAGAGAATCGAACCATCCGCGAGCGACAGGCACAGCGTATGACAGATCTCCTTGTTCTCTCCCTCCACCGTGGTCACAAACGCACGATCGTTCCAGATCACCGGACTGGACTGACCGTGACCCGGCAACGAAGCGTCCCACGCCACGTTTTTTCCCGGAGCCCAGGTGAGCGGAATCGAAGCCGGATCAATCGCCGAAGCACCGGCCCCCAGAAAACCCAGCCATACAGGCGGATCAGCAGGCAGGAGCAGGGCAATGAACATCAGGGAAATGAACATGGTGTGCTCCTGAGAAGAGGATGCTGCGTGCGACGCCGAGAGTGGCTGACAAAGGGGAGATCCGGATCGTGTTTGCTTCAATCTTCATCTTCGAATCTGCAAGGCTCTCTGATTAAATGAGTTCCCCGCGTGCCGCTCGTTCGGCCAGTGCCGCATAGCGGTACATCATGCCGGATTCCAGTGATTCGCGGATGCGTTCTTCTGTGAGCACAAACCGCAGCAGACCTCCAGGGGTCTCGAAGACCACCTCGTCCGTCAGCCGGCACTGCTGTTCACTCAGAACTTCCAGAATCTGACGGTGTCGCCAGACCGGCAGCGGGCCTTCGATGAGCGATTCATGGATCTGGAGGTCCTCGGCCAGGAGGTATTCGTGAGTCATCCGCTGCCGCAGTCCCATGGCAGTCACGCGAAAGACGATTTTTTCTCCGGGCGTCACCAGTTCAGGGGCGCTGAGGATTTCCAGTTCGATATCCGGATCACTGATCTGAGGCAGGTTTGCGGGCCTGCCAAGAAATCCTCGGAGTCCAGCCGCGGAACACATCAGGATGGTGGATGCAGTGAACTGAGGCATCAGAGCAGGCTCGCAGGGTTCCGGGCGGACAGAACGTTTTCAGAACAGTTGGCGATCTTATTTCGGTGCGGTTTTGCCGGCCGTCGCCTGTGGACCGCCAGTCCCGGCTGGTGACTGTTGTTTCTGAACGCGGCGGGCAGCATAGAGTTCCCGGAATGATTTTGGGGGCGCTGCCGGAATCTCGCGTTCCTTACCCCACGCACCCGCCGGTGTGAGCGGGCTGTAAAGCAGGAAGCGGGGAGTGATCTTAAGAGCCAGTCGGGCCGCTGAGCCAGCCAGACGATAAAGCCACGTCCGCGAAAATACCGCGGACAACACCTTCATCTGCAGCTTCTTGCCAGTGCCGATCAGCCGCTTGCCATCCAGATGCTCGCGCATCGCGAACAGCTGGTGATGGAGTGGTATCCTGACCGGACAGACGTCCGTACAGGATCCGCAAAGGCTGCAGGCGAAGGGGAGTGAACTGTGTTTTTCGGGGGTTTGGAGGGGTGTGAGAATCGAGCCGATCGGGCCGGGAACGGTGGATTCATAACTGTGCCCGCCACTGCGACGATACACGGGACACGTGTTCATGCAGGCCCCGCAGCGGA
>JBJTOM010000406.1:0-9341 GCA_046074585.1 Planctomycetota bacterium | reverse complement strand
GCCACGATGCAGTCCTGGTGGGGACAGGGTGTGAGTCGCCTTTGACTGAAGACGACAACCCCATCGATGTCACGATCGAGAGTGATGTCCAAATCACCTGACCGGAAAATCTGATGGAGCTGTTGAAGTGCAGGCTTTGGGTGTTTCGGTGAGCTTTAGAAGTAGGCTTTCTGTGAGATTTCGGCGTTTCAGGGTCCGTTTATCTCGTCGAATCTGCCTCAACTTCTGGAATCTCCGGAACCTCGCCAACCATCAACTCCGCCAATTGTATCTATTTAGAAGGAATGGTCAACAGTAGTTTCACAACGCATCTTGCCCCACTTTCCTCACAGGAATCTTCCGCAAAATCCAAACAAATCTCCCAATCCCCCTCTCCCCTCCAGGGGCAGAGGCGAGGCTGGAATGACGAAACGGCCTGAAAGACGCCTGTATTCGTGTTCCGCACTCCACCTCGACCGTGGCCACGCAACAAGGCGGGGGATGTCAATCCCCCAGTAACGCTTCTGAGCCGCCGGACGGCAGTCCGCGGGCAAGAGCACTGCGAGGCGCTGGTCCGGTGTGCAGCGAAGTCCGAAGTGGGAAGTGGGAAGTGGGAAGTGGGAAGTGGGAAGTGGGAAGTGGGGGGCAGCGCGTGCGCGTGCGAGTGAGAGAGTAGAAAGTGGAGAGGAGACCGCAGGAGCATGGAGAAAGTCGAGAGTCTCCTCTCTCCTTTCTCCATTCTCCTGCTCTATTTTTTGACGGCAGGTGCCGTCAAAAAATGGGCGTGCGGTCGATGTCAATCGGCCGGTAAGGCTTTGTTGCGTTTCTGATGCGGTTCTGGCTGCGCGGGCACGCACCGTTACCAGTGAATTGACATCCCCCGCACGCCTTGTCACGGAGGAGCGGATCCACAGTGCGAAAGCAGGTGTCCTTAACACCGTTTCGTCATCCAGTTTCGCCCTCCCGGTGGTTTCTTACTCGGCTGTGGCGCTCGCTTTTTCCCTGACGCCTCGCCAGACTTCACGCAGCAGAAACAGCTGGGGCTCGAAGTGAAACGTGTCGCTCATGGGCCCCGTGGCGGGGAGCTGATTGTCGGGCGCGCGGCGGAAGGGCTGATTCGCCAGGTGCTCTCCAGAAATTCCATTCGGCCATTCTGATACCCGTCCGTGAAAGTCCCTGCCATGTCCATCAGCAGATACACTCAGATTACCACCGGGACATCGATTGATGGATGGGAGATTGAAGAGCACCTTGGTCTGGTCTCCTGCCATGCGGTGGCCGGGACGGGGCTCTTCAGTGACATTGCGGCGGCGTTCAGAGACACGTTCGGCGGTCGCTCAGAAGGCTACCGTCGACAGCTTCAGTCACTCTATTCCGAAGTGCTCTCTGATCTTGTTCAACAGGCCGCACTCCAGTCAGCAAACTGGCTGATTGGTCTCCGGATTGACATCGATGAAATCTCCGGGCAAGGCAAGCAGATGTTCATGATTACCGGGCTGGCCACCGCCGTGCGGGCCCGTTGCTGCAGAGCACCAGCGGTCGAAGAACACAGCCCGAACGGAGACCTGCGAATCTCTCATGATCAAATTCGTATCGCGATCAGAAGGGCCGCCATTCTTCAGAGCCTCCGGACTTTGTCACAGCCACCGTCTGCCGAAGATTTCAGCTTCCTGTCTCAACATCGCGTCGCAGACGCCGGAGCGTTGCTGGTCCAGGTCATTGCTCGGACCATGCATTCGACGGAGACCGAACTGGATCCTTGGATTCTGAAACGACAATCCGATGAACGCAGTGTGCTCGAGAACTCCATGCTGCGATACCTCACATCGCTCGATCCCGCCACCGCCACGGAGATTCTTTTCACCGCGATTTCTGACGAGGAAACAGCGCAGACGGCATGCAGTCTGCTCAACAGAAGCCCCCTTGGCAGCCTGCGGCACAGTCTGGCTCTCCTTCAGGCTTCAGACCCGCGCCTGCGGCGCTGGGGCCTGCAGACTCTGCAGGCTGACCAGCAAGGTTATTCTCTGCGCGACTTGCAGACCATCGATAAGCTGCTGGCATCGATTCCAGAGTACTTCCCGGATCTCTTCGTGAAGGTCCAAACCCGTACTCTTCTCGGTGGACAACGAATGGAAATCCGCTGCCCCTGTGGCTACACCAACCCCGCAGGAACGTCCGTCTGTGCCGCCTGCGAACGTGATCGGTTCGGCTTTCTGGTCAAAGAATTCAACCCTCAACAGGCTGTCCAGCATCTGCAGACTCTGCGATCCGCGCTGGAGCAGTTCATGCCCGGAAAGCCCTGAAATCTCATGCGATTGATTACTTAATTCTCCCCTCTCCCCTCCCAGGGGAGAGGGGTCGGGGGTGAGGGGTCAAAGAACACCACAGCGCGCCCAAAACCGTAACCGATAACGCCGGAAATACGTTGGCTGCATGCTGCGTGATTGAGAGGGGGGGCACGGTGTCGGGGATTGACATTTCCTGCCCTCCCCGGCGCCCGCTACTTCTCACTTCCCACTTCTCTGCACACCGTACCATCGCCCCGCAGCGCCGTTGCCCGCGGACTCCCGTCCGGCGGCTCAGGAGCCTTACCGGGGGATTGACATCCCCCGCACGCCTCCGCTACTTCTCACTTCGATCCGTCGTCCGGGGCGGCTGGGTATTCCGCTTCCTCACGGGCGCGGCCCGTTGGTTGCGTTTTACGTCCGCTCAATTTCCGGCGGGTATGGGGTGGAGTCTGAAACACGACCGTGTTTCCTGACCTTGCTTTCATCATTCCACGCTCGCCCCGCGACTCCGGAAGTCCTAAAATCCTCCCGTGACCTTCCCCGATTTCCTGCGGGCTTGTGACAACTCTCCACACGACGGCAACTCCTGAAGTGCTCCCGCCATGCTCAAGACACTCTCTGCCCACACTCCGCTCCTGCGACTGGCCATCTGCTGTCTTCTGACCGTCACATCACGGCTGTCGGCAGGCGAATCACCGCTGGACTTCAATCGCGATGTGCGCCCGATTCTTGGCGACCACTGTCTGCATTGCCATGGCCCCGATGCTGCTCAGCGGCAGGGGGATCTGCGCCTTGACGAACGCACAGCCGCCTTCACAGTGCTCAAGGCGGGCGACCCGGCTGGCAGCGAACTTTACCGCCGCATTACGTCCGCGGACCCTCAGGTACACATGCCGCCACCGGATTCCGGTCGCACACTGTCGGCAGCTCAGCAGGACACGATCCGCCGGTGGATCGCCGAGGGAGCGGTCTGGGGGGATCACTGGTCCTGGAAGCCGCTCCAGCGTCCTCAGGTACCCGTCCCAGGCACTGCCTTTCCCCATGCGCCCGTCCGTAATCCGATCGATGCTTTTCTTCAGGCACGCCTGCACCAGTCCGGTCTGGCGCCGTCTCCGGAAGCCTCCCGTGCCACGCTCATTCGCCGCCTCTCGCTGGAACTCACCGGTCTGCCTCCCACTCCCGCTGAGACACTGGCATTCGAGCAGGACAACCGTCCGGACGCCCTTGAAGGGCTGGTTGATCGCCTGCTGTCATCCCCCCATTACGGTGAACGCATGGCCTGGGATTGGCTGGATGCCGCCCGTTACGCGGATTCCAATGGCTATCAGGGCGACACAGAACGCACGATGTGGCCATGGCGTGACTGGGTGGTTGAGTCCTTCAATGGCAATCTTCCGTGGGACCAGTTCACAATCCGGCAGCTGGCCGGGGACCTGCTGCCGGACGCCGGTGATTCAGAACGCCTCGCCACAGCATTCTGCCGCAACCACATGATCAATGGGGAAGGGGGACGCATCGCGGAAGAAAACCGAGTTGACTATGTGATGGACATGGCCGAAACCACAGGCACGCTCTGGCTGGGGCTCACCTTCAACTGCTGTCGCTGTCACGACCACAAATTTGATGCCTTAAGTCAGCAGGACTATTACAGTCTGTTCGCCTTCTTCAACCAGACTCCGGTGACCGGAGACGGCCGGAGTGGTCAGACGCCACCAGTGCTCGCGATGCCAACCTCGGCACAGCGGGCCGAACAGCAGCGGCTGCAGGCGGAAATCAGTCGCATCACCGGGTTACGGACCCAGCGCGAATCCGTGCTGAACGCAGAACAGCCCGACCAGGAGTCCAGTCGCCTGCAGCAGCTGACCGCCGGAATTCGCTGGCAACGCCTGGCCGCTGAGCAACTGGAGGCGGATCATCAGACGCTGCGGCAGCTGGAAGATCTGAGCATTTTTGCGAGTGGGCCGAATCCAGCCAATGACGCCTATCGACTGACACTCAGAACGGCGCCGGGCCACATCACAGCCCTGCGTCTGGACGCACTTCGGCACCCCTCACATACCCAGCAAGGACTCGCACGGTCTGACAGCGGCAATTTTGTGCTCACCGACCTGCGTGTACTGCATGTGCGCGGGAGTCAGCAGCTGCCCGTGCCGATTGTCTCTGCAGAGGCCACCTTCGAACAGGGTGATCTGAAGGTCAGCAACGCGTTCGACAGTGATCGGTTGTCAGGCTGGGCGGTCTACGAAGGTCGTCCGATCGACCGGGATCATGCAGCCGTGTTTCGTTTTACGAAGCCGATTGAACTGCAGACCGGCGACCGGTTGAAAATTGAACTGCGGCACGATTCGGTGCACGTCAGCCATCAGCTGGGCCTGTTCGCCCTCTCGGTCACCAGCGAAATGCAGCCGTCGCTCAGCCACACCATCCCCGAACAGCTCCTCCAGGCACTCCGGACACCCCGGGAAAAACGCACGCCCGATCAGCAGGCGGCCATCCGGAATGATCGTCTGTCGAACGACACTGAGCACGTGGAGCTTTCACGTCAGCTGCGGGAATTCGAAGAAACACTCAAGCGGCAGCAGAGCACCGTTCCTCTGGTCATGGTGATGTCCGACCAGTCTGCTCGTCGCGAAACATTTCTTCTCAATCGCGGACTGTACACCAGTCCCGGCAGAGCAGTTTCAGCGGCCGTGCCTGCCAGCCTGCCACCGCTCCCGCCTGCCGCCACCGGCACACGACTGGATCTTGCGCACTGGCTGGTCTCATCACAGAATCCACTGACGGCGCGAGTTGTTGTCAATCGCTTCTGGCAGCAGATTTTCGGCACGGGACTGGTGAAGACCGCCAACGACTTTGGCGTTCAGGGTGAACTGCCCGTGCACCCGGAACTGCTCGACTGGCTGGCCGTTGATTTCCGCGACTCAGGCTGGGATGTGAAGCGACTGGTGAAGCTGATGGTCACCAGCCATGCCTATCGCCAGTCATCAACGGTGCGTGCTGAGCAGCTTGAGCAGGACCCGGAGAATCGCTTGCTGGCACGTTCACCCCGGTACCGCTGGCCTGCATGGATGCTGCGGGATCAGGCCCTTGCGGCCTCCGGACTGATCACTCGAACGCTCGGCGGTCCCCCGGTGAATGTGTACCAGCCGCCCGGGATCTGGGAGGAAGCGACGTTCGGTCGCAAGACGTATTCGCGGGATTCCGGTGCCGCACTTTATCGCCGGAGTCTGTACGTGTTCTGGCGGCGGATCATCGGGCCCACAATGTTCTTCGACAATGCCGCTCGACAAACCTGCAGTGTGTCCGTGTTCCGCACCAATTCTCCACTGCACGCGCTGGCAACATTCAACGACATCACGTGGGCTGAAGCGGCTCGCGTGATGGCTCAGCAGGTGCTCACGGAACCGGCGGCAGACGACCGTGAGCGCTTGCGGCAGGTATCACTGCGAATCCTCGCGCGGGACCTGAATGACAACGAAGCCGGCATTCTGCTGGCAGGGCTGGCACGTGCGCGTCAGCAGTTCTCCGCGGATGCTCCAGCCGCGGAAGCACTGGCGGCGTCCGGTGAGTCGCCGCGGGTGGCTGATCTGCCAGTGGCGGAACATGCCGCGTGGACCGCATTAAGTCTTGCCATGCTCAATCTGGACGAAGCACTCTCTAAGCAATAAACAGCAGGGACCATCATGCAGCCGGACATCCACAACAGACACCTGACAGCCCGGCGGGCCTTCCTCGGACGCTCCGCAACCGGAGTCGGCAGCATGGCGCTGGCTTCTCTGCTGGCAGCCGACACATCCCGGGGCAGCGACTCGACTCCCTCCCCGACCGCTGCAGCCCAGCCAGGGCTCCCGCACTTCCCCCCAAAAGCCAAACGGGTGATCTGGTTGTTCCAGAACGGTGCTCCGACGCACGTGGATCTCTTCGACTACAAGCCCAAACTCAGGGAACTTCACGGTCAGCCGCTCCCGGCCGGGTATGCAGAAGGACGACGCTTCAGCACGATGACCGGAGCAGCTGATGGAAAGCTGATGCTGGCACCGGTGGAACGGTTCCGACAGCGGGGCGAGAGTGGTGCGTGGGTCAGCGATTTTCTGCCGCACACCGCAGCGATCGCGGACCGTCTGTGTTTCGTGAAGAGCATGCACACGGAGGCCGTCAACCACGCGCCTGCCATTCAGTTTCTCCTCAGCGGTGCGGAGCTGCCCGGGCGGCCCACCGCCGGAGCATGGCTGACGTGGGGGCTGGGGGCCGAAACTCAGTCGCTCCCAGCCTTCGTCGTGATGACCTCCATCACCCGCAATACCACCTGCGGGCAGATCTTCTATGATTTCTACTGGGGCAGCGGATTCCTGCCCTCAAAGTATCAGGGAGTGAAGTTTCGGGGGAGCGGCGATCCGGTGCTGTATCTGAGCAATCCCGGGGGCCTGTCGCGGGAGATGAAACGGGGCTGGCTGGATGACCTCGCCCGCCTGAACCAACTCAGACTCGACGAATCCGGAGACCCCGAAATTGCTGCCAGAATTGCGCAGTACGAAATGGCCTTCCGCATGCAGGCCAGCGTTCCGGAACTGACGGATCTCTCCGGAGAAACTCAGGCCACCCTCGACATGTATGGACCAGGCGTGACCGAACCCGGGACATTCGCACACAACTGCCTGCTGGCTCGACGTCTGGTGGAACGCGGCACCCGGTTTGTGCAGCTCATGCATGCCGGCTGGGATCAGCACAATTCACTCACGACGGAACTCTATAGTCAGTGCCGCGACACCGACCAGCCCAGCGCAGCACTCGTGCGCGACCTCGAACAACGCGGGCTCCTCGATGAAACGCTCGTCATCTGGGGCGGAGAATTCGGCCGGACACCCTTTATTCAGGGCGACATCAACAACCGACCCCGCTGGGGCCGCGACCATCATCCATACGCCTTCACCGTCTGGCTTGCCGGCGGAGGCATTCGTCCAGGACTCAGCTACGGTGCCTCTGATGAGCTGGGGTTCAATGCCGTGGAAAACCGAGTGCACGTGCACGACCTGCAGGCCACGCTGCTGCATCAGCTGGGAATCAATCACCAGCAGCTGACCTACAGATTCCAGGGACGTCAGTTCCGGCTGACCGATGTTCATGGCCACGTTGTGGACGACATTCTGGCCTGAACGGCGATTCCCACGACCGAAGCGGACCGAAGATCACCTCCGTACGGCGGACTTCCGGTCCGTCCTGCCTTTTGGTTGCGGCCCGACTCCCTCACGGTCGCGGCTCGTTTTGTGCCTGGCCTGCAGCCGGGAGGGCGAAGCTCCCGCTGAGCCGCATCACTACCGCGTCACGGCACCACGTCGGGCGGCGCCAAAAAAAAATATTGGCAGAGCCCCACAGCGCAAACCAGCAGACGGTGGCTCCGCAGGAGCCTCGCCCCTGGGATGGTGAAACGGTGTGAATTCGGGCGAATTGGGATGTTTTCAGTTCTGCTTGCCAGTTGACAACTCTCACCGCGATCCCTTGTGCAGGGACTGTTGGTCTCTCGCAAAGGCGCAAAGACGCAAAGGAAGGACAAAAGGTTCAAATTTCCAGCATTTCCAGCTTTGCGCCTTGGCGCCTTTGCGTGAGGTCAGAGTTGCTGCAGCAATTGCGTGGCACCGCGTCTGCAGGAAATCCGATAGACGATCTCAAGTGTCCTGAACACCGTTTCGTCATCCCAGCCTCGCCCTCCCAGGGTTTGGCCCGCAGGGTGCATCGCATCGGACCAACGAATTCGTACTCGTACTCCTACCTCCACCCCCGCACGAACTCACCACAGCCGTACTCGGCTCGAAAGAAGTCTCCAGACGCCAACCGAACCCGGGATGGCGCAGCGACGTCAGGCACACCTGACGTTTTTTTTGATCCCCGCTCCAGCGCGACAAAGCGTACGCCGCAGGGCCGCACCGGCCGATTGAAATCGGCCGCACGGCACCGGGCGTCGTGTTCATCGGATTCCAGAGAACTTCATGGCCATGGGATGGCGACTGGTCGGGACTGAATCCCATCATTCGCTGGTGACTTCGCCACCATTCCGCGTACCGAGGGCACTGTAGACGCGGACGTCGATATTTTCTGTCAGAAAGCGGACGGACCCATCGGCCATTCCGAATTGAGCCCCGCCGGTGTGGCGACTTCCGAAGCTGATTTCATAGGCAGCAAAGGCGGTTGTGCCCACCGCTGGTTTCTTTTGGTTCATCAGCACACCGGTGGACCCAAGTGCTTCGGACATGTCACCCATATTGGTGGTGTCGACGTCATCTGAGCCGACGCCCCAGTGGTCTTTGCGTCCCTGCGTGGGCTGACAGTTTTCGCGGATGGTGCCCATTTCGGGAATCGCGCCCATATCTGGGACTGCTTCACCGATTGCAATGGTGTTGGAGGTTCCGTCGGTGATGTCCGCCATGCGAATGCCGATCATGCCGTAGTGTCCACCATTGCGCTTGATTCGCTGGTGATTGACTTTCTGCAGAAAGACCCCATCAAGGTCACTGATGACTTCGACGTTGCCAGTGGTTCCCCACGGAGTGGGAACGTTTTGATAGCGACGGTCGTCGGCAAGACTTCCGGAGACGCAGCCGAGGTAGTTCATGGCGGCCCGACGCTGGACGATCCAGTTATCGCCGGAGATATCGGCAACCTGAGCCGGAAAGGTGTCGGAGGGGCAACGGAACATGGGGAACACCTGTTCGCAGACAAACAGATTGCGCCACACTGGCGTGTCATTGGGATCGCCGGGTTTACCGGGCAGCGGATAGGCCCACTGGGCGTTGATCACGCTGTCTTCCTGCATGGTGAGCATCTGATAGGCGTTCTGCTGTTCGAGGTACGGCAGGAGAAGTCCGCTCCATGTGGTACCCACGCCGAATTCGGCCGCCATCGGCCAGCCATTGTACACGTCATGGAAGTTGTGACAGGCGAGGCCCAGTTGCTTGATGTTGTTTTTGCATTGAGTTCTGCGGGCGGCTTCGCGAGCCTGCTGGACAGCGGGGAGCAGCAGGGCTACGAGAATGGCGATGATGGCGATCACGACGAGCAGTTCAATCAGCGTGAAGCCGG
>JBJTOM010000405.1:0-21378 GCA_046074585.1 Planctomycetota bacterium | reverse complement strand
AAGATGCCCGGTGTGTAGTCGCGCGGACGCGGATAAAGACTGTCCGCCACCGGCCCCCGACCGTCCCCGGCAACCCCGTGACACTGGTAACAGCGTTTCATGTACACGGCCTGGCCATGCTTCAGTCGCAGCTGCTGTCGCATCTTCTCTGGCTCCGTTGCAGCCACAGCGATTCCGACAACCCGCGGCTCAAGGACTGTGCCGGAGTGATGCATGACGGCCTTTGTCACTGTCGCCGATAATTCCTGCGGCAGCTTCTGCACCTGGTCACTGGGTTGCCACTCCTGGACCGCTGTCCGCTGACACCCAGCCGACAGCAACGCCAGTCCAGCAAGTCCGGCAAGCCATCTGGATCCTGTCTGATGCCCCATAACCTCTGCCCGTCACGAAGAAAACGGCTGCCCCGCCGGTTGTGACAGCCGAGTCCAATCCGGCGGAAAACGGGCAGCCTGTTTTTTCATGAAAGCACCCGGCGTGCCAAACCTCATCGAGAGCGCAAACAGCACAAAATTGTGCCCTGTCGAGCATCCGGCCTCGCTCGACCAGTGCCACAGCCGCACACCTTCGCACAATCCAGCGTGCATACCGGCACAAGACCGCGGAACGGAAATGCCGGAAAGGCCAGTTCCGGAGTGCGGCCAGGATCCATCGGCGGGTCACTCCCCTGCCACACGTTTCTTCGCACGTTCGTGGAGTTCGACCGGGACGGTTTTCAGGAGTCGTTCGATGACCGTATCCGGAGTGGCGCCCTGGCTGGCGGCGGCGAAGGTGGTCATGATGCGATGTCGCAGAACGGGTTTGGCCACGGCACGGATGTCGTCAGTGGTGACGTGAAAGCGTCCCTGCAGGAGTGCATGGGCGCGGGCTCCGAGAATCAGGTACTGGCCGGCACGGGGACCGGCGCCCCAGGAAACCAGTTCGCGGATAAACGGCGGCGCTTCGCTTTCCCCGGGACGCGTTGCGCGGACGAGATCGCGGGCATAGACGAAGATGTATTCCGCACACGGGACACGCCGGACAACTTCCTGAAGAGCCTGAATCTGGCGACCGGTGAGTACGGGAGTGAGTTCGGGCTTTTCGTTGCCGGTGGTTTGCTTCAGGATGCGAAGTTCTTCGGCAGCCGTGGGGTAACGGACGACAACGTTGAACATAAACCGGTCCAGCTGCGCTTCGGGGAGCGGATAGGTGCCTTCCTGTTCGATGGGGTTCTGAGTCGCCAGGGTGAAAAACGGGTCGGGCAGGTCGTAGGTGCTGGATCCGACGGTGACATGCCGTTCCTGCATGGCTTCAAGCAGAGCGGCCTGGGTTTTGGGCGGAGTCCGGTTGATTTCGTCGGCGAGGAGGACGTTGGTGAAGAGCGGTCCGGGAATGAACTGAAAACTGCGGCGACCGGTTTCCGGGTCATCCTGAAGCACATCGGTGCCGGTGATGTCGGAAGGCATCAGGTCCGGGGTGAACTGAATGCGGCGAAAGGACAGCTGAAGGATGCGTGAGATGGTGCTGCAGAGCAGAGTTTTGGCCAGACCGGGGACACCCACGAGCAGGCAGTGGGAGCGACAGAACATGGCAATCAGCAGCTGATCAACGACCTCGTCCTGACCAATAATCACCTTGCCGATTTCCTGACGCATCTTCTGGTAGGCCGTGGTCAGCCCGCGAATCGCCTGCTCTTCCAGTGCAGTCAGGGACGGGGTGGAGCGGTCGGAATTGGAGACTTCGGGTTCTGACATGGCTGTTCGCAGAGAAGAGGCGGGGGCAGAAATTTTCCCGGACTTCCGCAAATTGGAACGCTGCGGGCAGGGAAATGCGAGCGGAAATCGGCAGAATATGAAGTTTCTGCGGCCCATGGCAACCCAGCGGACGTCCCGACCTTCCCCCCACCCTGCAGTTCACCGGAAAGTAACCATGAGCGACGTGCGATATCTGATCTTCGACATCGAAACAGTAGGTGACGGCGATCTGATCCGAAAAGTCCGCTTCCCCGACGAACAGCTCAGCCCCCGCGATGCCATCCAGCGCTACCGCGCTCAGCTGCTGGAAGAAACCGGCCGCGATGTGCTCCCGCTCACCTTCGTGCTGCCCGTGTCCGTGGCCATCGCCAAAGTCTCCGCAGACTATCGACTTCAGGATATCCTCGTTCTTGATCCCCCGGAATTTCGTCCCCAGGAAATTGTCCGTCGCTTCTGGCAGGGCTGGCAGCACTACGAACGCCCCACGCTGGTCACCTTCAACGGCCGCACCTACGACGTCCCCGTCATGGAAATGGCCGCCTTTCGCTTCGGCATCAGCCTCCCGGCGTGGTTTAACGTGGAATCCAGATCCTTCGAACAATGCCGCAATCGCTATAACCAGGATTCCCACCTCGACCTCCAGGAACTGCTCACCAACTACGGCGCCTTCCGACTCAGCGGCGGACTCAATCTGCTCGCCAACCTCATTCACAAACCCGGAAAATCCGGCATCGACGGCTCACAGGTCCAGACACTCTTCGACCAGGGTCGCACCGACCTGATCAACGACTACTGCCGCTGTGACGTGCTGGATACCTACTTCGTATTCCTCCGCTGCCAGCTGCTCCTCGGCCGCATCTCCGCCCAGGACGAACAAACACTCACAGACCATGTCCGCTCCTGGCTCCAGCAGCACGCTTCTCAGTCACCGGCATACTCCCAATACCTGCAAACCTGGGATCGCCGAACAGGCGATCGCCTGGATACAATCGCCGCCCTCGGCCGTTAAGCCACCCCGCCTGCTCCGTTCCAATCCCAGCGCCCCCGCGCCCTCACAACTCCCCGGCAGACTCAATCATGCCCCATTCCATCCCCTCCGCCCCCCGCTGCCTCCTCGCACTTGTCCTCTGCTCAGGTCTGCTGGCTGCTCAGGAGACCGAACCCGCCCCCGAAGTCCTCTCCAGCGGCCGCGTCATCGGCAAGGTCTGGTACACCGGCGTCCGACCAGAGGACAGCTTTGCGTGGATGCAGAAGGTTCGCGAAGAACTGGACATGCCACAGCCCCCCATCATGATCAACGCCGTCGGTCGCAGAATGTCCGGTCTGATGGGCACTCGAGTCTTCCAGTCCAGACGCGCTGACTCCGCCCAGCCCGAAGAAAAACCAGCCCGACAACTCTCCGGCGTCCTCTTCGTCCTCGAAACTCGCCCCGAAGTCACCCTGCAGAACCCCGTCTCCTTCGATCTCTGCGAATCCCGCGAACGCTTCACAGAACTGGTGAACGAACAGCACAGCATGATGGGACCACTGGGTGAACTGGAAGGCGCCGAAGATCAGTACACACTCACCCTCAACCTCCGCAGCATCACTGCTCCCCAGCCCGCCCCATCGCCCGGGGACGGAGATCAGGTCACCTCCGTCTCCGTCGTCATCGCCGTCAGCCCCCCCGCCACCCCCGGTGAGGCTCCACCGCAACTCGCGCCCACTGCCATCAAAACCTATTTCCGCTATCACGACGGTGTGATGTACTCCAGCCGCTCCAATGCCCTCTTCAGCCTGACGCTACCCGATCGTCAGTCGCTGCAGCTGGAAGACGAACATGCAGCACTCGATCTCTTCGCCGATTTCGACCTGTCACAGATCCCGGCTGACTTTCGCCAGGCTTTCCGCAGTGCGCTGGAATCCCAGGTCTCCGTGTTCCTCCAGCGCTTTGACTCCGAAGAAGCAGGCCAGTATGCCCTGCGCCGCGCCCTTGCTGAAGGACGCTTCGAACTCCTCAAAAGCGCCCTCTTCGATATCGACCGCGCCCGCTTTTCTCTGCAGCTGTCGCCCGCACCCGGCCAGCCCGTCGTCAGCCGACTCCGCATCCAGGCCCGCCCCGGTACGCCACTGGCCTCCGGTCTGGCACTGATCAGCAGCCGCAGCTCGCAACTCTCCAGTCTCCACGATGACCGGTCCCCACTGCTCGTCTCCGGTACACTCGCCATCCCCGAACTGCTCCGCCCCTTCGCCTCAGTACTCCTGCAGTCCGCAGCCCTGCGGCTCGGCGAAATCAGCGGCGACAACCCCTCCGCTCCCGTCATCATCGAAGATCTCACCCAGGCATTGCAGCAGACAATCGACTCCGGAGTGCTGGATGCCGCCGTCTGCCTCCGCGGTAACGTTCAGGACGGACTCGTCCCCTGCGCCGCCCTGCGTCTCGAATCCGCCGAAACGTTTCTCAACGCCCTCGACCTGCTCCTGCAAATCACAAAAGCCCGTGACTACATCACCGTGCGCCCCGGAACCGCCGGCAACTACCGCATGCTCAGCCTCTCCGCAGAAGAAACACCAGTGCCGTTTGCCGACGGTGCCCTCCCGCTCCAGCTGCACCTCGCCGCCACCGGCTCATGGCTCTGGATGACACTCGGGGAAGATCGCGCAGTCACCCAGCTGAAGGAACTCACCGACGCCAGCGAACAAGCACTCAGCCAGAACGGTCGCGCCGTGCCGTTTCGAGTTCGCATGAATCTCGATGGCTGGCTTGGAAAAGCCGCCGATCCGCTCAGCGAAGTTCCTGCTCGCTGGCTCCAAACCCTCGAACGCTGGCTCCAGGTCGCCACCGCTCCCAAAATGGCCTTCTCCATCAACGGCCAGGCAGCCGAAACCACCTCGGTTCAGGCCGACAAATTCAACAGCTTTGCCAGCAAAGCACTCACACCCGGAGATGCAACCCTCGATTTCTCTGTTCGCACCGCCGAATCCGAACTGCTCGTCGAAGCAGAATTCGGCCGAGGCCTCGCCCGACTCGCCGTCGCCCAGTTTCTCGATGCCCAAAGCCGCATGTTCGAAGGAGTCAAAATCCAGTTCAGCTCCCCGGACGGCAAAGGCAACGGCGCCCTGAAACTCCAATTGGGCGGTCCATCCAATCGTCCGGCCACCAACACCAGGCCCAACCCGGACCCCTGATGGAAGATGCCTCGCCAGTGATGGCATCGACTGTCACCAACCCCCACCGCAACTCAGCAGCATCGATCAGCGGTCGGACAGCGGGATTCAGCAATCCCGCCGCATTTCCGTACCAGCACCGGGTACCTGCCTGAGTCTGCGAAACAACCAGATGTAGAGGCCCGCCGTGAGCAGCAGCACGACAGCACACCCGGGCCAGAGGACGCGAGGACCGCAGCAGGACAGGATCCAGCCGCCGGCGGGAGCCCCGATCGCAATCGAAGCAGCATGCGTCACGCTGAACACGCCCAGATAACGGGCGCGCAGCTGAGGTGGCGCCATTTCTGAAACCATGGCCGGCTTGAATGGTGCCTGACAGACCTCGCCCAGTGTCCACAGCACAATCGTGGCAACAATCTGCCACGACGAATCGGCCCAGGCGGTGAGGCCAAAGCCGGCCACCATCAGGATCTGTCCGGCGAGCAGCACCTGCAGGCGCGGAAGCCGATTCAGGAGCGGAGTGGCGGGGAGCTGCAGGAGCACAATCAGCAGCCCGTTGACACTGATCATCCGTCCAAACTGCAACTCGCTGAAGCCCTTTTCATGGATCGCCAGCGGCAATGTCACAAATGCCTGCATAAAGACGATATTGGTGAGCAGGCAGCAGAGGGAAAAGAGCAGAAAATTGGCGTCTCTGCGAATCTGCTGCAGCGCTTCGCGGAGACTGATCGTGATCGCGGGACGATCGGCGCTGGAAACCCCTGAGTTCGTCGTGTCGGGACGTTCCGCCTGTTCAAGCACCTCCTCCGCTGCGGCCAGTGCCTCGGCAGCTGAGACCGGAGTTGCCCCTGCGTCCGTTGATTCAGCAGCCGCGAGGACGTCGCTGTCAATTGCGGCAGCAGCCCTGTGATGTGTTTCCCTGATGAACAGCAGCACCACCAGACCGAACAGGCCAGTGGTCGCCGCATCCGCCAGAAACAGGAACGTGTACGAACGCGCTGCCATCCAGCCACCAATCTGCGGAGCGATGGCGAAGCCGAGGTTGAACGACAGGTACAGCAGTCCAAAAGCCAGTGGCCGCTGCTGAGGACTTACGAGATCCCCGATCATCGCCGATGATGCTGGCCGATACATCTCCACGACCAGTGCAAACAGAAACAGCGTGGCCATGAAGAGCCAGCCACTGGTGATCAGGCTGAGCGATGCAAGGATCGCAGCGCCGCCGAAGAGTGCGATCAGCATGGCAGGACGTCGGCCCAGAGTGTCCGCCAGCTGCCCGCCAAACACCGCTGACAACGCGGAACCGACACCAAACACGCCCACACAGGCACTGGCAAACGGTTTGCCCATCTGCAGATGCTCACTGACGTAGATCGTCAGAAACAGCATCACAAACGAACCTGCGCGATTGATGAAGGAACCCACACACAGCAGATGCACCAGCGGTGGGAGCGATGTGTAGCTGCGAACGAAGTGCTGTGTGTGCTCGCGAAATTCGGTCATGAATCCACCGGCCACTGTTTGAATGCCCACACTGCAGGCAGTGCACAGAACCGGAAATCTTCGCAAAAGACCCTGCAAACGCAAATCAGGACGTGACCTCGACGCCACGCATTCCCACCTCATCTTCAGCGTTATCGTCCCCGGACTTTGTCCGGCTCGCCGAAGGTCATAAACGCGCCGCCTGCAACAGAAATCAGTGCACGGGCCAGAGAAATCCAGGCAGAACGTGAACAGCGGGAACAGGTCCCCAAAGCGATGGTGGCTGCATTCAGCCTCTCAACCGCCCCGTGTGCCCGCAACGTCGCGGCCACATCCAGTGCATGGCTCAGACCAAAACAGCCCTGCGCCTGATGTCCATCGGCCGGTGCGGCCCTGAATCGCTCCCCCTGCACCGTCACGCGATCCTCGCCGATGCAACCTGCAAACAGCCGGATCAGCCACAGCCGCAGTGCTCGTACAGGACCTGCAAAGTCCCGCTCGTCCTCCAGGTCCTCTCACCCAACGTCCCCGGTTCGATCAGGAAACAAAGTGTTTTTGACCGTTTTGCGGCCACGGTTTCAAAGCGTCCTTTCTGCGGAAGTGCTGCGCGTGCAGAGTCAAACTCGCTCCCGCGGCTGCGCCGGTGCAGGAACCGCGTGAAAAGTGGCAGCCGACAGATCCCGCGTACTCGCGGCACTGTCAAACAAAATTCCATTGAAGGGACTCGTGGTCTTCCGCCAGAGGGTCTCCAGACACCGCCAGCTGTGACGCGAAATACTGTCCGCAGATTGAATCGCGTGGAGCAGATCTGTGAGCCGAAACGGGCGCTGCACCCATGTCACCCGCGGCAACGACTGCTCCTGCACTGCAGAATCCGCGTCCATCCGGGCTGTGAGCACCACCACGGCGATGTCGTCCACGCAGGCCGTTTCCAGCCATTCGCAGACGCCGTCGGCTCCAGGGTGACCTGACTGCGAACCGTCCGCGCGGCGCCACACAGACCCGTCACCGTCACGACCTCCGTCACGACCTCCACCGACGGCCGCGAGTTCGTGGCCGTGAATTCGAGCGGTGCAGCACCACGGCAGTTCCCAGCTGAGGATCAGTACGTCGGGTTTCGGGCCTGTCCGCAATGTCTCAATGCACCCCAACCCGTCCGCGGCGGTAACGACTTCATAACCGCAGCGGAGCAGAAAGCGTCTGAATAACTGGCGGCATTCGTCATGTTCCTCGGCAATGAGCAGCCTGAATGGCATCCACTTTCCTCCTGCACAGGTCGTCTGTAAGCATCCCGGAAAAACTCAGCCTGAAATCGACCGACACTCCGCACTTGATACACCCGGCGCCTCTGTCGGCCAGACGATGAGTTCGTTCAGAATCAGGCTCAGCCCCGGAATCAGCCGCAGAGCGTCCTGCGCCCGCTGACGAATTCGGTAGCTGGCGACGATTCCGCAGAGCACTGCGGTGCCGTGGAACACATGACAGCGGATGTTCTGAGACGGCAGGTCTGGTTCGAGCAGCAGACGGATGCGGACTCGTTCGGCCAGCGACGATTCTCCGGTCACCGGTACACCGTCAAGGGGACCATCCGGAATCTGACGGACAGGCATAATCATCGAAGTATTTCCTGCAGGACGTTTGGAATTGGCGTGGAATGTCAGAGTTGTACCCGCCTTTTGCCGCTGCGAAATCGGGGACTGGCAGCACTCCGGACTGGCGACTTCCACCAGCATCTGGCCATCGCCGCCATGCATTCCGGCGTTCCCGGAAATCGGTCATCCCCTCAGTCAGCCGGCACACGTAAATCCCCGCAATATGGGTTTTTCTGCAGCCACTCTGGCAAAACCTGGACGAATTTCCGGCGTGGTTGCCACCTGCCAGCACAGTCGATAAACTTCTGCCTGTCGGTGATTGCTGCCGACTCGGGCCAACTTTCCACTCCTGTCCGTCAGAACGGATCGCAGTCATGTCAGTGCAGGCGATTGCCGGGGTCAGTCCCGGACTTGAAGCCAAAATCATGACGGAATTTCCCTCCGTCGGTGCCGGATCACTGGGTCGTCTCATCGGCGTACTCATGGATTCCGTTCCTGTGCGACTGTTCGGCATCAAACTGTCGTACCTGCTCTTCGGTCTCCTCGTTGCCCCCATCGGCGCCCTCCTCTTCTTCCTCCGACTGCTCGGCGCCCGCTACGTACTCACCAACCGCACCGTCCAGATCCGCGGCGGACTCGGCATCCGGAAAACGGCCTCCGCCGAACTGTCTGCCATCGACGACGTCGAAATCCAGGTGCAGCCCGGCCAGGTCTTCTACCGCGCTGCCGACCTGCGGCTCAAAGCCTCCAACGGCCAGACCCTGCTCGTCCTCCCTGGCGTCGCCGACGCCGCTGCCTTCCGCAACGCCATCCTTCGCGCCGCAGAAGCCCGACGACTCGTCCAGTCCTCGCTCGCTGCCATCAACGCACGCCGCTAAGCACCGCCACAGGCCGGTCTCATGCTGCAGCCCAGCCAACTCCTCGCCTTCCTCGCCGCCTCCACACTCCTCACCATCGCCCCCGGCCCCGACGTCCTCGCGACCATCAGCATCGGACTCGCCCGCGGCTGGCGACCTGCTGTCAGCTTCGGGGCAGGCTGTGGACTCGGCTGCCTCCTGCACACCGCCGCCGCAGTCCTCGGCGCCGCCACACTCCTCAACACCTCACCCGCAGCCTACACCGCCATGAAATTCCTCGGCGGCGCCTACCTCGCATGGCTCGGCACCTCAATCCTCCGCAGCACCCTCGCGCGCCCCGGACAAAACTCGCCGGAGATTCCCAGCACAGACGCCCCCAACCAACCCCACTCCCGGCCACACGGCTCCCCATGGCAACGCGATTTCCTCCGCGGTCTCCTCGCCAACGCCACCAACCCCAAAGTCGCCATCTTCTTCCTCTCCTTCCTGCCCTCCTTCACCCGCCCTGGCAGCACACCCCCCCAGATCCAGCTCGCACTCCTGGGCGCCGTCTTCACGGCCCAGGCCGTCTTTATCTTCGCCGCCATCGGCTTCTTCTCCGGCCAGTGCGGACGACTGCTCCACTCCTTCCCCCAGCTCCCACGCCTCCTCAACCTGCTCTGCGGACTCCTCTTCCTCACCCTCGCTACACTCCTGATCCTGTAGCCTCACCGCTCCGCAACCGCCACAGCAATGGCATAAGCCAGCCGGAACATTCCCAGGTGACAGGCAGTGGCAGCAGTTTGCCGCGATGCCATTCGCGGTCATGAAGGTCTGCTTCGCCATGGGCGAGGGTTCAGTTCTGTTGTCCGGGCTGACTGCGGCGTGACAGGGAGATGCGTCGGCGGGGGAGGTCAACTTCGAGGACAGTGACGCGGACGACATCGCCTGCGGACACCACTTCGGACGGGTCGCGAATAAATCGGTCTGCCAGTTGACTGATGTGGATCAGTCCATCCTGATGCACTCCGATGTCGACAAAGGCACCGAATTTTGTGACGTTGGTGACCACACCTTCCAGAACCATTCCGGGCAGCAGTTGTTCGAGTTCACTGACGGAATCCGTGAACCGCGCCGTACGGAATTCCCGGCGGGGATCACGGCCGGGGCGAGCGAGTTCGCTGAGGACATCGCGAACGGTGAATTCGCCGAATTCGGGGGATACGAACTGTGCGACGTTCAGGCCGGCAATCAGACGTTCGTTTCCCACCAGCTGAGCGGGGCTTGTTTGCAGAGTGGCCGCGATTTTCTGGACGAGGGGATATTGTTCGGGGTGTACGGCCGAGGCATCGAGTGGTTCAGGGCCGCCGCGAATTCGCAGAAAGCCGGCTGCCTGCTGGAACGCCTTCTGGCCAAGTCGCGGGACCTGAAGGAGTTGGCGGCGAGTGGGGAAGCTGCCGTTTTTGTCACGCCAGCTGACGATGCGTTTCGCCAGGACGGTTCCGATTCCGGCAACTCGCGAGAGCAACGCGGCACTTGCAGTGTTGAGATCAACACCGACTGCGTTCACGCAGGACTCGACCTCGCGTTCCAGAGCTTTGTGGAGCCGTGGCTGATCGACGTCGTGCTGATACTGGCCGACACCGATGGCTTTGGGGTCAATTTTGACAAGTTCGGCAAGCGGATCCTGGAGGCGATGGGCGATGCTGATGGCACCCCGAATCGTGACGTCCAGATCCGGGTATTCTTCGATGGCAGCTTCACTTGCAGAATAGACCGACGCGCCGGCTTCGCTGACCATGACTTTGGTGACTTCGAGGCCGTGTTTACGCAGCACATCAGCGACGAATTTTTCGGCCTCTCGGGACGCAGTGCCATTTCCAACCGCGATCAGCTCCACCTGATGATCCCGAATGAGTCTGAGCAGGACGGTTTCGGACTGCTGGAGATCGAGGCGTGGGGGAGTGGGATAGATGGTTTCCGCCGCCAGAAACTTGCCTGTGCCGTCGACGACGGCGAGTTTGCAGCCGGTGCGGAAGCCCGGGTCCACTCCAAGGGTGCTGCGTGGACCAGCGGGGGCGGCCATGAGCAGGTCATGCAGATTTTTAGCGAAGACTTCGACCGCTTCCTGGTCGGCCAGCTGCCGAAGTTCGTTGAGCACTGTGGTTTCAGCAGTGGGTCGAAGGAGGCGGGTGTAGCAGTCAGCTGCAGTCTGCTGAAGCTCGGAAGCAAAGGCCGGGTTGGTGCCCTGAAGAACGTGGCGGGCGAGTTCGCGGATTGCGGCTTCGTCATCGACTTCGAAGCGGAGTCGGAGTACACCTTCGGATTCCCCGCGCTGCAGTGCGAGGAAGCGGTGCCCGGGAAGCCCGGCCACGCGTTGCCGACAATCAAAGTAGTCGCGGAAGCGGGCGCCCTCGTCTGCTTTCCCGGTTTTGACGTCGGAACGCAGGTCTCCCTGGCGAAGTCGTGCTGCCGTCCTGCGGCGATTTTCCACGTCATCAGCCCAGATTTCAGCAGCAATGTCACAGGCGCCCTGAATCGCGGCGGCGGCATCCGGGACGCCGTTTTCCGGATGGACGAAGCGGCTGAGGAGCTGTGCACGTGGTTCAGGGAGCGGGGCAGGGGTGAGAAGGAGATCGGCGAGGGGCTGCAGGCCACGTTCTCTGGCGGTGGCTGCACGCGTGCGACGGCGGGGGCGGAAGGGGAGGTAGAGATCTTCAAGCCGCGCGGGATCGGAGCAGGATGTAATTTCCTGGCGGAGGGACGGTGTGAGTTTCCCCTGTTCGGCGATGGTCCGCAGAATGGTCGCTTTGCGAGCGGCCAGTTCACGCGCTTTGGCGAGGGAATCTTCGATGTGCCTCAATTGCCGCTCATCGAGACCGCGCGTTGCTTCGCGGCGGTAGCGGGCGATGAAGGGAATTGTGTTGCCGTCCTGAAGCAACCGCACCGCGCCGTCGACCTGATCGGGCCGGACATTCAGCCCCACTGCGGTTTGCTGAACGAACTGATCCATCCGGAACAGGTCGTCGGCCGAGAGCGGTTCTGTGGCCACGTCGTCGTCAGCTTTCATGGCCGATACTCTGGGGGGGCTGTCGTGGCTGGAATACGGCGAGCCTGCGAGGAACTTTTTACGCGAAAAGGGCTGTGACGTACATCACAGCCCTTCTGCATGTTGCTTGATCTGTGCCCGACTTCAGATCGAATGTAAAGCCCGGATGCAAACACTGAACGTGAACACCGGATGCATACACCGGATGACACCGGGGGGGGGGCCGGTTGAGAAATTGCGGTAGACAGGACTTGAACCTGCACGGATTGCTCCACACGCCCCTCAAGCGTGCGCGTCTGCCAGTTTCGCCACTACCGCGAAGACCCGTCAGGCGACGCAGGTCGCCGTGTCGGGTCGGGAAGCATACGGAGATCGGTCGGGAGTTTCAAGCTGATCATGGCTCGGGGGATCGTGGGTCCCAAAATTCCCGCGAAAGGGGCGGTGCAGCCGGCAAACCAGGAATTTACGATATTTATGCCCCGTTTTGGCACGGCTGCGGTGTTCCCGTGCGTTCCTGAGCCAATAATCCCGCCGAATCCCCCACTGCTGCAGCCCCGTCAAACCGGAATCACCGCGATATGAACACCGCCCACCTGCCGGCAAATCTTGCCGAACTTCGCTCTTTCGGCTGGAAGTCCCGCTCCGTGAAACAGGAAATTCGCGAGAACTTTCTGGCGATGCTGGCAGCCGGCGAAGAACTGTTTCCAGGCATGATCGGCTACGAGAACACGGTCATTCCGGACATCAGTCTGGCACTGCTCGCCGGACACGACATTCTCTTCCTGGGCGAAAAAGGTCAGGGAAAAAGTCGTCTGATGCGGATGCTCCCGCAGTTCCTCGATCCGCTCCTGCCTTACCTTGACCTGCCCGGCTGTCCCGTCCACGAAGACCCCTATGCCCCCATCACAGCTCAGGGCAGGGACTGCATCGCCCGGTTGCCTGCGGAGCAGATTCCCATCCGCTGGTGGCCACGCGAACACCGCTATGCTGAACGGCTGGCTCCGGGCACTCGCTTCGCAGATATCATCGGCGAGATCGATCCGGCAAAGCTGGCAGCCGGCGCCAGCATGTCCACGGAAGACGCACTGCACTTCGGACTGATACCCCGCATGCACCGCGCCCTCTTCGCCATGAACGAACTCCCGGAACTGGATGAACTCGTGCAGGTTGGTCTGTTCAACATCCTTGAAGAGCGCGATGTGCAGATTCGCGGCTATCCTATTCAGTTCGATCTCGATGTGATGATTCTGTTTTCCGCAAACCCGGCCACTTACAATCGCAGTGGCAAGGTGATTCCGCAACTGAAAGATCGCATCGGCAGTTTGATTCGCACGCATTATCCGCACGAGCGGGATACGGGGATCCGGATTCTCGAACAGGAATGCGACCTGCCGCTGGATGGTGATTTTCCTGTGGTGGTGCCGTGGTTCATGAAACAGATCATCGAAGAGATCAGTCGTCGAGCGAGAAAGAGCAAGTATATTGACCAGCAGTCCGGCGTAAGTGCTCGATTCAGCCTTGCCAATTACCGCACCATGATCGCCAGTGCTCGTCGTCGAGGCGCGGTGCTGAAAGAAATGCCATCCGTGCCACGCATCAGCGACCTCGGACACCTCTACGCTTCCGCACTGGGAAAGCTGGAAGTGGACCTGATGAGCAGCCATCAGATGAGCGAGCAGCAGGTGCTGGATGCCGTCACAGCTGAAGCCATCAGGACGGTGTTTGAGGAATATGTGGAGCAGCATGGGCTGGATCAGATTTCGCAGATCTTTGCCAGGGGAGTGAAGATCGAAGTCGGCGACATGCTCCCCAGCACCCACTACGAAGCACTGCTCAAACGCGTCCCCCCGGTCTGGGATAAGGCATTCGAGGTGAATGCGTCGCAAAGTGCTGCCATGAGAGCCTCCTGTGTGGAATTCATTCTGGCAGGTCTGTACGCCACCGAACGCATCAGTCGAGCCCAGCGGCACGGCGTGGTGACCTACGAAACCTGACTCCCCGCTGCTGGCTTCCACTGACCTTTGCCCCGACAACCCGCTCCGCTTTTGCTGAATTTTTCAACAAATCTCCTCGGTTCTCCGGAACCTGCGGCAACGAAACAGCGTCTCTGTTCCGTCGGGGCCCGATGCCAGGTCAACGGGCTGCTCCCGACAGGTTTCCGGCTGGGCCAGGCAGGAGCGGACCATGAAGACTCTCAGATCAGCGCGGCTTGTGGTGTTGGCAACTTGCTGCTGCGTTCAGTTGTCTGCCATTCTCCGGGGGCAGGACGTGATTCCGCGACCGCTGCCGGCTCCCATCCCCGTCCCAGCATCGAATTTCCAGATCAGTCGTCTGGACGTGCAGGCCGTGGTGCGTCAGCAGTCGGCCCGGGTACGGATCAGTCATGTCCTGAAGAACCCTGGCTCCGCTCAGATTGAAGCCTCCTTTCTGTTTCCTTTGCCGGACGACGCCGTGGTGGGGTCGCTGACATTGCTGGTGGATGGTCGGGAGCTGACAGGGCAGGTCCTGAATGCCGCCGAGGCGCGGCGGATTTACGAAGCCACCGTTCGGCGTCAGCGGGATCCGGCGCTGCTTGAATACGCGGGCCGCCGTTTACTCCGCAGCAGCGTGTTCCCGATTCCGGCGGGCGCAGAACGAACGGTCGAGTTTGAATATGTGGTGTTGCCGGTGTTGCGAGGCACACTGCGGGAACTGCGTCTGCCACTGCGATCCGTCCGCGGGGCTCAGGCGCTCGGAAATGTGGATGCAGCACCACTCAATGTGCAGGACGTCTCTGTAACCGTTGCCCTGCACAGCGACGGCCCCCTGACGACGCTGTACAGTCCGTCACACGCAGAGGCGAAAATTGAAGGTGGCAACCAGTTGAAAACGGTGACGCTCCAGCAGAAGGCCGCAGGAGTTCCCAGTGATTTTGTGCTGATGTTTTCCAGTGGTGGTCAGGACGGCATCCCTTCAGTGCTCAGCTATCGCCGCGATCCGACAGAACCCGGTTATTTCATGGTGCTTGCAGCGCCTGCCGATCAGCAGACACGGCCCATTCCCGGGGGCCGCAGCGTGGTGCTGGTCATCGATCGTTCCGGCTCCATGCGGGGCGAGAAATTTCTGCAGGCACAGCAGGGCATTCGCAGACTGCTCGAATCACTGCAGGCCGAAGATCATTTCAATCTGGTGGTTTACGACAGCGACGTGGAATTGTTTCGAACTGAGCTGCAGTCAGCCACTCCGGACAATCTTCAGGCCGCGCTGCAATGGGCGGATGCCCTCAAACCGCAGGGAGGCACCAACATCTCCGAAGCACTGCGTGCGGCCTTGCAGCTCACGGCAAAAGGCGAGCGACCAGCGTGGATTCTGTTTCTGACCGATGGATTGCCAACCGCTGGGGTGACAGACGAAAAGCAAATCGCTCAGGCTGCCCTTGATTCCAATACCGGCCACGCCCGTATCTTCTCGCTGGGAGTTGGCTACGATGTCAACTCCAGACTCCTCGATCGACTCAGCACAGCTCACCGCGGCCGCACAACCTATGTGCTCCCCGGCGAACAGATTGACCGCGCCGTGGCGACGATCGAAGCGGGCATCTCCAGCCCGCTGCTGACCGATCTGCAGGCACGGCTGACAGACACCAACGGACGGGAAATTGAAGGCATCACTCGCACATGGCCGAAGAGCCCTGCCGATATCTACAAAGGTGAAGTCTTCGTGCTGACCGGACGCTATCGGACTCCAGGCACCGTCCAGGTGCAGCTCACAGCCCGCCGCGACGGTGCTGCTGTTGTGCTCACCGGAACCGGAGACCTCACAGAACAGAGCAGTGATGCATCGCTGTCCTTCGTCGAACGGCTCTGGGCGGCTCGAAGAATTGCCGAACTGACAGCTCACATGGACCAGAATGGTGAGAACGAAGAACTGCTCACGGAACTGCTGGAGCTGTCAAAACGCCACGGGATTCTCACCCGCTGGACCTCGTTTCTTGCCGATGAACGCCAGCGTCTGGACGCCACCACCGCTCTCCCGCATCTGCGCGGGGCAGTCCGTGAACAGGCGCAGAAAGTATCCGGAGCCGAAGCGATTCAAAATCGCAGTGACCTGCAGGCGCTGTTTGGCTCCGGTGGCAGTGCGCTTCGGCCGTTCAGTCTCCCGACACCTGATGCTGGTTCGGCAACTTCCGGAGCAACGAAGTCCCTCCCGGGGGCAATGCCGGATCGTGCACGCCCGGGCGGAAAGCCAGCCACAGCACAGCAGCGGGATTCACAGCAGGATCGAACCCCGCGAGTGGCTGGGGGCCGCACATTCTTCTGGAAGGACGGCTGCTGGATGGACGTGCGACTGGATGCTGACAACCGTAACACCGCCACGCGTGTACAGCTGTTCTCCGACCAATACTTCCGGCTGCTCGAAAAAGACCCGGACGCAGCGACATGCCTTGCTGAATTCGGACAACAGCCGGTCCTGATTCAACTCGGGGATGTGGTGTACCTCATCGAGCCGGAGAACACCTCAGCCAACAACCCCCAATAACCCCCCTCTCCCCTCCAGCAGAGAGGGGTCGGGGGTGAGGGGTCAGGAGTGGGATAAAGAAACGGTGCTAAAACAGACAAACTGGGATGTTTCAATCCCCCCGCTATCGTCAGGCCCCACTGCCCGAACAAATCACAAAAAACGTCCCGTGGCGTGCGGTCGATGTCAATCGGCCGGTCATGCTTTTGTGCGTTCCTGATGCGGTTCTGGCCGCGCGGAGCCGATTTCCCCCAAATTCGCCCGTTCTCCTCCGGTTTCTCTGTCCCGGCTTTGACTCCACTGAAAGGCGCAAAGCCGCCAGGATGGAGCGATGAACTCTGGAAATCCGCAAATCGCGCTCTTACTTTGCGCCTTGGCGCCTTTGCCGGAGACCAACAGGCCTCGAAGCACAACAGCCACTCACGAGCCTGGCCCGGTCATTGCGGTTTACGCGGCTGCGTGACGGGACAAATGCGACGGATGAGACTCATGCGATGCATGGCCAGCCTGACGAGTCGGGGGCTGCCCTGATTCCTCGTTGCCGCCTCTCTTCTCTGAAAATGACGTCTGCCAGGATGTTTGAACGCCCGCCGTTCTGCCTAGAATCCCACCGTTCCTGTCAGATCTGTCCACGGAAAAAGCTGACCACATGTCCACATCCGCGCCCAATCCTGTCCCCGGTGCTCGCAATCGTCCCGAAGAACTCCCGCCGGTGACTCCGCCGTCTGCGGGTTTCATCGTCCAGTTGTTCGTCATCCCTGCACTCATTGTGATGGGCGTCGTTTCCGTATGGGCTCTGTTTGGAAAGCTGGCAGATTCCGGCAGTGACTGGCAGCAGCTTGTTGCAGAATTGGGGGGCGGCAATGAACATCGTCGCTGGCGAGCCGCACAGGAGCTCGCACAGGTGCTGCACAACGAACGGCTCGCGCCGCCTCAGGACAGTCAGCCACTGGCCACCAACCCGGAAGTGGCCCGGGCTCTCTCTGCCCTGCTGCGGGAATCGATCGGTTCTCCATCCACGGCCCCCGAGACCATCATGCAACAGGAATTCCTCGCGCGCGCCCTCGGCGGGCTTGATGCGGACGACCTCACGCTCCCGGTGCTCGCTGAATGCCTCAATCCATCCCGCCCCCCTGAGGTTCGCAAGAGTGCACTCATGGCAGTGGCAATCATCAGCGGACGGCACTTTGAAGCCGCTATTGGTTACACGTCCGAACCAGACACGGACACACCACCGCCCCCACGCCAGACACTTCAGAAACCCACAATCGAGCACCCTGAAATTCTCAGCCAACTCCGCGCAGCCGCTCAGGATCCGGAGGCGGTTGTGCGGCACATAGCGGCCTTCGCACTGGGGAACGTGAGCGGTCCGGATTCCCTGCGGCAACTCCGATCCATGCTCGGTGACAGCGATCGCCAGGCGCAAGCCAACGCGGCTCTGGGACTTGCCCGCAACGGAGACAGTGCTGCGCTCCCGGTGATTCTCGAACTCATGCACGGACTGACTCAGACGCCCCCGGAAACGCCGAATCAAACCACACTGGACGACGCTGAATTGCTGGCCGCCGCCAATCTGCGGGCCGAACAGCCCGTGCTCGCACGCAGCTGTCTGCGAGCTGCCCGCGATCTCTGGATGCAGTCTTCCGCCGAAGAACAGCAGCAGATCCGATCGGCCGTCCAAAAATTCGCCGATTCCAGTCTGCTGATGGCCGACATTCGCGTCCAGGCCCGAAATTTTCTGTCTGCCGTGCAGACTCCTGCTGCCCCCGAATAAAGGACGTCCCGGATGCCAGCTCCACGAGTGCTCCTGCTTGCCGGTGATTTCGTCGAAGACTACGAAATCATGGTGCCATTCCAGACCCTCCAGACCATGGGAGTGCACGTCGACGCCGTCTGCCCGGGGAAGCATGCCGGTGACCGGATCCGCACGGCCGTGCATGACTTCGAAGGCGATCAGACGTACAGCGAAAAGCCGGGACATAATTTCACGCTCAACGCCAGCTTCGATTCCGCCTCCGCCTCAAACTCCGACGGACTGCTCATCCCCGGTGGCCGGGCTCCGGAATATCTGCGACTGAACCCCCGCGTCCTGCAGCTGGTGCGGGACTTCAACGATGCCGGAAAACCCATCGCTGCCATCTGTCACGGAATCCAGGTGCTCTCTGCCGCCGGAATTCTCGCCGGCCGCACCTGCACCTGCTACCCCGCCTGCAGCCCGGAAATCCAGCTTGCCGGCGGTCGTTATGCTGAAGTCCCGCTGGACGCCGCCTGCGTCGACGGCAACCTCGTCACCGCTCCCGCCTGGCCCGCTCACCCGGCATTCTGCAGAGAATTCCTGCGACTGCTCAAAGTGCCCGTCCCAGCGGCCAACAGCTGACTGGGGCTGAATGCTCCTTACATCCCTGGCCGACCGCGTTTCAGGCAGGCAATGATCGCCGCAAGGACGCACACACCGGGGAACCAGTCGCCCCAGCGGGTGTAAAAAGAGGTTCGGGGGTCGAGAGGCACCTGGCCAAGAATGATGCCGGCAAAGGATCGTCGCCACGTTCCGGTGGCGGGGTCCCGCAGCGATTTCACTTCGGTGAGTTCAGGAGTCACGCCTTCAAACGGTTCCTGCATCACGAGGATCTTTGCGGGGTCGCGGATCCGTCCATCCCCGTCAATGAATGCCGAGATGCCGCCGTTGACGGAACGCACCATGGGAATGCGATTTTCCACACAGCGGAAGGCCGCAGTGATCAGATGCTGATCCAGCTCACTGCTGCCACGAAACCAGCCGTCGTTGGTGAGGTTCACCAGCAGGTCACCGGAACGTCCGGCCGCGTCGCGCTCCTGGGCCATGCGGCGAACCAGCCGGGGAACAGTGTCCTCAAAGCAGATCAGCGGCACAAATCGCCACCCGCCATACTCAAAGACAGCCGTCTCCTCACCGGCATCAATTCCAAATCCTGACCCGAACGGTGTGAGCTGAGTCAGCCAGGGGAAGAGGTCCTTCAGAGGAATGTATTCACCGAAAATAACGCGATGAATTTTGTCGTAACGCCCGATGTAGCCCAGATCCGGGCGGATGAAGGCAGCGGAGTTATACAGTCTGAGTCGATCCTTGTGGGCCACGACTGCTTCCAGTCCGATCATCAGAGCAGACCCGGCAGCTTTGGAATGCCCTGCCAGACTCTGCTGCACTTCACCACTGCGAAACTGGTCCACCAGCAGCGACGATTCGCTCCCGTAGTCGCGCACCACATCCAGCGGCAGCTGGGCGAGAATTTCAGTGTCGGAGAGTTCCGGGGCGGCCGAGCGTTCCGGCCAGGGGAACATGGTTTCCGGCCAGACAACAAGGTCCGGCTGCAGCGGAATGGACTGCTGCATGAGTGAATTGTGGACGCGGTAGCGTGTGAGCACCAGTTCGTTGTCGTGCTTGAGTTCCGGTGGAAAGTGTCCCTGAATCAATGCCACAACCGGCCCCGGGGGAAAGCTGTCCGCCGGCTGCTGCCGGACCAGACCATAGACCCAGCAGCCGCAGAACACAATTCCGAAGGCCAGCCATGCCGCGGTGCCTGGCGGCGTCTGTGCGGGGGAAAGCTGGATGCCCGTTCGCTGCAGCAGACGCTGTGGCACGGAAGCGGCGGCCAGTCCCGCGAACCATGCCAGCAGAAAGCTCAGCCCCCACGCTCCGGTCACATCGGCAATCTGAATCAGCGGAGTCCACTGGTATTGGGAGTGTCCGAGGTAGTACCAGGAGAAGCCGGTGAAGAGCCATGAGCGGAGGTATTCGAGGGCCGTCCAGATCACGGGGGCCGCGCACCAGAGTGGCAGGCCGCGACCGCCGGCGCGGCGAACGAGCCAGATGAAAACCGGGAAGTAGCAGCCGAGATAGGCAGCCAGGGCCGCAAGAGCCAGGTACATGGCGGGGTGTCCGAGCCGCATCCACTGGAGCATGGCGAGTGCACCGAGGAAGCCAGCCAGCCAGAGCCAGAGCGCGCAGCGTCGGGGCAGGATGCTGGCGCGGGCGACCTGGAGCAGCGGGATCAGGGCGATCCACGCGAGCGGAGCCCATTCGAGGGGCGTGAAGCTGGCCCAGAGGAGCAGAGCGGACAGGGCAGCGGGGAGGAGGGCACTGCGGATTCGGCCGGAAGCGGGAGGACTTTCGCGGCGACCGGACTGGATGATCCGGAGCACTTCCGGGCGCAGGGAGTCTGCGGCGGAGAGTTCACCAGACTGAGTCATGCGGGGCATCCGTGCTGTGTCTGTGGGGAAGAAAAGGGCGGCAGAGTCGCTTTTCGCTCCGCGAAAAGAACGTGGAAGCCCGGCGATTGGCTGCCGGGCTTCTGTGATCCTGACCGGTCACTTAGCTGCTTTTTTCAGGGCTTTGACTTTGTCGGTGGCTTCCCAGGTGAAGGTCGGGCCGGTGCGGCCGAAGTGGCCACCTTCAGCCGTTTTGAGAAACACCGGGCGGCGCAGTTTGAGATGTTCGATGATGCCTTTGGGAGTGAGCGGGAAGTGATCGCGAACGAGCTGTTCAATGCGGGCTTCTTCGATTTTGGCGCTGCCGAACGTGTCCACGCGGATGCTGACGGGGTCAGCCACACCGATCGCGTAGGCGAGTTGCACTTCGCATTTGTCGGCGAGCCCTGCGGCGACGATGTTCTTGGCCACGTAGCGGGCCATATAGGCGGCCGAACGGTCGACCTTGGTGGCGTCCTTTCCGGAGAACGCGCCGCCACCATGTCGTCCCCAGCCTCCGTACGTGTCGACGATGATTTTGCGGCCCGTGAGTCCCGTATCCCCGTGCGGGCCACCGACCACAAAGCGACCGGTCGGGTTGATGTGATATTTGGTTTTGCTGTCGAGCAGTTCAGCGGGAATGACTTTGGAAATGACTTCCTTCTTCACGAAGGCGGCGATTTCCTTTTGGGAGACTTTTTCGGAGTGCTGGGTAGAGATCACGACGGCATCGACACGCACCGGGCGGTCACCTTCGTACTCGACCGTGACCTGACTTTTGCTGTCCGGCCGGAGCCAGTTGACAAGTCCTTCGCGGCGCA
>JBJTOM010000404.1:0-11501 GCA_046074585.1 Planctomycetota bacterium | reverse complement strand
CTTTTCGTTGCGTTCCCAGTCCGCTGAGGGTCCCACGCAGGGCGTGGCAGTGCTGTTGCCCGCGGACTGCCGTCCGGTGGCTCAGAAGCTCTTTACCGGGGGGATTGACATCCACTGCACGCCTTTTCACGTGGGGTGGAGTCCGAAAGACGACTTCCGGTGTTCTTAACACCGTTTCGTCATCCCAGCTTCACCCTCCTGGTAACAGCTGTATGGAAAACCGCACGCAGGACTACTGCCCGTGGAGTGCTTCGCTGCGAAGAGAATTGCCGCGGCTAATGACATCGGATGAGACATCCGTGCGACGGGGCCGGAGCTGGAAGCTGAATTGCCGATGATCGACAACCTGCCGCCCCGCAAAGTTATCCGAGATGAAGTCCAGTGGGAATTTCTGGTACCACGGACTGTTGATGGTGATCATTTCGGTGTGAGTTTCATAGCCATCCAGCAGCAGCTGGACTTCGCGAGTGCCATACCAGGTGAAGTCGAACGAGGCTGGAGTATAGCCAAGGTCCTTGCCGTCGACCTTGACAAGTGCCCCCTGCGGGTAGGAGTGAATCGTCACGCGACGGTGAACACAACCTGTTTGCAGGCAGCAGAGCAGCAGTGCAGGCAGGAGTAATCTCAGGAACATCCCATAGCTTCCCGCGGAGGATGAAGAGTTTTTCAAGGGTCTCGCGTGCAGGGCATTAAACGCTGCGACGACTGATCTGGAACACGGGCCATTCGCATTCACAGTCTTCGCAGTGAAATCCGATGATCGTGGCAGTGCCGGGCACCGGCAGACGGCTGCGGGGGCTGATCAGGGCATCGTTGAGTTCCAGAGGCTGAACGTTTGGCCTGCCGCACTCGGGGCATTCTGAGTTCTGATGGAGAAGGCGGGCACGCTCGACCGCAGGAACCAGGCGACCACTGAAAATCGTTGTCCGTCCGGACGCGGCGAATGGCAGGATGTCGGGCGATTCGGCCTGCGAGGAGGATCTTGCGGCAGCGGAAACGGAACTTACTGGCTCGGTTTCATCCGGTGAGAAGACTTTCAGTGCTGCAATGCTCATCGAAATTCCTCCGTGAAATACGTGAATCCCCTTGGCTGGACTCTTTGCCGACCCTGGCTGTCTGAATGCTAGTCTGTGCGGTCAGTTTTCTCAAGATGAGCCATTCAGATGGATGAATGGAGGGTCTGGGTTGGAGGCGTGGGGCGATTAATTCGGGATACACAAGGGGAGTGCGAGATGCTGGTCAGGGGTCTGTTGGCCGTGTTATTCAGCCGGAATCCGGGGCAAATACTGGAAAAGAGCGGGAATCCAGTGGGCTTTCTTGCCGAAAAGCAGCAGTTTGAATAGACTTTGGCTTGTCAGACCCCGCCGGCAGATTGCCGGTCCGACGGGCAGACTGCGACTCACGGCCTTGCTCCTGCAGTGCCATTTCGAACGCAGTTCCACGGGGCTTCCAAATGCCCGCCCCCTGTTTTTCCTAAGGCATGTGTTACTTTCATGGCCACAATTTCCCGCGCAGACCTGAAAAAACTTCGCAAACGCCGTGCTCGTCTGAAGAAGAAAAAGATGAGCTGCCCGTTCACCAGTGGTGGCGTTTTTCGCCCGGTGTACGTTGACTACAAAGACCTGAAAACTCTGCGAACGCTCATCGATCGCGAAGGTCGCATCCTGCCACGTCGCCGGACCGGCACCTCGGCCCTGTATCAACGCGTGGTCCGCAAGGCCATCCTCCGCGCCCGCTTCATCGGACTGCTGCCGTTCGTGGCCGAAGAATAGCCCCGCGACTCAAACTGGGCTCCCCGCGTCAAGCCAGGAGAAATCAGAAAAGCCAGAGAGAACTCTCTCTGGCTTTTTTGCTGCGTTGAGAACTTTTGCTGCGCCGGACTGGCTGGTAACCAGCGGTGTTGTCCCCATGGCGTGTGGCCGATGCCAATTGGCCGGTGCCACCTTGGTGCGTTCCTGATGGGGTATTGGCCGCGCGGGCACGCACCGTTACCCGGGAATTGATATTCCCCGCACGCCTTGTCACGTGGGGCGGAGTCCGAAAGACGACTTCCGGTGTTCTTAACACCGTTTGGTCATCTCAGCTTCGCCCTGCCGGTGCACTTTTTGAGGGAAAGTTAAGGCCACCAGGACTTTACCTGGCGACCTACCACAGGTTTTCAAATTCGCCTGTCGCTGCGTGCAGCAGTCGGCCGACGCCGGCCCACGATGGCGGGGTCTGCAGAACCCGGAGCCATACCTGGTTGCCCCGGCTGATCCCTTCGAAGGAGAGATGCGAGCCCAATTCGTCTTCCGGGAGCACACGTTCGGCCTGCCAGAAAACCGAGGGCTGTCGGTCAAATGCAGCCGACACCTTTAGAATGTCCACTTCAAGGCCAGTGGGAACAGGTTTGCCATCCCAGGCACCGCCAAGCACTTCAGAGCGACTGATGAACAGAGTGACTTCCCAGACGTTGTTTTCTGAGTCGAAGTAGAAATGGCAGCCAACAGGGGCGGAATCAGAACGGTGCATGACGCCCCGAATAGCATCGTTGACGAACCAACGCAGCCATGCCGGTGGATTTGAGGGTGGTACTTCCTGAATTGTCATTCTGACAGTGCCCCTGGAAGGTCTGACCTGGCGGGGAACCAGGTTGGTGATGCGTTTGCCGGGGAAAAGAGTCCCCGGCAGAGAAGAGGCTGTGATCAAAGGGGAATTTTAAGGTGGAGCCAAGTCAAATCTCGGGCGCTAATTTCCCTTAACGCGGACGATGACAGCTTGAACAGGCACGTTGACAGGGTTGGAAACTGGACCCGAATCACCGTGCTGAAGTAAAGATGCAATCAACCACAATTAGCAGAGATTTTGGAACTGTTGGTGCGTTTCTGCACCGACTGATGCCATCACGCAACAAAAGCCATGCCAGACGGAGTCAGGAGTGAAAGGCAATGTTCGGATTGGGGAAATGGCGGGAGTTTTCCCTGGGAATGCTCAACGGATGTACAGTCCCTGAAACAGTTTGAATCAGGATACACCCAAAAAATAACAGGCATCGGGGAAACCGATGCCTGTTGAATAGGGGTTGTTGGGACGGCCGGGGTGTTATTGTGGCGGAGCCAGTCCGGGCAGGCCTGGGGCTCCGGGGAGTCCCGCTGGAGCGAACAGGCCGGGATTCTGCTGAACCGCCTCGATGAGGGATTGCGGGACGGTGGCGGCGAGTGACAGTACGGTGGCCCGGCTGGATCCTTCCAGGCTGTTGACCATTTCCTGAATGCCCGGAACGAGCGGCTGCGGGAGTTGCGCGGCGAGCAGCGGCACCATCTGTTTGGCAAGACCGACCGTTTCCTGCAGCGCCTGGCCGGCTTCGCCTGCGGCGTCTTCGTCGATCAGGTTGAGGAGCACCGAGAAGGCAACGGAGTTGTCGTAGTTGAGGGAGATTGCGGCCCCGCTGACTTTGCCCTTGACGGCATCAGCGAGGGTCCCAATTGACGGCGGAGCACCTTGTGGGGCAGTGATTGCGGCGCTGAGTCCTGCGAGGAGCGGGCTGGAGAAGGCGATCACCATGTGTGAGTCACCTGGGACAAAGGCGAAGTTCTCCAGCGAGTTTTCTCCGGCTCCGTTTGCGATGGCGGCTTTGATGGTTTTTTCAGGTCCCATCACAATGGTGCGGGCGTCGGGGGCGAACCACGCAGATTCGGGTTGATCAGGCTGGGGGGCAGGAACCTTGTACCACGTCGTGCCATTCTCGGAGGCTGAGGTGGCCTGGAGGGCGGTGGCGAGTGCAGCGGTGTCGATGTCTTTCGAGAGTCGCAGCACGGCGATGGCTTTGTCGCTGAGCTGTTTCTGGAGGACGGCTGGATCGGGGGTTCCACCGGCGGCGGCCTGGGTGGCGATTGGACCGAAGGCGAGGACGACATCGCTGATGGCGAGGGTGAGCGTATCAACATCACCGATGGACAAACCGAGCGACTGCAGTTGAGGAATGGCGGCATCAGCGGCTGCGATACCACCGGCGGCCTGCACTGCGGGGCTGGCACCGATATCTGCCGGGCGGAGCGAAAGGATGAGTTCGGAGTTGGCGGGCAGCCAGCTGGCGTTCAGTCCGGTGGAAGCGGCAGCGGCCGGGGCCTTCGCGGGGGGGCTGCCGTTGTCAGCGGGGCGAGTGCGGGGGACGCCGGCCCCGCCAAGAAATGGATTGGCCGTGTTCTTTGGTGGAGCAGCAGGGTTGGCCGGGGAGGTGGGAGCGGAGGGCGCTTTGGGAACGTCAGCAGCGGCGACAGCCGGTTCGGCAGGGGTTGTGTTCTGGCCTGAGAGTGCTTCGGCCATTTGCTGATTTTTGGCGGCTTCGCGGGCGCGTTCTGCGAGGATTTGTTCGACGGCGGAGCGGCGACGGTTTTCGAGGGCAGCGGAAGCTTCGCGGTCCGCGGCAGCGGCGGCGGCGTTGGTTTCCGCAAGGAGCTGTTCTTCGCTCATCAGTGCTCTGCGGCGGAGTTCATCACGGAGCAGTCTGCGAGTGATGATTTCACCGCCGACGTCAACTTTGGCCTGTTCTTCGATGAGCAGTCTGGTTTGTGGTGAAATGCTGCTGAGCAGGTCATTGACCAGTTGCATCTGGCGGAGGCTGGTTTCGCGTGTAAGTGCCTGCGAGAACATGGCGGCCGCGGCGGTCTGATCCCCTGCTTCGGCCAGCACCACGCCGTGCATGTAGAAGTAGCGAGGATCATTTCCGGAGGCCGTGAGCTGTTGGAATTTTTCGAGAGCGGCGTCGCGATTTCCGCTGCGTCGGAGTTCGAGTGCTTCGCGGAAGACACCCTTGAGGTTTTCGGTAGCGGGGTCGGGTTTCAGGGCTGCCCGAGCCTCGAACCGAAACCGCTCGATTTTCTGCCGCAGCGAGCCGCCGACAGGTTCGAGGAGGGCATTGAGTGCGCTGGAGTTGCCGGTGGTGGCTTCGAGAGCGGCAGCACGGCGGAAGTCGTCGTCTGCGGGTTGCCCCCGTTGATCGAGCAACAGACCACGGGCCATGTGGACTCGGGGATCTTCCGAGTCATTTTCGATGAGGTTGGTGAGTTGCCGGAGGGCGGCTGTGGAGTCGCCGCGGTGCCACTGTTCGAGTGCAGCGGCGAGGCCATCTGCGGAGCGGGCCACGGAGGCAGAGCAGAGGAACCCGAGGGCAAACAGGGGAATGCAGCGGAAGAACATGGGCAGTCGCATGAAGATTCTCCGGGACGGGCGAATGGCGGCCTGAGTGGGTCAGCCGGGAGTTTGCTTTAGCACAGAGGGGGTGGACAGTCGAAGGGGATTTCGCTGGAAAGCCGCAGGCCCGGGCAATTGTCGGGTGCCTTTCGCTATGCCGCCTGCGATTGCAAAGGTTTGCGTGACCGGCAGAGTTTGCGAAGGGGCCCGGGATTGCCGAGAGTGGGGAGTGGGGAGTGGGGAGTGGGGAGTGGGGAGTGGGGAGTGGGCGCTGCCAGAAGGAACTGTCAGCGCCCGGATGGCTGGCTGCTTTGGTTGGGTGCGGGGTTATTTGTCGCTACGTTCCAGGCGTTCGCTGACTTCGCGGAGTTTTCGCTGGAGTTGTTCGTTTTCTTCGCGGAGTGCCTGAATTTCGCGACCGGGGTCAGCGGGCTTTGGGGATTTTCGGGTCTGAACGCGGGCCATCAGTTCTTCTTTGCCGGCCGCGAGTTCCTGTTCCATGGCTTCGGCTTTCTGGCGAAGTTCATGGGCGAGGTCGGGCATTTCTGCTGCGGCGAGATTTTCAGCGGCGGTGATGATGTGTTTGATGCGGCGGGCGAGCCTTTCGAGCTTTTCGGCCTGCGGGCGGAGTTCCGGGGGAAGTTCCGGAGCCGGGCCGGCATCGCCGATGCGTTTCAGCAGTTGCTGAATTTCGGCGATCTGAGGTTTGAGATTGGTGAGTTGTTCGCGGTTGCCGGCGGCTTCGGCTTCGCGTGCCTGGGCCATGAGATCGGAGAGGCGTTCCTTGAGTTGTGCGGGGGAGGGTTTGTCGCCGCGTTCTTCGCGTTCCCGGCGTTCGCCTCGCTGTTTGTCTTCTCGTTCTTCAGCCGCGCGGCGTTTTTCTGCGGCGGCTCGTTTTTCAGCAGCTGCTCTTTCTTTGGATTCCGCATCCCCACGTTCGGCCTTTTCGCGGGCTTCCGCGTCCGGTCGCGGTTTTTCGCGGGGTTCATCAGCCATGGCGACGGAGCCGGCAGTCAGCAGCAGCGCCAGCAATTTCGGGGCGGCAGATCGGTGGTTGATTTTCATGGTTTTTCTTTCCGGCGAATGGTGGGTTAGCGAAGGCTGTTGGTGAGTGGTTTTCCATTCACGGACAGCACCTGAGAATTTGTAAGGGCATCTGCGAATCGATCAAAATCGCGAAATGACCAGACAACACGTTTTTCCCGTGAGACCTCAATCAGCTGCGGGTTATTCGGACCTGCGTGGCAGTTATTAATCAGAATGTTGCCGGACGGCAGCACCTGAAGCGAGGTGACCCAGGCCAGCTGAATTTCCGGGAGTTCGTTCTGGTGCAGGCTCCAGACAACCTGCCCTGCGGGGGTGACTTCGATCACGGAATGTCCATTTCCGGTTCCGATCAGGGTGTTTCCGTTTTTCATTCGCAGCGCAGAAAACACCTGATTGCCGAAGGCGTCGACGCCATGTCCCGGGCGACGTTCGCGACCGAAGAGCGGCACAGTGTATTCCCAGGCCGTACTTCCATCCTGGCGGTATTCTCGGACGAGTCCTTCAGCTTCGTGGCAGACAAGAAAGTTTCCGGTTTCGAGAGCGCGGACCAGACGGGTGTCGTGGTGTGCGTCAGGCTTTGCGACCTTGAGAGCAACAGAGCTGTGGATGGAGAGATCCGGAGCGAGTGTGAGCAGTCGGGCGGGCCCGGATTCGGCCACCAGCGTTGTGCCGTTTGCAAGCCGCTGGAAGGCGTGGATTTCAATACGTTGTCCCTGGTTTTCCGGGCGCCGGGCAGCGTCATATTCCCAGATGGTTTTTCCCGTCGCAGGGTCGAGTTCGGCGACGTGGGTCCAGCTGAGCTGGAGCAGCACATGGCCGGACGGCAGCAGATGCAGGTCGTGCAGGGGGCCGATGCGATGTTCCCAGCGGGTGCTGCCGTCTTCGTTGACGATGGCAACTCGCTGTCGGGACGAATCGGCGGCGATGAAGGACCGCTGCTGAGGAGGTTCGGCAGCCCGAGTGGCGGAGAGGGCTGTGGCAAGTGTCAGCAGACACAGTACAGAACGAAGAATGCGGTGCGACATGGGAACCTGCAGCAAGCGGGAGTGAGCTGGGGACTGTGGCGGCCGTTGAGTCAGGAGTTGGCCGGGCTGCCGCAGAGTTTAGGATTGCGGGGGGTGAAAAAGCCAGAGCTATGGCGGACGAGGTGCAGAAAATCGCACTGAGATGCTGGCGCGATGGCCATGAGTTTCCGGAAAGGAGCACCGCAGAGAGGGCGGGAAGTGAGAAGTGCCTGCGTCGTGCAGGGGATGTCAATCCCCCGCTGAACGGCTGCTGAGCCGCCGGACGGCAGTCCGCGGGCAACATTGCTGCAACCGGCCCCCTTCGAATGCCTGGCGGAATTCGAAAAGTGAGCCAGGAGCTCGCCTGGAAATTCGATCAGATCAACACGTCAGGAGACAGGATCAGGGGGGTAGCCGCTTCCGATCTCGCCAGAAGTTCACAGAAGAACGCAAATCCGGTCCTGTGGTCACTGGAACTCGTTAGGAATCGAATGCAGTGGACTACGCTGGTTCTGAGCGACTCAGGCGGCAGCCTCGCGATGGATTCGGGAACGCTGGATCGTCGTAACGCGAATGTGGCAAACGCCTTCGGCGTGTCGGTGCCATGCACCTTGAGCGTGTCGGTGCCATGCAGCTTGAGCGTGTCGGTGCCATGCACCTTGGGGTTTCGGTGCCATGCACCGTGGGGTATCCGTTGCCGGGGTGTATGGGTGGTTTTTCTGCTTTCTGACGGGCGCGGCTTGCTTTGTGACGACTTTCTCTGGAAACTGTCGGCTCCTGAACGCCTGCCATCCAGGAAGCAGCCTGCGAACGCGAATACCGTTCGACCGGCCCCACTCTTTTCCCAGCGGACTTCTCCATGCGTTCAAACACTGGTCCCCACCCGCCGATCTCGATCACTCTCATCGGTTCCCTGTTCAGCGTGCTGTTATGCTGCAGTCCCCTGGCCGCTCAGGATGCGTCACCGATTCCTCCGTTTTCCGCTGCGGATGTGTTTCCGGGCACGACAGCGGTCTATGTGGAACTTCGGGACCCGCCGGCCCTCCTGCAAACACTCCTTGAACACCCGCTCGCTGTTCGTCTGCAGCAGACAGAGGCGTGGAAACAGGCGCTCCGCAGTCCTGGCATGACGGGCGTGATGACGGCCCGCAATTTTCTGGAACTGCAGTTCGGAAAACCGTGGCGCGAAACGCTCGCCGCCGTATCTGCCAACGGGATTTATCTTGCGGTGGACGGCTCCGACGTGCTGCTTCTGGTCCACGGCCGGGATGCTGATCTGATGCAGGACGTCCGCCTCAAACTTCTCGAGCTCACGCGTCTGGGGGGTGGCGAAATTCGGCGGCTGGACACTTACCGGGACATCCCTGTGTATCGACTGCCCCAGGGCGGAGCGGCAGTGGTGGGGGAGTGGCTGGTGGTCGTCAGCTCCTCTGCGGCCGGCCAGAAGCTGCTCGACCGCATCCTCGATCTTCCTGCCGACAACGCTCCGGCAGCCGACATTGCTTCACCAGCCAAAAGCACCGCGCCCGCCGGCGTTGACGCACCGGCCGCCACACCTCCGCAGTCACTCGCTGCCGTTCCCGCCTTTCGCACTGTGTTCGCCCGGGACGTTCCGGCTTCCGCCATTCGTGCGTGGTTCGGGCTGACCACAGTCCGCACCGCCCTGCAATCGCTCAATCGGTCCGCCAAAGGCCTCTTCACAGACCGGATCGATAACCCGGTCGCCGAACTGCTGTTCGGTGGTTTGCAGAGTGTGCTTGGTAAAGCGGACTGGGCCACTGCGGAACTGGTTGCCGCCCCCACGGGTCTGCAGCTGAGTCTGGCGACCCCGTTTGATGCTGCCTGGATTCCTGAACAGCGGGAATGGTACTTCGGCCCGGAGGCGGCTGGTCGCGTGCCCGCCATTCCGGAAATCCCGGAAACACTGGGCACGATCGGCGTCTACCGCGATATCTCGCAGATGTGGCTGCGTGCCGGAGATCTGTTCAGTGAACAGATCAACGATCGGATGGCCGAGGCGGAATCCAATCTGGGGACGATCTTTGCCGGCCGGGATTTTGGGGAAGAAGTGCTGGGTGCGATCCAGCCCGGCATGCGACTGCTGGTGGCCCGCCAGGACTTCAGCCGCATCGCGCCGGTGCCGGCCATTCGCCTGCCCGCCTTCGCTCTGCTGCTGACGCTGAAAGACCCCGAAACGATGCGTCCGGAACTGCGACGGATCTTCCAGAGCATCATTGGGTTCGGGAACATCGTGGGTGCTCAGCAGGGTCAGCCGCAGCTGGAACTGGACATGCAGAAACAGGGTGACGCCGAAATCATCTCCGCACATTACCTGGCCCCACGGAGCAAGGGCAACGTCGCCGCCCCATCCGCAGCCGCTCCGATCCCCATCATTTACAACTTCTCACCGACTGCAGCATTCGAGGGGCAGCGGATGATCCTGGCGTCGTCCAGATCACTCGCCGAAGCCCTCCTGCAGGCCCCCACCACCGCAGCTGACCCCGCCAATCTAACGGCCTCTGTCTCGCTGCCGATCCTGCAACAGCTCCTGAGCGATAATCGTGACTCCATCGTGTCCGGCAATATGCTCAGCAAAGGCCAGACCCGCGACGAAGCGGACGCCGAACTGGACCTCGTCCTGCAACTGCTCAGCGGGTTCCACAGCGCCACCGCCCGACTCACGCCCCACGCCGACTCGCTGCAGCTGGAATTCAGCCTTCGCACAGCCGAATCTTCAGGAGCGTCTGCGGATGCCAGATGAACTCACACCACAGACAGCGTGGGAACCGTTTGAGCCGGGCCGGGACGGTGCGTGGGATCTGTCGGCCGCCGCACACCTCTTTCGCCGCGCGGGTTTTGGTGCCGACCGCGCTCAGCTGGAAGCCGCGGTCCGCTCCACCCCGGCGGCCGTCGTCGAACAACTGCTGGGGGCCACCGAACCGGAGGACTTCCAGTCAGAAATGTCAGTGCTGGCGTCTTCCGCCATTGCCGGCGGCACCGTGCAGCCGCTCTCCGCGTGGTGGCTGTATCGGCTGCTTGCCACCCCCTGCCAGCTGCTTGAAAAGATGACACTTTTCTGGCATGGACATTTCGCCACAGGAGCCGACAAGGTCACCGATCCCGCACTGATGCTCGCCCAGAACCAGCTCCTGCGAAGACTGGCATTTGGCAATTTTGAGCAACTGGTCCAGCAGGTCTCACGCGACCCCGCCATGCTGCTCTACCTTGACGCCGCCTCCAGCCGCAAAGCGCACCCCAACGAAAACTACGCGCGCGAGCTGATGGAATTGTTCTGCCTTGGCGAAGGCCGTTATACAGAAACAGATATTCGCGAAATCGCCCGCTGCTTCACCGGCTGGGAAGTCCGTCGCGGCGAATATCGCTTTAACCGCTATCAGCATGATGGTGGTGAAAAGCAGTTTCTGGGCAACACCGGCAGCTTCGGCGGTGAAGACGCCGTGCGGATCGTACTCCAACAGCCCTCCGCCCCGGAATTCCTCACCGAAAAGCTGCTGCGATTCTTCGTGATCGATGAGCCTGCGGAACCCGCAGCGCTGTGCGCACCGCTGGCGCGTCAGTTTCGCGACTCAGGACTCGAACTGCGCCCGCTCCTGCAAACCATTCTCACCAGTCGACTTTTCTTCTCCCCTGAGTGTCGAGGTCGACACGTGCGGTCTCCCGTGGAACTGGCGATCGGGCTCCTGCGCTGCCTCAACGGGTCCGCCAATACCGTCGAACTGGCCACCGCCCTGCAGCAGCTCGGTCAGGGGCTGCTCTACCCCCCCAGCGTGAAAGGCTGGGACGGTGGCCGCACCTGGATCAACAGCTCCACGCTGGTCGGACGCAGCAATCTGGTTCGCTCTCTCCTCGCCGGACCAAATTCCCGCTTCGGTCGCCAGCCGCTCCGCGAGTACCTTGCCAACCACAACCTGCGGAACCCCGAACAGATCCTTGAAGAACTCCGGCTGCTCCTGTTCGCCGTACCCCCGTCCCCCGCCGCCCTCGAACGCATCACCCCACTCCTCCGCCCCGCCACTGACGCCGCCCTCGCCACAGGCCTCCACGCCCTCTGCACACTTCCTGAATTTCAGCTGGGGTAAGGCGCAAGATCGCCCTTCGCCAGCAGGCTGCCGCCCATGCTTTTGCCGTTCCGGCAAAGAGCCCCATGGGAGGGCGAAGCTCCTGCAGAGCCGCATCCCTCCCGCGAACACTGCACCGGTTTAAGCCGCTCTGCAGGAACACTCGTCGAGGCTCACAGCGCGGGCCGGCGTGCCACGG
>JBJTOM010000403.1:0-4033 GCA_046074585.1 Planctomycetota bacterium | reverse complement strand
CTCGCTTCTCTCCTCTTTCTGCTGGTGCTCCTCGCAACTCTCCGCACCAAACTTGAACGCTTCCCGCTCAGCCTCACTCTGCTCTCACTCTCACTCACCAATGCCACCCTCAGTTGTCATGACCCGTGGCTGCTCATCATTCTGCTCTCACTGTCCATCCTCCCGCCACTGATCGAACTGCGCCAGCGCGGACAGTCCTCTCGTGTCTTCCTGATTCATATGGGACTGTTCACCGGACTCCTCCTGATCGGCTGGGCGCTCGTTGATCGTTCCGATGGAACCGCCTCCGCCTCAGGTCTCTCCGCCGCACTGCTCACCGCGGCCGCCATCCTCCGCGCCGGAGTCGCCCCGGTACACTGCTGGATGACCGACCTGTTCGAGAAAGCTTCCTTCGGCACCGCACTCCTGTTCCTCACTCCCATGACCGGCGCCTACGCCGTCATGCACCTTGTCTTCCCCGTGGTACCAGGCTGGGCCATGCAGAGCATCGCCATACTCTCGCTGTTCACGTCCCTGTACGCTGCCGGCATGGCAGCCGTTCAAACCGATGCCCGACGCTTCTTCTGCTTTCTCTTTCTCAGTCACTCCTCCCTCGTCCTTTCCGGACTGGAACTTGTCAACGTCATCGGTCTCACCGGTGCACTGTGCGTCTGGCTCTCCGTCGGACTCTCACTCACCGGCTACGGTCTCACCATCCGCGCTGTCGAAGCCCGCATCGGTCGCGTCCAGCTCAATCGCTTCTATGGACTTGCCGAACACACCCCAACTCTCGCCGGACTGTCCCTGATCACCGGGCTCTCGTCCATCGGATTTCCAGGAACCATCGGCTTCGTTGGCATGGAATTGCTCGTCGAAGGCTGCGTCGAATTCTACCCCCTTGTCGGACTCATCCTCGTCATCTCCTCGGCACTCAACGGCATCTCCATCCTCAGAGCCTGGTTCCGAATTTTTACCGGACACCGCTTCCAGACCGCCGTCTCGCTGCGTTCACAACCCGCCGAACGCTTTTCTGTCGTTGTGCTGACCCTGTTGATCATCGGTGGCGGACTCTGGCCACAGCCCGGGGTGGCCTCACGACACCACGCAGCCACCGAATTACTGCGACTGAAAGGCAAGGGCCTCTTCGAAATCGACGCGGAAGATGCAGTAACAACCCCGCTCCCAAGGCCAAAACCTGATTACACCCCGAACCCCTGATAGTGCCCCGCTGCAGGTCGCCTCGTCAAACTTCTCCCACCAGTCCAGACTCTCTCGGATCACCGCCATGAATCAGAATTCTCACGTGCCGCGCGGCAACCCCGCCAGCCTGTTCAGCTTTCTTCGCCAGGACATCACCTCTGGTTTTCTGGTCTTCCTGATTGCACTCCCTCTCTGTGTGGGTATCGCACTGGCCTCCGGATTTCCTCCACTTGCAGGGATCTTCACCGCCATCTGCGGGGCTCTGATTACGATGTTCTTCAGCAATTCTGAGATGACCATCAAAGGCCCCGCTGCCGGCCTCATTGTCATCGTCATTGGCTGCATCGAAGATTTCGGGGGCAATGGCAGTTCCGGTGGCTGGCTCCCCGCTGACCAAAATGCCTACCAGGCCGCCCTCGCTGTCGGCGCCGTTGCCGCGGCCCTGCAGATCCTCTCAGGATTCCTCCGCGCTGGCATTCTTGGCGAATTTTTCCCCGGGACTGTCGTCCATGGAATGCTCGCCGCCATCGGCGTGATCATTATCTCCAAACAAGTCCCCGTTGCGCTCGGAATTATGGATGCCAAAGGTGGCCCGATTTCACTGCTGCAGCAGATCCCCGACTTTCTGCGGCACGCAAACCCCGCCATCGCCTTCATCGGTCTCCTCAGCCTCGCCATTATGTTTGCCTGGCCCCTTGTCCGCAGTCGTGTCAAAGCGCTCAGCTTCGTCCCCGCTCACCTTGTCGTACTGCTTGTCGCTGTCCCGCTCGGAATGGCACTCAATCTCACCCAGGCCAGTGAATACCGCATCTTCCACGAAACCTATCGGCTGGGTGAACAATACCTTGTAAAAATGCCCAACCGCATCTTCGGCATGTTCGACGAAATCACACAACCCGACTTCTCTGTCCTCAACCAGTTCAAAGCGTGGAAGTGGATCTCCATGTTCTGCATCATCTGCAGCCTCGAATCACTACTCAGCGCAAAAGCCGTTGACCTGCTGGATCCATTCAAACGCCGTACCAACATGAATCGTGACCTGCTGGGTGTTGGCGCCGCAAATCTGGCCGCCGCCATGATCGGCGGACTCCCGATGATCTCCGAAATTGTCCGCAGCCGTGCCAATATCGACAACGGGGCCCGCACTCGCTTCGCCAACATGTGGCACGGGATCTTTCTGCTGCTCTGCGTCGGCCTGATTCCCACCATCCTGCACCGCATCCCCCTCGCAGCCCTCGCAGCCATGCTCGTCTACACCGGCACGCGACTTGCGCACCCCAATGAATTCCGCAACGTCTATCGCATCGGTCGGGAACAACTGGCCATCTTTGTCGTCACTCTCGTCGTCGTCCTCGCCACCGATCTGCTCATCGGCGTCGCCGCCGGTGTGGCTCTGAAAACGATCATTCATCTCAGTAACGGAGTGCCCCTGCGGTCGTTCTTCAAAGCCTATCTCGAAGTTGAAGATGTCGATGATCACACCAGCCTGATCATCGCCCGCGAATCAGCCGTCTTCAGCAACTGGATCCCCTTCCGTCGACAAATCGAAGATGTCGGACTCGTCCAGAAACGCAACCTCATCCTCGACCTCTCCGGCACCACCATGGTCGATGCCAGCGTCATGGAAAAACTTCAGGAACTCCAGTCCGAATTCGAGGAAGAAGGTCTCAGACTGGAGCTCCGCGGACTCGATGACCTCCGGCCTGCCTCCGCCAGCGCCCACGCCGCCCGCCGCCGCGGACTGACCCCCGTCCGCAGACTCACCCTCGTGGTCGAAGAAACATTCGCCCCCGAACTCGTTGCGACCCTCGTCCGCATGGGTATCTCTGGTTATAACGAAATCCCCTGCCATGGATCCGGACGCTCCGGACTCAAAAACCCGGAACTCCAGCCCGCGCCGTGCTCACGCATCGAAATCATCGCAGTTCCCGATCTCTGCGAACACATTGTCGACTACCTCCGCACGTCAGTCATGCCCAAACATCACATCACTCTGTGCGTCGAAACCGTCGAAGTCAGCCGCATGACCGCCTTCGCCACGCAACCTCAAACAGCCGCCAAATAATCGGTCGGACGGCGTCCCCGGCCACGATTCGCACTCAGCGGTTGGGCGGAAGCCCCCAGCTGCGTTTCGCACCGCAGGTGCGCGCCCTCGCAGGATTAGCCGCGCTGGCGTTTGCAGGTCCTTCGCCCGCAGGCTCCCGCCATGCGGCTCATGGAATACCCCGGCACAACTCTTGCTGATCTCCGCTGCTGCCGTTGCCGGTCAGAGATGACTGGGGCAATTCCGCACGCTCACCGCAAGGATCCGCACATGCCCGACCTGCACATGCTCCGCCAAAGCCTCCACACCAGACTGACCGAACTCCTGCACCGCGCCACAGAAATCGAAGACACACTCAGCGACCCCGTTGACCCCGACTGGCAGGAAAATGCCCTCGCCATGGAAGACGATGAAACACTCGCCACTGTCGGCTCTATCACCCGACAGGAAATCCAGGACATCCGCCTGACACTCAACCGCATCGAAAACGGCACATGGGGCACCTGCGTCAGCTGCGGACAGGCAATCGACCCCGAACGCCTCGCAGAACTCCCCACCACCTGCCGCTGCAGTCACTGCGCGTAAGACCGTCGTCACCGTGGTCTCCACAGCCGCCAGAACGTTCCCCGCCACAGTCTGCGGGGACTGTCCCCGGCAGGGTGCGAATGCTTTCAAGGTGCATGGCACCTGAAACGCAGAAGGTATTTTCTGGAAATGATTTACAATGGTCGCGGGGTTGCGCATTCGTGGTGTCGCGGCGGGGTTTCTGGTCCGGAGGTGCCGTGCTGTTTTTTCGGTCGCACAAGGGGG
>JBJTOM010000402.1:0-8940 GCA_046074585.1 Planctomycetota bacterium | reverse complement strand
CTGCTGCTGGAGCGCCATCAGTTCCTGTTCGCGGCTGTCCAGCTGCTTCCGTCGCAGCAGCAGCTGCTGTTCGGTGGTTTGGTGTTCACTCTGGCGGAGGGCAAGATCGCTGAGAGCGGCGTTGAGCTGAGTCTGGCCGAGTTCATATTCGTGCTGGCGCGTCGCCAGCTGTTGCTGCAGGGCCGACAATTCCCGTTCGCGGTCAAGGAGCTGCGATTGAAGCTGATTCAGTTCTTCGCGGTGAAGCTCAGTTGCCGTCCGCGAGGCCGCGAATTCGGCATTCAGTTCCGAGTGTTTTTTCTGGAGGATATCAGCCGTCAGCCGATTTTCTGCAGACTGTTGTTCGAGCTGCTGCCGAACCTGCTGTTGCTTCCGCCGCGTTTGCTCAAGCTCATCAAGAATTCGGGAGATGGCCGTTTCTGAATTTCGGAGTTCCTGTTCACGGCGTTTCAGGCTGGCTTCAGCTTCGGCTGCAAGCTGAGTCACGTGCGCGGATTGGGCTGCGGTGGCAGCGTTCAGGGACGGTGGGCTGACGTCTGCACTGGACGACTGTGAAGCAAACAACGAGGCCAGGCGGCTGAACGGCACACCGGAGTTGCCGATGAACTGCACGACCGGAGTGGCAGCTTCCAGTGATTCTGCAGAAGGATTCAGATCGATGCGGCGTCCACTGCGAATCCACGCCGTGACGACTCCGTCGAACCGCAATGCGATGCCGCCAAGGCTGACCACATCACCTTCGCAGATGCGGGTTTCGCCGGCCACCGGAAGTTCATGCACCCAGATGCGTCCAAGCCCTCGACGGACGTGAAGCTGGCCACCGCGATAGATCAGGCGACAATGTCCGGCGGCAATTCCCGAGATATTCAGGCGAATATCGTCCTGCAGCGAAGACCCGCAGGAGTACTCGCCCTCGCTGCAGAGTTGCCACGAATGATCGCGGGAACCGCAAAGCGAAAGCAGCAGTGGCTCTGCGGTTTGATCAGCCTTGTCGGCTGAAGCAGTCAGCAGCAGGGTCATGGAATTCTCCGGGAATATCTCTGGCAGGTGACAGCAGAGCGGGCGCAACTTCACCGGAAGCGCGCGGTGCCCGACTGCTCCTTCCGTCTTCATAGGTCAGAATCCTGCAGGTGTCATCAGGTTCCCCTGCAGACTCCTCTGATCGGAGGGAATCGGTCAGGAAAAACGGTCTGTAGCGAGAGTACGGGTCCTGCGGTTGCTGTCGATTTCGGGCGCAGCCGGAAATTCGTCAAAATTCCTGTACGAAAACTGCCTGCCTGCCGCACTATGACACCGACATCAGCCCTGTGCGTTCCCAATCGCTCCCCCTGCCACCTCGAAAGGCCCCTCCGATGCGTCTGACGCTCCGAACACTGCTGGCCTATATGGACGACCGCCTGCCGCCGGCGAAGGCCCGTGAAATCGGGCTGAAAATTTCCCAAAGTCCCTTTGCCGGTGAACTGCTGGAGCGGATTCGGGAAGTTAAGCGGCGAAGACGCGTGGCAACGGCCACAGTGGCTGCCGATCAGCCGTCGCTCGATGCCAATCTGATTGCCGAGTATCTGGACGACCAGCTTTCCCCCGACCTCGTTCAGCGAATCGAACAAAAAGTACTCGCTTCCGATCCGCTGCTGGCAGAAGTTGCCTCCGCCCACGAATTGCTTGGGCTGCTTCGCGATCCAATCGAGCTCGAACCGAAACTTCGCGATCGCCTGTATGCCCTGGATCCCACCGGCGTCACTGATGTGCTGCGGGCAGCGGGGAAGGCAGCCCCCGCTGACTCAGCCTCGACGCCCGCCGGATGGCAGCCGGAAACGCCACGATCAGGTCCATCGCAGTACTGGCCCGCAGTGACCGTCATCGCCCTGGGAATTCTCTGGCTCCTGTCCGTGGTGGCCGATCCCTCGCTGTTTCGCGGGACTCCCTCCGGCAACGACGCCCCGTTACAGCAGGCTCTGGCAGCCGCAGACGACACTCAACCGCCCCCCGCTGACCGCCCGGACGTGGCTGCACTGGACCTGGCCGCTGCTCAGCCACCTCAGCCACCCGCGGAGTCCGTGGCCCTCGACGAACCGAAACAGCAACTCGCTGACAACGACGCGGCGATGGCTGACGCTGATCCAAAGGCAGCCAATCCGGATGCAGATCCCAACCCCGCGGGCGATGCCCCTGCCGAGCCTCCAAAGGTGGCCGATGCAGCCCCGGCAGACGCTCTTCCACAAGCCCCCAAAGGCCTGTACCTCCAGGCAGAAAGCCGGATCGTCCTTGTCGCCGACGAAAAACAGGGACACTGGACGAATCTGCTGCAAATCCGCGGTGGAGATGCCGTTGTCCCCGTATTGAATGCCGTGAACTGCCGCCCGTTGCTCGGGTCCAGCTGGTTTGGAATCCCGCGTGGCTTCGAGGCCGGTCTTCGTGGCGCCGGCCAGGTCTGGCGGGCAGGAACTGCCGGGGCCACCATCCTGCGGATCCCCACAGGCAACGCAGACCTGCAGCTGCTGACCGGCCAGCTGATCCTCAGCACCGACAGTGCACAGGCGTGGCCGGAAGACAAGCCTCCAGCGCTTTCTCTGCAACTGGGTACTGAAGAGGTTGCGATCACGCTGATGACAGAACAAACCCGCGTGGCAGTCGAAGCCAGTCCTTCCGGTGCGGTCTTACCCGCTGCTGCAGAGGCTGCTGCAGAGGCAGAGGCTCCCGGTGCAGAGAACGCGGCTGCTGCGGCTCCCGACAACTTCTTCCTGCCAGTGCACGCTGACCTTCAAGTGCGTCTCACCGTGCTTGAAGGATCCGCAGTGATCGCGCTGGCCGACGCCCCGGCCCCTGTCACGCTGGCCCCTTCCGAAGCCATGTCGTGGCTGGTTGTTGCAGGAAGGGAACGAGCGAAGGTTGAAAGAAGTGTGCTGCCCCCCGCATCCATACCGCCCTGGATGCTGCGTACGGACGCTGCCCCGGTCCCTGAAGTCGAGGCGGTGCGGAATCGCGTGCTGGATGCGCTGTCTGGCCCCGGAACGCCTGCCGAACTTGCGCAGGCACTGCTGGCCGACAAGAACCCGCAGGTGGGTGTGGCGGCGGCCGAGGTGCTGTGCCTTACCGCCGACATCACTCTGCTGCTTGGCGGCCTTTTCGAGGGCCTCGATGAAGCGGTTCACCGACGCATCATCGAGGGCCTGCGGGCTGCCATCACGGGGTCAGCCCCGGCAAAACAGGCCGTTTCGGCATCCCTGGAAACGCGGCTCTCCATGACAGATGCCGCGTTTGCCCTGCAATTGATTGGTGGCCTCAGCGAAACCCTCGCGCGCGACCGGCTCATGACCAGTCGGCTGCTGCAGTACCTGCAGGGGGATTCGCTGGCCCTGCGCACGCTGGCGATTTACGAGATGGAACGATTGACCGGAGGGCGTCAGAACTACTTCCCGAACGCCGAAGCCTCACGCCGACGCGATGCCGTCAATCGCTGGCAGAAAGCTGTTGAGCGAAACGGTGGAACGCTGCTTCCCTGAATGCCGAACACGCTGAAATCAGCCACCAAGAATTTCCCTGCGGTGGCTGACGTAATCCCAGACGACGCAGCGATCCAGATCGCGACCGGCGGTGAAGAACACACGTCCCCCGGTGCTTTCGGCCAGCCGATGCGCGAATTGTACGTCCTCACGAGTCTGCGACCAGCCGGGCAGCAGAAACAGGTTGATGGTGATGCCGTCCCGGCTGCACAGTCGACCTTCCCGCAGAGTTGCCTCTTCTGTTCGAGGATCCGGGGGATACAGCATATACAGCAGACTGCCCTCGAAATGGGCGGTGGGGAGGCCGTCCGTGATGAGCACGATCTGACGATTCGGGGAATCCTGGAGTGTCAGAAATTGTCGGGCCATCTGCAGCCCGTGCTGAATGTTTGTAAAGTGTGGCGGAATGTGCATCTCGGTCACATCCTCGCGACTCATGTCCGCTCGGAGCCGCACCACCGGACTGGTGATGGTGGGGATCCGCGGCATGAGTGAAATCAGTTCTCCGGGCTGGACGGGTTTGGCAAATGTGTGCAGTTCGATAAATCGCAGAAAATCACCGGGAAACTCGGAGGTGATCAGACCGTTCAGGGCAAGGGCCATGCGTTTGACGTTCACGTACTGCCCGTCGTACCGCATCGAACCGCTCATGTCCATCAGCACCACCGTAGCACACCGCGGGTTGTTGCGGGTCCGGTGCACCTCCATGTCTCTGGCCTGCATCCGCAGCGGTCGTTGAGTGCCCTGGCGGAGCATGGTGTTGATCAGAGTTGCCGGAATATCCAGCTGTGAAACCGGATCACCAAATTCCCAGGGCCGCGTTTGCTGCAGTTCCACTGCGCCCTCGCCGATCACCGACTGCTGGTGTCTGCCCGAACGACTGGCGGCAAGGTCGCTGAAGATACGGCTGAGCAGTCGGGACTGAAACAGCCGATAGGCTTTGGGGGTCAGCTGGAGTGCTCCTTTGCCATCCCCAAGGCCCTCCCGTTCCATCAGCCGACGAAGATGATCAGCCACCTGCTCCTGAAACTTCCGCAAATCCTCAACCGCCTGCGGATCAGCGAACTGGCTGAGTTCTTCGAGGTCGATCACTGCCAGCTGAGCGTTTTTGCGGGCCTCTTCCAGCTGTTTCAGCAGTTCATCGATCTGCCTGAGCTCTGCATGGATCTCGACGGCTTCATCAGGAGACATCGACCTGCGACCGGTAAATTCGTAGCTGGATGCCAGCATATCGATGAGGTATTTGCGGCCGAGCAGGTCAATGAGACTGGTCAGCCTTGCAGCGAAGTCCGGGGCAGTTCGTTCCGCACGATACCAGAGATTTTCAAGGGCATAGATCTGCTGGCTTTTGATGGCGTTCCAGAACGGCTTCGAGAACTGGCCGGGGGGCCGGGCTTCGCGCGCGGCATCTGCCACCCGACGGTCTGCCTTTTTGCGAACACTGTCGGTCTCCCAGGTGCTGAGGATTTTCTGTTTGCGTTCCTGCAGCATGCGAATCAGCGAATCAAGACTGGGGCCCAGCCCTGCGAATTGACCCGGATCAAGTCGAATGGCGCGGGCCAGTTCTTCTTCGCTGAGCTCCCGCATGGAGCCCCATTCGAGAAGATGTTCAAACACCGGAGAAATCAGGTCCGGGCTGGAGGCGGATGGGGGAGGAATGGTGGCCGGGTCGTACTGCTGATAAGTATGAATGATGCCACCCGAGTGTCGTGGCGGTGAGACGGACGATTCCATAACAAAGCCCTTGTCCTGCCCGGTGGGCGAGGAATCTGCAGAAAAAGCAGGAACCACGAACGGAAATGTTTGTGAAGGGCCAGGAAATTCGCAGCGTGTGCAAAGATCCAGCAAGGCTCCAGGCCTATTATACACCTGTCCGGCTGCTGGATTGCAACTGGAGCGGAAAACTGGAAACAGCCGGGGTCTGCATCAACACGGGGGCGACAGCAGCAAATGACGACGGGACAGCCGGTTTTGTGCGCGTTCGAAAGTCGACGAGCGTCCGAAATGGGGTCGCTTATCGAACGGCAGCAGGCGATTCCTCTGCTGGCACCGTCCATGCGCGAAATTCCGATTACACAGAATCCAGCCGCCCTCCACGCCATTCGGCAACTCATCGATGGCCATTTTCGACACGTGATTCTGCTCACCGGGGTCGGCACCGAAGCACTCCTGGAGCTGGCCCGCACAGAAGCTCTCGAACAACCACTTCTGCAGGCTCTTCGCGAATGCACTCTCATCATTCGCGGGCCCAAGCCCGCCACAGTGCTCTCAAGGCTGGGGCTGAAATACGCGGTTCGAGCCCCCGAACCCAACACGTGGAGAGAACTGCTGCAGGCCATCGACAACTCCGGACTTTCTCTGGCCGGACAACCCGTTGCGGTGCAGGAGTACGGCGTGCCCAACCATCAGCTTTACGCGGCACTCGCCGAACGCCAGGCAATCGTCTGCCCCGTCCCCGTCTATCGCTGGGCACTCCCGGAAAACCGCGAACCGCTCATCCGCGCTCTGCACAAAATCGCTGCCGGACATGTCCATGCGGCCCTCTTCACCAGCGCCGGACAGGTGCCCAACGTGCTGCAGGTCGCCAAAGAATCCGGACTTGAAGAGGCCTTTCGACGGGCAGCCTCCTCCACATTGAAAATCGTGTCAATCGGTCCAGCCTGCACCGAAACGCTGAAGGACGAAGCACTTCCGGTTCGTGGTGAAGCCAACCCGCCCAAAATGGGCCAACTGGTACGACTGGCCGTTGAACTCTGCACCGCCGATCCTGACTTCACTGTTCAAGTGAATGGCAGCACGTGATTCAGTTCCCCAGCGAGGCAAGAAATCCAGCCATTTCGCCGGCCGCATGACTGTTCTGCTGCTTCTGAGCGACAGCGATACCGTCTGTGAAAACCGATCGCGCGTCTTCAATTCTGCCCTGCCGCATCAGCAACTGGCCAGCCATCAGAAAGGCCGGCACGTAGGCTGACGATGACTGCATGAGCTGGCGGAAGTGATCCAGCGCTTCTTCAGGACTGCCGCTGCGATCGAGCTCCATCGCCAGCATGTAACGCAACAGCTGATCCGCGGGGGCTGTTTTCAGCATCGCCTCCAGCTTTTCTCTGCGAGCGGACATGTCTGTTCCCCAAAAGTCGGTCAACCGGAGGACACATCGATTCGTCGAGGCTTCGCGCGGGCTGCACGTGGCAGTTCGACCCGCAACACGCCGTTGTTCAGCTTCGCCTGAATCCGCTCGTGATCGACCTCGTCACTCAGAATAAAAGACCGCAGGAAATCTCCCGCATGATACTCCTGATGGAGCACCCGCACGATCGCACCGTCAGCCGGTCGAACTCGACCGTAAAGCGTCAATCGCTTGTCCTGCACCTGCAGATCCAGACTGTCCGCCGTGACTCCCGGGAGATCGGCATAGAGCACCAATCCGTCCGGAGTTTCGTAGATGTCAATGGGAGGAGTAAACAGCAGGCGCGGCTCAGGCTCGGCCTCAGGGGCCGCCAGATTTGCAGCGGCTGGAACAGGCAAGGGCGAGGGAAGCAGGTGTTCGGAAATCGCCGGGGCAACACTTTCCCCTGACTCCGGGCGCTCACTGGACATCGACGGCAAACCTTCTAAGGACCCTCGTTGACAGTAATCTGACGCGAAACCAGAGATGCTGCTTTGGGAAGTGTGATCCGCAGAATCCCAGCCGTATAGTCCGCCTTCATCCCCTCTTCGCTGACCCGATCCGGAAGCTCGATCTTTCGCTGCCACTGGCCGTGGTATCGCTCCTGACGTCGAAATGAGTCCTCACGTGCCTCTTCCGGAGGCTGCCGGACCCCGCGAACCGTCAGATAACGCGAATCCGTGGTCACCTCAATCTGCCCCGGTGTCACGCCAGGGATCTCAGCCGTGATCACATAACAATCTTCCTGCTCCACAAGATTCAGCTGCGGAAACCGACGACCGGAACGCACACCGTGAAAGGCCAGCTGCATGCCTTGCAACATCTGGTCCAGCTGACGCTCGAAATCTCCAAACGGGTCCCATGCCTGACCCCAGCGAAAAATTGGCATTCCCAGTTCCTCCGCCTGCCATTTGATTGCCTGTGTGACGGCGAAGCAAAAAACATGCCGCAATCTGGTTCCAGAACGTTTTTTAGCAGGGTGGTCTCAGCGATTGGTGTAAGTTGCAGCAAAATATCAACTTCCGAACTTTGTTCTGACGTACAAAAGGCTGTCTCGCTGCCACGATCACCAACGGAAACCGGTCGGCACCGACCAAACTGGCAGTGAACGTTCCGCGGATTCCCGCAAAGTGCAGACTTCAGGCAAGATTGCAGATTCCGGCAGCGGAGGCCGTCTTTTCGACGCAGATGCCCTCCGCAGCCGCAAAATCGCTACAGATGGTTTTTTCCCATATTCTCTCACGTTTCCTGAAATGAACTTCTCCCCCGATTCGGCAGATCTTTCCAAACCCCGATTTCAGGTGCAATACTCAACCCGCGGCGATCGAATACCAGCCGGGCTGCGTGGATGCAGACGGCCCCGAGAGCCAGGTTTGAGCCGGACGGAGGTGCCTCCGCGACGCCCGGCTCCCGTCACCATCCATCAGCAGGAGGCGTGCTCATCGGTGCGCAGAAAAGGACAGCCCATGCCGGATTCCACAATCGAATTCACCGATCGCGAACGCAGACGACTGCTTCGCAAGCGTCGGACTGCTGACGTCCTCAGATCGGGGCGAATCGAGCAAAAAGAACACGCGTCTCCACCCCCGCCGGATGCCTCAAACACCTCAGCCGGCCAAACCATCCGGTTCGACGAAGGCGCCGACTCCCGGGAAATCATTGAGCGACGTCGCCAGGATCGCCGTCGCCAGATTGACCCCACAACATGCGAACGCGACTACTCATCACCTGAAGTCGAATTCATGCGGGCCATGGACGACTACAAACGCCGCAGCGGACGGCCATTCCCCACATGGAGCGAGGTGCTGGAAGTGGTGCTGAGCCTCGGTTATCGCAAAGTCGCAGAACCCACCACCATGGCATGGCGTACGCATGGCGATTCGCCACGCGATGACCGCCAGAGGTAAACCCCGGCAGGTGCGGGCGAAGGTCAGCCAGAGCAACCCTTCGCCCCCTTCTGCAACATTCCTTCAGGTCAGCGGGATGGGCCAGTTCCAGCCAGCTGAAAACCCGCCGTCCACGTACAGAGTCTGACCTGTCATGAAAGCCGAGGCCCGAGCAGCCAGAAAGATGGCTGTGCCAACCATATCACCCGGCTGCCCAAGACGTCCCAGCGGCGCATTGTCTGTATTCCATGCCTGCATGCCAGGATCAGACCAGAGTTTTCTGGTGAGGTCTGTCAGAATAAAACCCGGCGCAAGACTGTTCACGCGAATTCCGTGACGCCCCCATTCCAGTGCCAGTCCGCGGGTCATTCCCTGCATGCCAAAC
>JBJTOM010000401.1:0-11542 GCA_046074585.1 Planctomycetota bacterium | reverse complement strand
CCGAAGAATTTCATCACCATCTCGCCGACGGTCGTCGCTTTCTCATTCTTCACGGTGATCGTTTCGATTCGTGCGAACGTCTGCATCCCCTTGCGTCGTGGGGCGTTGAACAGCTCTATGAGCTGCTTTTGCGTTCAAACCTCCTCTGGAGCCGACTCACCCGCGCCGTCCCTCACGGACCCGCATCACTCACCACCCGACTCAAGGCCCTGCTGGGAATCTCTGCCGGTCACATCCGCCGCATCCGCGAACTCATCATTCGGCACGCCCGCTGGCGCGGCTGTCATGGCGTCATCTGTGGACATATCCATGAACCTATGACACTCGACGTCAACGGACTCACCTATTGCAATACCGGCGACTGGGTGGAAAACTGCACGGCGCTCGTTGAAGATTCTGAGGGACGGCTGGAGCTGATCTGGCCGACCTGTCCAGCCGCTGCACACATCACACACCATCGCCGCACGACGGAATAGCCGGCATGGCAGCGGCGGTCGCCGTCCCGGACAGAAAATGTCGTCTGGAACCGTTCATGGAGAATCGTCCACAAGACTTTCAATGTGGAGTTTAGCAACCCGCGCGGCTTCTCTGAGCTTCTGCAGGACGAAAAACTTGTGATTGGCCACAGCCTGTTCGGTGAGATTCAGCCGCCGAGCGACTTCGCGATTGGGCCACCCCAGCACAAAGATCAGTTCGACACACTTCAGCCGCTCCCACGCACCGCTCTGTCTGAATTCCGCGATCAGCGGCCTGAGGACCTGTTCGATCAACGCCGCCTCCGACTGCGCTCGCTCACTGCTGCGAAGCATACTGGAAGCTCCCCGGCCTGGACCTGTGAGGTCCCTGGCGGCACCGTCTTTGGATTCGGATGTGAGCAGAGGGAGCACCGGGCGACGACCAGAACGCCGCAGCGCATCCACCAGCTTGTGGGCAGCGATGGAAAACAGCCAGGATTCCAGAGGGGTTCGTTCGTCGTAGTTCGGAAGCGCTTTCAGAAAGCCCAGCAGCGTTTCCTGAACCACATCTTCGGCTGCCGCCCGATCCTGCAGCCGCGTTCGGGCATACGCCAGCAATCGCCCTTCGTACTGGTCGATGCACTGCTGCCACGCGCGGGCGTCCCCGGCTCGGATCCGCTGGATCAGCTGACGATCGGCTTCACTGGCAGGCATGCGGATGCAACTTTGAAGGGGAGAGACAAGGCGATGTGCAGCGATTCGGTATGTTATCAGAAAACAAAATTTGTTGTAGAAGCATCATCAGAAGAGGCGGCAGGAAGTGTTGATAAGTGAACCCGGAATCGCTACAAAAGCATGGATGACAACAACTTGCGACAGAACCAGCAGTGTGAAGAACCGTGTTGCTCACGCCCCGCAGCTCGTTGATCATCGGGGTGCAGAACGACCGTCATCCGGCCGGCCACAAAATGTCCCAAAACGCCCCAGTGAATGGCACCGGGAAAGCAGTGACGGTTATCAACAGTTTGTCCACCACCGGAACGCTTATTATGAAAAGTCGTCGCTGTATTGTTCTTGCAGTGATGCTGAGTCGCTTCGCGTTGCAGCTGACAGTGGCAGCGGCGGAGGAATACCAGGATGTGCGAACCGTGAAGCCGGATCTGGAAGTGCCAGCCGTGCAGCCGGGACCGCCAAAGGCGGGTATCCGCGTGTTGTACAGGGGGCGGCCGGGCGACGCGACCGGCGAACTACCGAAGGCCGTGCTGATGCTCCCGGAAAACTGGAAAGCCGGGGAAAGCTGGCCAGTTTTTGTTGAACTGCCGGGAAATGGGGGTTACCGGGATCCGCGCGGAGATGAGTGCAGTGGCCGGCCGGAAGACTGCTGTCTGGGTTACGGACTCACAGAGGGCAAAGACTGGATCTGGCTGTGTCTTCCATTTCTGAACGGCGATGGCAGCCAGCAGGCAACCACCTGGTGGGGCGATGCATCAGACTACAACCCGGCCGCGACGATCGACTTCTGGGAACAGCAGCTGGAGCACGTGTGTGAAGATTACGGGGGCGATCGCCGCCGCATGGTGCTCGCCGGGTTTTCCAGGGGAGCCATCGCGGTGAATGCACTCGGCCTGCGATCGGAAAAAATCGCTGATCGCTGGATGGCATTCTTCCCAAACAGTCACTACGACGGAGTTCGCCGATGGCCATTTCCGGAGAGCAGCCGCCAGGCAGCCGGCGAACGACTGCGGCGACTCCGCAATCGGCCGCAGCTCATCAGCGGTGAAGGCAATCAGGTTGAAGAAACCCGCAGATACCTGCAGGCTTCCGGGATTGACCCAGGCAACATCCGTTTTCTCCCGACAGGATTCATCAATCACACCGATCGCTGGGTGCTGCGGCCATGTCCCGCCCGTGACACAGCACGTCAATGGCTCAAAGCCCTGTCCGACCGTTCGTCCGATTGATATCGGTCTCTGCCCCAAATCAGTGACATCGTCGTCAAACACAGCTGCTCAGAAATCGCCCGCCGTGTGGATAGCCAGCCACTTCTTTCCTTTACTGGCGAGCCGGTACATCTGCAGGCGGCTTTGAGGCTTGTCAGGAATGGTCAAGACAATCAGGCGATTGTCGAGCTGATAGCGGATGGCATTCCTGAAGTGGCCGGTTCGTTGAGAATATCCAGGGTGTTCAAGTAAGGCACCGCGACCGAGAGCGGCGGTCCGTAACGCTTTGATGATGAGGATTTCCGTAGCAGACAGTGCCACAGGGACCCCGACCGGGGCCTTGCGTCCGGAGGTCAATGGAGGTGCAGTCTGGTGCCGACGTCCTTTGTTTTTCACTTTTGGCACCGGGCGTCGAATCGTGGTCACCCAGACATCGGCATCCACCCGGATTTCAGGTTCCGGCAAACCCACATCGCGACAGCGTTTGATCATGTCACGAATGCCCGTGCCCATCCGTTCGATGTATCTGCTGAGGTAGAGCGGTTCTGGAATGAGCGGATTGGCAGGCACGGAGTGATCAATTTTTTGACTGAGTGCTCGGGAGTTCCTGCAGCGCCTGTACTGAGGCATCCGTGTGCGGGAAGCGATTGATGATGGTCATCATGGCCTGATCTCGCCTGAGTCCCGGCGACATTCGCGTGGCACGTTCCAGAAGCCCGGATGCGGTCTGCTCTTCACGCTCCTGCAACCTGGAGAGTTGCGACAGCATCTGTACGCGATAGCCTTCGGCAACGGACGAGGGAACATACAGAAACCGATGGACGGCAATGCGTCTGCTTTGGGATACATTGTCGCTCATCACCTGCGTCTGCTCGCCAAGGTTTGCCAGCAGTTGAAAGGGTTCAGCAGTGTGCTGGTGGTTCCAGCGATAGAGATGAATCAGGACGGTGTATCGGCCGGCCGGAGCATTCCGATCAAGCCAGCGGACATTTTCCACAGGCTCAGTGGAGACCGATTCGTCTTCGGGATCTTCAAGGGCTTTCGCATTCATGTCGACATCCAGTTTGCCCCTGCACTGCGAAGTGCGTCTGTGATAGGAGATATGTTCTCCGGACGGTGCGATGACATGCAGATCGACATCGTTGAGGCTCTGCCAGGCGAGTGAAAACTGCACAACTCCACGACGTCCACCGGCCTGTTCAACGCGTTTCTGAATCCCGGAGGCGACCGTGGATTCAGCGTCCGAAGCCGCCTGCACAGTGATCTCCGGCGGCATGTTTCCAGCCGGTACACTCCCGAAGGCGGAAAGGTCGATATCAGGCAGCGGCGGACCTGTAACTGTCTCCGGCGACGGCAGAGACGTTGCAGCAGATGATCGAGGCGTCTGGAAGCTGGCGAGCGGCAATACGAGGGCCGGGATGTCCGTGAAGTCGTCAGGATCCCGCTCAGGCTCTGCAAAGCGAATCTCGGAAACCAGAATTACGGGGATCTCCCGCTGTGCCAGCGCGATCATGCTGAAGCAGAAGAGGACCGCTGCATGAACAGCAGTGCTGATACCCAGACTGCCGAAACGTCTTCGAAGCGACCGCCGTGGCAACCGGACACCGGCGGCATTCAGCAGCAACGCTCCAGCATGACGTCCGCGCAATTTGTCGTCTTTATCCACTGACACAGCGTTTTGTCCTCGAAAAGGAAAGCCCCCACGAAAAGGACAGGTGCACAGGTAGCGGTTGCCGGCCTCGTGATGCTGATGAATGCAAAACAGGATAGTTTGCAAAGGTCAGCAGTGAGATTTCACAGTTCTGGTGTCTGGCTGAGTTGTTCGCGGTTGAGTCGCAGCTGGCCGCAGGCAGCGTCGATATCGGCGCCTTTCCGCTTGCGCACGGTGGCCGCGATGCCACGCTGCTGCAGGATTTCAAGGAATCGTCGCGTCTGAGGTTCTCCCGGCGCCGTCATGACCAGTTCGCTGACACCATTCATGGGAATGAGGTTCACGTGGGCGATTCGCCCCGCAAGCAGATCCGCCAGTTGCTGCGCGTGCAGCGGGTGATCGTTGATCCCGGACAACAGCACATATTCCCACGAAACGCGGCGACCTGTGGCAAAGTGAAACTCGTCTGCCGCTTCCATAATCTCCTGAATCCCAATGCTGCGATTGACGGGAACGATCTGCGTCCGCAGATCGTCGTTCGGAGCATGCAGTGAGATGGCCAGATTGTACTGCTTCCCCGAGCGTCCAAACTCCCGAATTTTCTCTGGTAACCCCACCGTCGAGACCGTGATTCGTCTGGCACCAAGACCAAAACCGTCGTCGTCGGTGAGCTGTTCGAGTGCGGTCATCAGCGATCGGAAATTCGCCAGCGGTTCGCCAATGCCCATCACCACCACATTGCTGATCTGTTCGTCGTCACCCATCAGCCGGTGCAGTACCAGCACCTGCTCGACAATCTCAGCCACCGACAGGTTTCGCTTCACTCCCAGCAGACCGCTCGCACAGAACACACAACCCATCGCACACCCCACCTGAGTGCTGATGCAGACTGTGCGACGATCCGGCGGGTCACGCATGAGCACACATTCGACAAGTTCGCCATCCAGCAGTCGCAACAGGAGCTTTTCTGTGCGGTCCTGCGCCACCTGATGCCCGACACGCTCGAAACTGCTGAAGCGAAATTCCGCCTCCAGCTGCTCACGCAATCGCAGCGGCAAATCCCGCATTTCTGCAAAGGAACCTATCCGGCCACGATACAGCCAGCGACGAATCTGTTTTGCGCGAAATGACGGCTGACCCACCGTCTTCAACCATGCAGCAAGCTCTTCCAAAGTCAGTTCCAGCAGCGAACGACGCGGATCTGCGGCGCGTGGTGCTGAATCACGGGAAATCATCGGCAGCAAAACGGCGGCTGCATTTTCTGTTGGCGTCACGGTTTTGGTGCCTGTCCCCCCGCCGGGGCCTGTGAACGTGAACGGGCAAGATCGCGACGGTAACGGCGAATCATTCCGGAATACTCAGAATCCAGAACCTCCCGACCCGCGTCCTGAACGTCGTTATCCAGCTGGTCCTGCAGCTGACCCCATGCCCGGCGACGACCGCGGCGTACCGTCGATTCCGGATTCGATCCATCAAATTCCGCCGGATTGCCCTGCGGCTGCGACCCCTGAGATGCCGAACCGCTTTCGGTCGGTAACTGACCCGGCGAGAACTGACGGGGCAGAGCGCCCTGAGCAGCTTTCTGGAGAGACCTGGCCGCCTGGGATAACTGGCGCGTCGAACCCGCAGAAGGGGATTGGCCCGTCCCCTGCTGTCCTTGTTGTCCCTGTTGACCCTGTTGACCCTGCTGTCCTTGTTGTCCTTGTTGTCCCTGTTGTCCTTGTTGTCCCTGTTGTCCTTGTTGTCCCTGTTGACCTTGTTGTCCCTGTTGACCTTGTTGACCTTGTTGACCTTGTTGGCCTTGTTGGCCCTGTTGACCTTGTTGACCTTGTTGGCCCTGTTGACCTTGTTGACCTTGTTGACCTTGTTGACCCTGCTGTCCCTCGCCCTGTTGTGCCTCCTGTCCGGGCTGCCCGTTTTCACCCTGCTGTCCCTGTTCACCCTGTTGAGCGGCCTGGGCTTCTGCGTTCATGAGTTCAGCGGCCTGCTGGAGGCTTTGCAGAGCGTTGCCTACCTCTTCACCGACCTGAGGAGGAACAGGGTTGTTGGGGTTTCGCTGTCCCTGTGCGGCCTGCTGGGCGAGCTGTGCGGCGCGATTGAGCTGGTTGGCGGCATTCTGAGCGGCCTGGCTGGCCTGCTGCAGCTGTGCCTGGTTGAGACCTTCAGCGGCCTGCTGGCCGTTTTGTGCGGCCTGTTGTGCCGCCTGCGCGGCTTCGCGGGAGGGGGCGGACTGATTTTGCAGACCGAGTGAAGGGTTGTTCAATCGCTGAGCGACGTCTTCAAGCATCTGAGGCACGTCAGCGGCTTCATCAGCAACGGCCTGTTGAGACTGTTGCTGGGCAGCCACCTGAGCGGCGCTGTTCTGCTGCATTTGTCGGAACGAATCTGAGAGGCGATTCAGATCGTCCCGTTGCTGCCGCAGCTGGGATTGGCGGTCCTGAAGCGGCGCCTGTTCCAGCTGGTCGGCGGCGGAAGAAGATTCGGCAGCGGCCTGCCGCATGCGTTCTGATGCCTGCTGGAACTGGCCGGCCTGAGCATTCCGGGCAGCATCGCTGGCTTGCTGTGCAGCCTGTTCAGCACTGTTGCGGGCACCCTGTGGCGCGGCAGGCGTGTTTTGCAGAGCGTCTGACTGTTCCCGCGCCGCATCGGCAAGCTGCTCAAGCTGCTGAAGCATATTCTCAGCAGCCTGACGTGACGGGTTTGGCATCGGCTCACCCAGTTGCTGCTGCGGCTGGCCTTGTTGTGGTTGGCCCGGTTGCGGCTGTTGCTGCTGTGGCTGGCCTTGTTGTGGTTGGCCCGGTTGCGGCTGTTGCTGCTGTGGCTGGCCTTGCTGTGGTTGGCCCGGTTGTGGCTGTTGCTGCTGAGCTCCACGGTCTTCGGCGAGTTGGCGGACCTGCTTGTTCAGCTGTTCAAGGCGTTGTTCGATATCTTCAGCTTTGCGGGCGAGTTGCTGTCGTGTGGAATTTTGTTCGTTGAGTTTTTGTTGTTCGGCGGCCTGAGCGGCTTTGGCGGCTTCGTCCTGGGGAGCGGGAGGAGCGGGATTTGCAGATTTGGCGGGATCACCGGGTTTGGCGGCCTCGCCAGGTTGCTGAGGATCACCGGGTTTGGCGGCGGGGTCAGCGGGCATGCCATTTTCGGCGGGTTTTGGTTGCTGGGGTTTGTCGAGCTGAGCGGCGGCTTGTTCGAGCTGGCGGCCGACATCTTCGAGGTTTTTCTGTGGCTGATCGAGATTTCCCTGGCGGAGTTCGCGGACGGCATTCTCGAGGGGTTGAAGGGCGGGCTGCTGGACATCGCTGGCCTGTTGCGCAATTTCGCGGCCGAGTTGTTCGGCCTCATTGCGAGCCTGCTGGACCTTATCGGCGATTTCCTGTGCATCGCGAGCGGCATCCCGGGCTTCTTCGTTGACGCCTTCAGCGAGATTTTGCTGGCGGCGAGCGAGGTCCTGGAGTTGTTGAGCGGCTTGAGCGGCGCGGTCGAGCTGTGCATCGCGGGCGGCTTGAAGGAGTTCCTGTTTGCGCTGGAGCAGTTGATTGAGGTCGGTGCTGACTTCCTGTTGTTTCTGCTGGAGGCGCTGACGTTCCTGGGCGAGTTGTTGATTAAATTCTTCGGGTTGTTGTCCGGCTTCTGGCCCGGCATGGCGTTGCTGCTGGAATTTTTCGGAGTCATCAGCAAGTTTTTCGGCATCGAGGGCGAGTCGGTTGAGGTCTGCGAGGTCCTGTTCGAGTTGAGCGGCCTGCTGGATTTGTTCGATGGTCCGATTCAGTTCATCGCGGTTGCGATTGAGTTCCTGGGAGGCGTTCTGGAGTTGGCTGGCAGCGGGATCACGTTCAGCAGCGACGGCCTGATCAAGGAGTTCCGGGACGTTCTGGCGGACGTTTTGTGCGAGTTCGGCGAGTTTCGCAGCTTGTTTCTGCATCAGGGGATGTTCGCCGGCCTGTTCGGCGAGTTGCTGGAGTTGGTTGCCCTGGGTTTGTTCTTTTTCGCTGAGTCCACGGGCTTCCTGGCGGGCGTTTTCATTCCAGTCTCGCTGGGCCTGATCGCGGAGCTGAGCGGCCGTGGTGGCGTCTTTACCGAGCTGTTCGGCCAGGGCCTTGAGCGAATCGATGAGCTGCTGGTCGGCCTGGCGGAGTGCCTGTCGTCCGAGTGCTTCGGCGTCGTTGCGAATGCGAATGGACCAGGGGCCCTTCCAGACGACCTGAGGCCCGGGAATCTGCCGTTCATCGGCCGCGCGGACGCGAAATTCCACCGTGTCATCCTGTTTGACAGCCAGAGTCTGCAGGTCTAAGCGGAATTCGTGTGTGACTTCCGGTGAACCGTGGTCGAGGGGAGTGGCCGGGATAACACGGACGGCGTCCTGGTTTTTGCGAATGTGCAGTTCCAGCAGACCTACGCCCACGTCGTCGGTGACGAGGCAGTTGAGGGGGATGATGTCATCGGGACGGACCGTGAGACCATCCGTGAGACCGGTGACGTTGAGCACCGGCGGCGCATCCGGGGTGACGATCAGATGGCGATCGGGTTCGCTGCTGTTGGTCAGCGCGTACTGGTCTGCGGCGTTGAGTCGGAAGTGACCGCTGCCGGTTGCCTGAAAGCGGAGTACAGCGGACAGGCGGTCGGGTGAAAACGCGACTTCGGGGATGACGGGTTTTTGGGGACTGGCTGGCTGGGCTGCGGGCGATCCGGCCATGGCGACACCAGAAGCGGCTGCGGCAAGTTCTTCGGGGAGTTGTTCGCGGGAGGCGGGTGCAGTGGTAGCGGGTTTATCTGCGGTCTGAGTGGCCACAAGCGGTTCCCAGTCCAGCCATTCCAGCTGCAGTTGCTGGACGGGTTTGCTGAATCCGAGCTGAATCCGGATGTCGCTGCGTTCGAAGACGGTGATATCGCCAACGACGCCATCGACAACCTGCACTGGCCGATTGGTCCATGCGGGTGGCGTTTCCTGCAGGGCCGCGGTGAGTATTCGCGGGGGATCCGCGATGATCAGCTGGAACCAGGGAGAAGCGGCGCCTTCGCCGGTGACACGGTATTTGAGTGATTGTGACGCCTGGATAAGAGTGGCTGTGAAGGTACCGGAGTTTTCGTCCCAGAGCATGGGCAGATTATCGAAGTGTCCGTCGGCGGCCTGCATCTCAAGTTCGACGGCATCCGGGCGGGAACCCGTATTGCCGGTGCGCCAGAGCGGTTGGGCGGTAAAGGGGATACTGGAACCGGTCGCTGCTACGTGATCACCCGGCTGAACATCGAAGTAGAGGTTGGTGGGTGCTTCGAGGTTGGCGAATGGCAGGAGCAGCCGCTGCAGGAGCAGTTGTGAGGAGCCGGGCCAGAGAAGGAAGGGGAGGAGCGACAGCAGGAGCATGCCAGCGGCGATGGTCAGGCGACGGACGACGGGCTGAGCATTGACCACGTCATGAGGATGAATGGCCTGCACTCGCTGCGAGACATGCTGCTGCAGCCGCTGCTGCATGACTTCTGAGCCGGCATCGGAGAATGTCTGGGGAGAACGATGGATCGAGATCAGTGTGGCAAAGGCTTCGTGCAGGTCAGGGAATCGCAGGTCGACGGCTGCGCCGAGCTCTTCGGGGGGGAAGCGTCCCATGAGCGGGCGAGCGAGCCGCAGCCAGGCTACCACGGAGCTGCTGAGGACGACGAGGGCAAGGAGTGTACAGCGAATTGAGCCGGGCAGGACGAAAAGGTAGTCGAGCAGGCAGGAGGTGAGCAGTCCGGCGAGCAGGATGCTGGAGGTTTCGGCGAGCCCTCTGGCTGTGGAATGCAGCCGCACGCGGCGCTGGCACTGGTCAAGAAGATTCTGCAGACCAGGGACCTGAGTGAGGATTCCGGAGGACATGCGGCGCTGCCTTGGCATGGAGGGAAGCAGGATGCAACCGGTCTCCTGCGTGTCGGACAGTTTACAGTGGCGAATGGAGAAAACCTACAGAAACTGGCGGTCGGGAGCCGGAAGGAGGCGGAAAAACTTTGCGAGTGATCGGGCGACGGGACACAGGTTCAGGTCCGCGTGGGGGAGGGTGAGTCCATTCCTAAAGTATTTAATTGACAGGGTTTAGAACGAACTTAAGCGATCCGAAACAGACACCGGTGGAGATCAGGCGGCCCGGTTGGTGGACTCGTCACAGTCCTTCCGAACATCCACGGCCGACAAAATTAGCTGGATTTTTCAGGAATTCTCTGTCGAAATGCCCGGGCTGGATGAGCTAAACTTGCGAGCGGCGGGTGGAATGGTCGATTTCATCACGGCCTTCGGGTGATGGGCAGCGCGATTTCTTGTGGAGAGACGGTTATGGCAGGAAGTTCCCAGGGTATCGTGTTCGGTTCCATGGGAGTCGCTGGACTGCTGGCACTGCTGGCGGCCGCTGACCTGGCCGCTGCTGTGCCTTTTGGTGGACAGACGACGTTCGATGTGCTGTTCATTCTTGCGGCCGCACTGGTGATCTACATGGGTATCGACTGCCTGAAGGATGCCAAATAGACTCGGGCGTCCCGGGGAGCAATCTGTCATCACTTGTCGGACAGGGAGGTCCGCCGGTTGGCCACTTCACTGCATCAACAGCTGCGTGAGCACTACGTTGAAGACGCTCAGCGTCACGAAGTTTCTCTCGACGGCTACCGGATCGATGCCGTGGACGATGCCGGGCGACTGATTGAAATCCAGTGCGCATCGCTGGCGGCCATCCGCGACAAAGTTCGGGATCTGCTGCAACTGGGTCACGCCGTGACGGTGGTCAAACCCCTGGTTGCACTCCGCCGGATCACCACCCTGCAGCACTCCAATGGGCCAACGGTGAGGTCCCGCCGCAGTCCAGCAAAACAGAAGCCCGCCCACATTTTTCTGGAACTCGTGCACTTCAGCGTGTTCCCCAGTCCCGGACTGCAGCTGGATCTTGTGCTGACCGAACAGGAAGAAATCCGCCTGCCTCCAACAGCGCGGAGTTCCTGGAAGAAACGCTATCACGTTCAGGATCGTCGACTGCTGTCCGTCCAGGAACAGGTGTCCCTGACAACAGCAAACGACCTCTGGCAACTCCTGCTCCCGGATCCCAGCCTGCCCGAGATCTTTTCGACGGCACAGCTTGCGGTTGCCTGCAGCATCCCGCGATGGCTGGCGCAGAAAGCCGCCTGGTGCTTCCGCCACATGGAATTTCTGGAACTGGCCGGCAAACAAGGTAACTCCCTGCTGTATCGCCGCCCGACCCGCCGCCGGAAACGCACCCGGGCCGCGTGAGCCGGTCAAGAGGTCCGCGATCCAGCGAATCTGGATCCACCGGCGTGTGGCCGATGTCCATCGGCCGGTGCGGCCCGGTGCGTTCCTGATGCGGTATTGGCCGCGCGGGCACGCACCGTTACCGGGGGTTAAAAGACCAAAACCAAAAAGTATCAGCTTACTTTGGTACTGCTGTAGTAGAGGCTTTTATCCGCTTGAATCTTGGTGAAGGTATCGAGAAAAAGCAAGAAGATTATGCTGCTGAAGTAGCAGCGGCGAT
>JBJTOM010000400.1:0-3933 GCA_046074585.1 Planctomycetota bacterium | reverse complement strand
CCACCGAACGCTGCTCCGCGCTGTGAGTGATTGCCAGCGAATTTGCGAAGCAGCGGGGATCGTTGCAGTCCTCGCGGCAGGGATGCGGCTCAGCAGGAGCTTCGCCCTCCCGCTGATCCTGGTCGAAGGCAGCGTTCACCGAATGGGACGCAGTGCCCTGCGTAACCGTGCTGGCTCCAGTGGCCGGCCGTCCCACGGCATCGAGCCGTTTTTTTGAGTGGCTCCGCTGGGAGCAAGCACTCAACCTTTTTTTGAGTTCTGCCTTTCCATTTCCCCGCCAGTTGATATTTCTCCGGGACTGAGCGACTGTGTGTGTGAATTTTTCAGGGATCGCGGCACAGACTTGTGGTCGTCTTTGCGGAGGTGATTGATGATGAATGCATTTTGCCCGGCGGCCACTGCGACGACGCGTCGAGGGTTCCTGAGTCTGAACGCCTGCACGGCCTTCGCTGCCGCGGGGCCACTGCTGCTGACGCCCGCTCGACGGTCTCTGGGAGCAAGGGCCCCGAAGGTGCTCGGGCAGACCACGGACCCACGGGTCGAATTTGCGGCATTCCCCGGAGGCCATGCGGTGGATGCGGCAGTTGCCACCGCGTTGCTGGCTACGGTGAAAGCTCCGGGGCAGACAGGTGTGGGCGGATACGGACTGAGTGCGATGGTGTCGGTGGACGGTGGAAAGCAGATGGTTGCGATTGAAGCCAATTCCGCTGCACCACAAGCCATGGCAGCTGATATTTTTCAGCCCGATCCGGATGGAACAGTGAAGGGACGGATCAACGATGCTGGCTGGTTGTCTGCTGGTGTTCCTGGAGTGATGGCGGGCCTGCAACTGCTCATCGACCGCTTCTGTTCGGTGGGGTTCGCCGAACTCGTGAAGCCAGCCATCTCGCTTGCTCGAGACGGCTTTCCATGGCCGGAGTCGCTCGCGAAGAGTATCGCCGGCCGGCCGATTTTTCGCAGCGATCCCGGCTCGCAGAAACTCTACTTCCGCAACGGTTCCCCACTGCCGGCCGGAGAACGATTTCGCAACCCGGATCTGGCCGCCCTCCTTGAAACGCTCGCTGCCAAAAATCGTGTCGATGACTTCTACCGGGGCGGCATCGCTGCACAGATCGCTGATGGTTTCGCGCGAAACGGCGGACTGGTCAGCTCTGCCGATCTCGCAAACTACTCGGCCCGCACCCCCGAACCCCTCTCACTGCAGCTCGGCGATCACTCCGTTCACACCCCACCGCTCACGGCCGGCGGGCTCAGTGTCCTCCAGATGCTCCACGCCGAACATGCTCTCCCAATGGACCTCCCGCGGGATTCCGGTGAGTATCTGCATGCAGTCGTGGAGATTATGCGTATGGCCTGGCGCGATCGCCTGACGCTGCTGGGCGACTTTACTGATGCTGCGGCACCCGTCGCGGTGACTGAATTGCTGTCCGCAGAGTACGCCGGACGCAACGCTCAGGTGGCCACAGCCGCCGCCAGAGAAAAACGCATCCTCCAGCATCCTCTCAAAGCAAACGGACAGTCGGGGACAATTCACATCAGCGCTGCTGATGATCAAGGCAGGATGATCGCGCTCACACTGACACATGGCAACACGTTTGGCTCAGGTGTCACCGTCGAAGGGCTGGGACTCACACTCGGCCACGGGATGTCCCGCTTCGATCCCCGCCCCGGACACCCAAACGGCCCGGGGCCAGGCAAGCGGCCACTGCATAACATGGTTCCGGCAATTGTCGCGCGTGGGGGCGAATCAGAATTTGCCATCGGCGGAGCTGGTGGCCGAAAGATTCCCAACACCGTGTTCAGCGTACTGCGGGCTGCTGTGCTGTCCAGGATGCCGCTTCAGAACGCCCTGACAACCATGCGGATGCATACCGAGGGTACCAGCAGTCTCCTGCTGACGCCCGGCACACCGCTGCAAACCCAGGAATCCCTCAGAACGCCTGGTTATCAGGTCAGCATCGGAGCGGCCGCTGCCATTTCGACAGCGGAGCGGTTGTAGACAGGGCTTGTTTCCGGGAGTGACGGGTGTGCCGTTGCCGGTCGCGTGGATGTGCCGGGATGATGCAACTTCGGGTGCATGGCACCTGCACGTCTGGCACCTGCACGTGGCACCTGCTGTACGGAACATGTTTGAGCGATGATGTTCAGGGTGGATTTTCGGAGCTTTTTGTGTGGCTGAACGTTTTGAGGCTCGCAGAGTTTTGTAAAGCCCGATTTTCGTTCCTGTCGATGCAATAGTTGTCTGGACAACTATTGTCCTGCCGTCTATCATCGAAGGGCATGTTCATGCCTTTTCCGTGAGAGCTCTCTTCCCGGATGTCTTTGCTGGAAACCCAATCAGGAAATCGACTTATGGTCAACATTGCTCCGGCTGTCGTGGAACAAACCGACGTTGTGGTGATCGGTGGCGGTCCTGCGGGGGCGACCGTTTCGACGCTTGTGGCTCAGAAAGGCTACAGGGTTGCACTGTACGAGCGGGACAAGTTTCCAAGATTTCATGTTGGCGAGTCTCTGATTCCAGAGACGTACTGGACGCTCAAGCGGTTGAACATGCTGGACAAGATGAAGTCCAGTAGTTTTGTGAAGAAGCGCAGCGTGCAGTTTGTCACGTCGAACGGCAAAGCGAGTGCTCCGTTCTACTTTGAAGACAACAATCCGCACGAATGTTCGCAGACGTGGCAGGTGGTGCGGAGTGAGTTTGACTTGTTGATGCTGAATAACGCTCGTGAGCACGGCGTTGACGCGCATGAGGGCGCGCGGGTGATGGATGTGCTTTTTGAAGAGGACCGAGCTGTGGGGATTCGGGTCCGCACAGAGGATGGGGTTCTCCGGGAAGTGCGAGCGAAGGTGGTGGTGGATGCCAGTGGCCAGAGTGGCATGCTGATGAATCGTCTGAAGCTGCGGACGTGGGATCCGGTGCTGAACAAGGGCGCGATCTGGACGTACTGGCAGAATTGTCATCGGGATATGGGTCGGGACGAGGGTGCGACGGTGATTCTTCAGACGACGGACCGCAAGGGGTGGTTCTGGTACATTCCTCTTCATGACAACCGTGCCAGTGTGGGGATCGTTGCACCGTTCGACGACCTTTTCAAGGGGCGTGGCTCGCACGAGCAGACCTATCAGGAAGAGGTGGCGAAGTGTGCGGGGGTCGCAGAGCGGCTGGCGGGTGCGGATCGAGTCGCGGGCTATTTTGCGACTCGGGATTTTTCTTACCGCTGTGACCGTGTCGCGGGTCCCGGCTGGGTACTCGTCGGAGACGCCTTCGGTTTCCTGGATCCGCTGTATTCGTCGGGGCTGATGCTGGCGCTGAAATCCGGGGAGATGGCTGCTGATGGCATCGTGGACGCGTTGGCAGCGGACGATTATTCAGAGGCTCGACTGGGAAGTTGGGGGCCGACACTGAACCGGGGCATTGATCGCATCCGACGATTGGTGTGCGAATTCTATGAAGGTTTCAATTTCGGAGCCTTTGTCAGGAATTACCCGCAGATGAAGGGGCGGATCACGGACCTGCTGATCGGCGATTTCTTCAGCGAAAAGGTTGACGAAGTGTGGGCGCCGATGGAGACAACGTATGCTGAGGGACGGATGGTCCCGGTGTCGTGGAACTCTGGTACAGACCCTGAGATCGCCGCGAACAAGCTCAACGAATTGGTGCTTCCGGACGGCGCCAGACCCTGATTGCTCGCGTTCTTCAAGAGAGTCGGGCCGGGGTTGGGATGACGAAACGGTGTTAAGAACGGCGGAAGTCGTCTTTCGCACAGCGGCCGTCGTGATAGTGCGGGCGGGGGATAGCAATCCTTCGTTAACGAGTCGCTGAGCCGTCGGACGGCAGTCCGCGGGCAAGAGCAGTTCCACGGCCTTCGTGGGAAGCTACGGGCGGACTGGGTACGCTTCGACAAGGAACCAGGAACTCACCCCTGTTTCGTG